>JAHRAO010000018.1 GCA_020027215.1 Gammaproteobacteria bacterium
GGGGGCAGTACCAATTTATCGCACGGTCAGTGCAACTTGCTGGGACAGGCGATTTATTGCAACAATTCGAACAGCTCAAAAAAAAAATTAGACCAAGAAGGATTGTTTGCTTTAGAGCGGAAGAAAAAACTACCCGCTTTAGCGCATCATATCGCAGTGATCACTTCGCCGAGCGGTGCAGTGATTGAAGATATTAAAAGCATTATCAAAAGACGTTTTGCGGCAATGAAACTGAGTATCATCGGCGTGCAGGTACAAGGCAAATACGCTGCCAATGCGGTTATTCGCGCTTTATCTTCCGCAAACACTATGCAATGCGATCCACCCATTGATGTTATTTTAATTGCACGGGGCGGTGGCAGTGCGGAAGATTTAAGTGCATTTAATGATGAAGCAATGGCACGTGCGGTCGCTGAAAGCCGTTTGCCGACCGTGAGCGCTATCGGCCATGAAGTTGATTTTACCATTATTGATCTTGTGGCGGATTACCGTGCACCCACTCCTTCAGCGGCAGCCGAACACCTCACCCCCGATAAAAATGAATTAAAACAAAGTATTCAAGATTGTTGCCAGCGTATGATTGCACACACCACGAACAATCTGCACCGCCAGAACGAAAAATTAAATAACTACCGGCACGGGTTGCGCCATCCAAAAGAAGCATGGCAGACACAAACACAGTTATTTGACGAATATATCCAGCGATTCAGCAATAGTTTTGAGCGCCATCTACACCTTTATCGTGAACAACTCCGTCACTATCGGTTACGATTAAAACATCCTGAACCCCTATGGCGCCAACAAAAAGAAATACTCCATACGCAGATACGTTCATTGCGCCGTTCCACACTCCATCGTATGCAGTATAGAACAGCACAACTCATACAATACAAGCGCGAATTGACCGCCGTATCGCCGCAAGCAACTTTGCAACGAGGCTATTCAGTGGTGTTGCGGAGTGATGGTGCTATTATTCGGCAACCATCCGATGTGGCAATAAATGAATCGGTGCGTGCACGCCTTGCCAGAGGCGAAATTTGCTTACGCGTAACATCCAAAAAATGAAAGTTGGTGTACTTTAGTCGGTACAATCACAGGGTAAAATATTCACAACGCTTTCGTCCGTCTCTGCTATATCTTCATTTTTGCATGCCATCTGTTTTTATAGCAATGCCAATAAATGTATACTAATATAAGTATGCTATAATACGCCTATCTTGACAACAGTTGATATGGCAGGCATTGCGGGTTCAATGGGCAAATAAATTGAGATGAAAGATAAACGACCTACCAATTTAGACATTTCAACCATCGCATTACCGGTGACTGCTTACACTTCTATCATGCACCGTATATCGGGTGTGATATTATTTGTCGGATCTTTCGTATTACTCTTTGGACTTGAACAGAGTCTATCCTCCGAACGACAATTTCTAACCTTGCAGGAATGCCTGCATACTTGGTGGGGTCAAATTAGCGTGTGGGCGGGTTTGTCGGTACTCGGTTACCATATGCTCGCTGGATGCAAACACTTATTAATGGATATTGGTATCGGTGAATCATTGCGTGGCGGGATCACGATGGCGTGGACGACAATTGCCCTTGCTTTTTTGTGGTCGCTCGCAGTGGCGGGATGGCTGTTATGGTAAAAACAGTAACGAACTGGGGACGTAACGGTGTTGCCGATTGGTTGACCCAACGACTCAGCGCTTTAATTTTGCTCTCTTATGCAGTGGTGATGATCGGATGGATCGCTATGAATCCCAACATGGATTATCATCAATGGAAGAATTGTTTTTCATCAACCCCTCTTAAAATATATACCCTGCTCGCTTTGCTTTCACTGACATTGCACGCGTGGATTGGTTTGTGGTCGGTATCCACCGATTACATCACCGTGCGTTTAATGGGCAATAAAGCAACCCTGTTGCGCTTGCTTTTTCAAGGAGTATGCGCGACTATTTTAGTTGCTTATGTGATTTGGGGCATTTTAATTCTCTGGGCATAGAAATGCACGGATAAACATAAAGTAATAGAGTACACAAAAATGAGCAGAGTTCGCACCTTATCTTATGACGGCATTATCATTGGCGGTGGCGGCGCAGGTATGCGAGCCGCACTGCAACTGGCACAATCGGGATATAACACCGCTGTCCTCTCTAAAATATTTCCTACCCGTTCGCACACTGTATCCGCACAAGGCGGAATCACCTGCGCCATCGCTAGTGATGATCCCGATGATGATTGGCGATGGCATATGTATGACACCGTGAAAGGATCGGACTATATCGGTGATCAAGACGCCATAGAATATATGTGCCGTGAGGGACCGCAAACTGTCTTTGAACTAGAACATATGGGATTGCCTTTCTCTCGCACTGAGGAAGGACGGATATATCAGCGCCCATTTGGAGGGCAATCAAAAAATTTTGGCGAAGGTGGACAGGCGGCGCGAACTTGTGCAGCAGCTGACCGCACTGGTCACGCTCTCTTACACACCCTGTATCAAAATAACCTTAAACACAATACCATCTTCCTTAACGAGTGGTTTGCGGTAGATTTAGTGCTCAATCAAGACGAAACCGTCACTGGGGTGATTGCTATTTGCATTGAAACCGGCGAAATTGTCTATGTCAAAGCATCTGTGACCGTGCTCGCCACAGGTGGTGCGGGACGGATTTACGCTTCCACCACCAATGCCCACATCAATAGTGGCGATGGAGTGAGCATGGCACTGCGTGCGGGTTTTCCCATGCAAGATATGGAAATGTGGCAATTCCATCCGACCGGTATTTACGGGGCGGGTGTATTAGTCACCGAAGGGTGCCGCGGTGAAGGCGGTTATTTAATTAACAAAGACGGCGAACGCTTTATGGAGCGCTATGCTCCTAATGCAAAAGATTTAGCAAGCCGTGATGTAGTGGCACGTTCGATGGTGTTAGAAATGCGCGACGATAAAGGATGTGGCGAGAATAAAGACCATGTAATGCTCAAACTCGATCACCTCGGCGAAGAAGTGCTCAATTCACGATTACCGGGTATATGTGAATTATCCAAAACTTTCGCCCATGTGGACCCAGTGCATCATCCAATCCCTGTTGTGCCCACTTGCCATTACATGATGGGGGGTATCCCCACCAATTTACATGGGCAAGCACTCACCCGCAAAAATGGACAGGATTGCTTGGTTGATGGTTTATTTTCTTGCGGCGAGGCGGCATGTGTTTCGGTACATGGAGCAAATCGTTTAGGGGGCAATTCTCTCCTCGACCTTGTCGTGTTTGGGCGAGCAACAGGCCTTTTCATTCAACGCGCACTGCAAGAAGGTGTTACGCACAGAGAAGCCAGCGAATCCGATTTAGATCGCGCCCTACAGCGTTTACGACACTTGGATAACAGCCAAGATGGCGGGAATACTGCTGTATTGCGCAAAAAACTGCAAACAGTGATGCAAGATCATTTTGGTGTTTTTCGCAATGGCGATTTAATGAAAAAAGGAATCGCTCTGCTCAAAGAACTGCGCGAGCAAATATACGCCGTGCATTTAGTGGACAAAAGTACAGTTTTTAATACGGCGCGCATAGAGGCATTGGAATTGCACAATTTATTTGAAGTTGCCAAAGCCACTGCTATTGCTGCTGAAGCACGCAAAGAGAGTCGTGGAGCGCAAGCACGGGAAGACTTTACTGAACGCGATGATGAGAATTGGTTGTGCCATTCTTTGTATTTTCCCTCTGATCAGCGCGTAGAAAAACGGGAAGTGAATTTTCAACCGAGCAGTGTTGATCCCTTCCAACCCAAAGCGAGGACTTATTAATATGCTAAATGTCAGTATTTATCGGTATAACCCAGATAGCGGCGAAAAACCGCACATGCAAGATTTTCAATACGATACTCAAGGCAAAGATCTAATGGTGTTGGATGTATTGGAGGAACTAAAGGCTGTTGACCCCAGTATCACCTATCGCCGTTCATGCCGCGAAGGTGTATGCGGATCGGATGGTGTCAATATGAATGGCAAAAATGGGTTGGCATGTATTACACCACTTTCACAAACCGTGAAAAAAAATAAGCTTGTCCTCCGCCCGCTCCCGGGATTACCCGTTGTTCGCGACCTAAGCGTTGATATGAGCCAATTTTATGCCCAATATGAAAAAACTAAACCTTTCCTCATCAACAATACGCCTGCACCTGCCATTGAACGCACACAATCGCCTGAAGATCGCGCCAAATTAGACGGGTTATACGAATGTATACTCTGTGCCTGTTGTTCAACGAGTTGCCCTTCTTTCTGGTGGAATCCAGAAAAATTTATTGGACCTGCTGGGCTCTTACAAGCATACCGATTTATTATTGATAGCCGAGACACTGCGACGACAGAACGTTTGAATGATTTAGACGATCCTTATAAAGTATTTCGCTGCCATGGGATCCAAAGCTGTGTCTCTGTATGCCCCAAGCAATTAAATCCCACTGAGGCGATTAGTAAAATTCGCACCATGCTTATTGAGCACTCCACTTAGTGCAACTTAGTGCATGAGCACTCTCAAAAATAAAAACACCTCGCCTTTACCTCACTTAACTGGGGATAGTACGGAATACACCGAACATCTCTACGAGAAGTTTATCGCTGACCCGTCCGCCATACCCGCCAGTTGGTGTGATTATTTCCATAGGATTCAGCAAGAAGGCAATGGTCTGCCGGCAGAGCACAGCCATGAGCATCTCCCCATTGCCATTCCGACACCATCGCAAAGCAGCACGAAACAAGTTTATGTGGAAGAGTTGATTAGCGCTTATCGCCACCGCGGCCATCAAGAAGCAGATATCAATCCACTATTGGCGAGAGAAACATCACGAATTCCTCATTTACAATTACAGTATCACCGCCTTGATGATCATGATTTAACGCTGTCTTTTCACGCCAATCGGTTATACGGTGAACCAGATTCACTCCCTTTAGCGGAGATAGTCAAACGCTTACGCAATGCTTATTGTGGCGACATTGGCGCAGAATTTATGCATATCACCGACACCGAAGAACAGCAATGGTGGCAAAACCAATTAGAGCGCGGCAAATACCGTTTTCGCAAAGATAATCGATTACACCTTTTAGGTCGGTTGACTGCCGCCGAAGAAATGGAAAATCATTTATTTCGCAATTATCCGGGCACCAAAAAGTTTGGATTAGAAGGTGCTGAAACGCTTATCCCCTTATTAGAGAGAGTCATTGAAAAAGCGGCACAGGAAAAAGTAGCCGAAATCGTTATTGGAATGGCGCATCGCGGGCGATTGAATGTTCTCGTCAATATTATGGGCAAAAAACCCAAAGATTTATTTGCCGAATTTGATGGCACCGCATCGGTGTCGTCGCCATCCGGTGATGTGAAATACCATCAAGGATTTTCCTCCAATTTAGAAGTTGGCGGAAAAGAAATGCACCTCGCACTCATGTTTAACCCCTCGCATTTAGAAGTGATTTCCCCAGTTGTGCAAGGTTCGGTACGGGCGCGCCAAGATCGCTATAAAGACTTAAACCGCAAAAAAATACTGCCAGTGTTAGTGCACGGTGACGCCGCTTTTGCGGGACAAGGTGTCGTGATGGAAACTTTGCAAATGTCGCAAACGCGCGCTTACTCCACTGGCGGCACCATTCATATTGTCGTCAATAACCAAATCGGGTTTACGACCAGCGAGCAGCGGGATGCGCGCTCCACCGAATACTGCACCGATGTCGCCAAAATTATCCAAGCTCCTATTTTGCATGTCAATGCCGAAAAACCAGAAGCAGTCATTAGAGCCGCCATCATGGCGTGTAATTATCGCTTTCTTTTTCATAAAGATATCGTCATTGACCTCGTGTGTTATCGGCGTTACGGACATAATGAAGCCGATGACCCTTTCATCACACAGCCGATGATGTATCAGAAAATTAAAAAGAAAAAGACCATTTGCACACTTTATGCCGATCAATTAACCCACCACAACACCGTGACCGCCGAGGAAGCCCAAAGTATGCGTGACAATTATCGCCATCGATTAGATAGCGATCAAGCGGTTTCTATTTATTTGGTTAAAAAAACCAACACTTCTTTATATGTGGACTGGTCACCTTATTTGAATCACGAATGGTCATCGTATTGTGATACATCTGTGCCCAAAGAGCGATTGCAAGAATTATCGCAGCAATTAGCACAGATCCCCGAACAATTTACGCCACATAAACAAGCGAGTAAAATCATTGAAGAAAGACGTTTGATGGGGGAAGGCGAAAAATCTTTCAACTGGGGAGGAGCGGAAATACTCGCGTACGCCAGCCTATTAGCAGAAAAATATCCAGTGCGGCTTGTCGGACAAGATAGTGTGCGCGGTACTTTTTCGCATCGCCACGCACGCTACTACGACCAAAAAAATGGCGAAATATATACCCCGCTCCAAAATGTTGGTCAAAAAGAAAAGTGGGCTGACTTTGTGATTTACGATTCATTGCTCTCCGAATTAGCTGCTTTAGCATTTGAGTATGGATACGCGACAACTAACCCGAATACATTGTTAATCTGGGAAGCACAATTTGGCGATTTTGCCAATGGGGCACAAATGATCACCGACCAATTTATCAGTAGTGGTCAATTCAAATGGGACCGACTATCTGGATTAACCATGTTTTTACCTCACGGCTATGAAGGACAAGGACCTGAACATTCATCGGCGCGTTTAGAACGCTACATGCAATTGTGTGCGGAAAATAATATCCAAGTTTGTATTCCGAGCACACCCGCACAAATCTTTCATTTGCTCCGCCGACAAGTAATTCGTCCATTGCGTAAATCGTTAGTTGTAATGACTCCTAAAAGTTTGTTGCGCCACCCTCTGGCTATTTCCACTATGGACGAATTGGCACAGGGTCCCTTCCATCCAGTGATCGGTGATTCTTTGGTGAACGATAACGAACAAGTGACCCGACTCATATTATGTAGCGGTAAAGTGTATTACGATTTGTATGCTACCGCACACGAGCAGAACATTCGACATGTTGCCATTGTGCGCTTGGAACAACCTTATCCTTTCCCGTATGAAGAAATCACTGCTCAATTGCAGATCTATCCAAAACTGAAAGAGGTGCTGTGGTGTCAAGAAGAACCCCGCAATCAAGGGGCGTGGCATAATGGTCGCCATCGCATTAGGCGCGTACTACAAAAATTAGCAACCAATCCATCTTTAAGTTATGTTGGGAGAGATCCGTCAGCATCGACTGCTGTGGGGTACCCTAAAATCCATCAGCAACAGCAAAATCAATTAGTTCAACAAGCACTTTTTGATAGCGACCAGTGACAAAAGAAAAGAGTTCTTTGATCCCCATTAAGGCGCCTGTTTTACCGGAATCGGTGGCGAATGGACAATTATTAGATTGGCATCACCAAACCGGCGATTTTCTACCACGTGATACCGTCATTGCTGAAATAGAAACCGATAAAATAACTATGGAAATCGTTGCCCCACAGCACGGCATACTCAATAAAACTTTAGTGGACAAAGGAGCCACCATAACCAGCGAAGAAGTAATCGCTTATTTAGAACCGTCTGAACCACCAGCAACCGCCACCACGCCAGATTCCCCACACTCCGATTCCCCCACACCGCCACCGATCAATCCAGCGGCACACAAAGCGATCAAAGAACATAATGTGGTGCTAAACGAAGTGCAATCCTCTGGAAAAAATAAACGCATTCTTAAAGAAGATGTCCTCCGTTCTATTGCCTCTCGTGAGCGCAAGACGCCGCCCAAGCCTGTGGATTCCAGTAAAAACGATACCAGCAATGGTGACGAACGGAGCGAAAATTATATCCCTATGTCGCGACTGCGCTCACGCATAGCCGAACGTTTGCTTCAAGCGACAAATGAAACTGCTATGCTCACTTCATTTAACGAACTCGATATGCATGCTTTGATGGATATTCGCACCCAACTTGCTCCAGCACAAGACGATAGTACAGGAGTCAAAATTGGCCTTCTTCCTTTTTTTGTGCGCGCGGTCACTCGGGCATTAAAAGCTTTCCCGAATATCAACGCATCTATTGATGGGCAAACAATTGTCCAACATAACTACTACGACATCAGCATTGCCGTATCCACCGATAGGGGGTTAGTCACTCCTGTGATTCGCAATGCCGATCGTTTATCGTTAGTTGCCATTGACCAACACATTGCCGATTTCGCCCAACGCGCACGCACAGGGCATTTAGAATTAGACGAACTCAGCGGCGGTTGTTTTACCATCACCAATGGCGGTGTATTTGGATCATTGCTCTCTACTCCAATCATCAATCCTCCGCAAACGGCAATATTAGGCATGCATGCGATCAAAAAACGCCCTGTGGTGGTCGATGATGCGATTTGCATTCGCCCAATGATGTATGTGGCATTGTCTTACGATCATCGGTTAATTGATGGTAAAGAAGCGGTGCTTTATTTAGTGTATATTAAAGAGCAAATTGAAAAACCTGCTCAATTACTAATGGAAGATTGATGTCCCAAAAATCACATTTTGATCTTATTGTCATAGGTGCTGGACCTGCTGGCTATGTGGCAGCAATTCGTGCGGCATTATGCGGCTTAAACGTTGCCTGCATTGATAAATGGTTGGATTCCGATAACAACCCCGTATTAGGCGGCACTTGTCTGAATGTTGGCTGTATTCCTTCCAAAGCATTATTGGACACTTCCCAGCGCTTCTACGATTTACAGCACCACAGTGATGCGCATGGCATAAAAGCACAATCGGCACAAATTGATGTGCACACAATGATGGAGCGCAAAAACAAAATTATCCAGCAACTCACGAGTGGTATTAGCGGCTTGTTCAAAGGGAATAAAGTATCCCCGTTATTCGGCACAGGGCAATTGTTAGCGGATAAAAAAGTTGCCTTTACGCCCCATAACGGTAAAACGGAGACTCTCACTGCTGAGCACATTATTCTCGCCACCGGATCGGTGCCGACACAGATCCCTCCCCTACCGATCCATGATGACTTGGTCGTAGATTCTACCGGCGCACTCGCTTTTGATACCGTGCCCAAAAGGATGGGAGTCATAGGTGCGGGAGTCATCGGATTAGAACTCGGCAGTGTGTGGAAGCGATTGGGTGCCGAAGTAGTCGTTATTGAAGCGTTACCAGATTTCCTACCCGCTATGGATAAGCAAATCGCCAAAGAATCATTGAAGATATTGAGCGGACAAGGGCTAGATATCCGTTTAGGATGTAAAGTCACTTCCAGTAAAATTGATGGCGATACGGTTGTTGTGGTCTACGAGAATGACGGCAAAGAAGTCAGTGAAACTTTCGATCGCGTAGTCGTTGCTGTCGGGAGACGTCCATACACACATGGTGTACTTGCCGACGATTGCGGGGTAAAAACCGATGAGTGCGGGTTTATAATCGTCGATGAATACTGTGCGACAAATGTGCCCCATGTCTATGCAGTCGGTGATGTCGTGCGCGGTCCCATGCTCGCACACAAGGGTTCGGAAGAAGGCATCATGGTCGTGGAACGTATTGTAGGCAAACAACCGACACTGAATTACGATTGCATCCCTTCCATTATCTACACGCACCCAGAGATTGCGGCGGTGGGGAAAACCGAGCACGAATTGAAATCCGCAGGCGTGCCGTATAAAACGGGGTCCTTTCCTTTTGCAGCAAGCGGGCGGGCATTAGCGGCTGATGATGCGCATGGATTAGTTAAATTAATTGCCCATGCCGAAACCGACCGTATTCTCGGCGGACATATAGTGGGGCCTAACGCCGCCGATCTCATACAGCAAGTCGCCATCGCGATTGAATTTCAAGGGAGTGCCGAAGATTTAACCTTAATGGTTTTTGGCCATCCAACATTTTCCGAAGCAGTGCACGAAGCAGCTCTCGCCCTACACAATCATGCCATCCACATCATCAACCGTAAAACAAAATAACTTAGATATTCCATCGCCCTGTATCGGGATTTGCTCGACGAGTATTGGCGACTCTATCTGTCGTGGGTGCAAACGTTTTGCTACGGAAATAGTCAATTGGAATCGCTATAATCTTTCAGAAAAAAAAGCAATTGAGCAACGACTACAGCAATTATTGATCCATGTTTTAAGCGATAGAATGCGGGTGTGTGATGCCCAACTACTCGCTAAACGATTGGAGGATGAATCAGTGTCCTACGCACGTCATCGCCCTCCTTTGTGTTGGGTGAATGACTTATTGCACAGCCCCAACCTATCGTCTCTTGACGATTTGCCCAGCTACGGTATTGAGTGCGTTCAACCATACACACAGACTCAATTGAATACGCTACGCGATGAAATTGACGATGATTTTTATGCCTTATCCAGCGCCTACTATAAGCGCTATCAAGCAGCCGATTCCTAACAAACAAATACATCAGTGGGAACAAACTTCTACAGTGTTCCCGTCTGTAAGCCGCCAGAAACCTCAAATCAACGCCAATTTACCCCCGTAAATTGGCGTTGATTTCTGATTGTTCCACATTTTGTTGCACGCCCATCTTACGTATGGTTTTATATTCTTGGGCATAAAAGTTCCTCACTATGATCTATGCCGACACAGTATCGGCTCATGTTTAATCGCCACTACTCTTGTTGTGTCGCTACCACAGAATGGATCAAGTATGTAATCGCCTTCATTGCTCAAAGATAAAATAAGGGAATTATATTTCCCACAACATATATTCTTTGCCTCGGGAATGTCTGTGTGAAAAGCATACATCACTTGGCAAACCCCACCCAACGACCCCCATTTAATGCAATGATTTTGATGCATTTTTTGCCCTGACCATCGGCAAGATGCGCGTTAAGAAATCATGATGGCTTCGTTTGTCTGCCAACAAGCGCACACGACCCGCCTTTGCAATTGCTTGTCTTTCATCATCGTGCGCCAGATAGTAGCGCACCTGTTTAATAAGTGCCTTTTCATCGTTGGGTGGAAAAAAAACTGCCTCTTTCCCATCAATATAGAGTTGTCTATGCTCATTTGAATCTTCCGCTAACATAAAAGCAGAACAGGCGGGGATTTCTACCGAACGATCGGTATGCAAATCGCCATTTAATTGGCGCAAAAAAGCCAAGTTAATTTTTGTGGCACATAAGTGCTGGATATACTCTTCACCGTAAAGCGGGTGATTGGCAACCAGCAAATTCGGATGCTTGCCAACCCATTTTTTCCAACCATTCCCAAAAACGCGCACCTTGATTCCGGCGCGCGCCAGCGACAGCATCATTGTGGCACGGGGTCTTTCATAGGTGCCACAAAAACCGACATCGCCTCCCAACTGCTTCCGTTCATCACTTGTCGGGTCAATTGGACGATGGTAATGATGATCAAAAGTTTTCATTTCAAAATGCACTTGACGCGCTCCGAAAGCAGGTAAGCCATCGGCGCCCGCGTTGGATGATTTTGTGGTAAAAACGTGATGATAAAGTGGTAAACAATGGCGAAAATAAATGCTCTGGTTGTGAGGCAAGCACATATTATCTTCGCTAAAAAATACTATGGTCATGTGCCTTTGTAGACGCATAATACGCCGTATAGTGGTGGGGTAAAGCACCAAGCATTTTTCTACCCATAATAGATCAATGGAGTGTTGCTGAGCATGCTGATAGAGTTGTCGATTGACATGATGCCGATCTAAAGGTAATCCGATGCGGTGCGTAATCTTATCTAGTATGGTTATATTGCCAAACAACAAAGAATCATTTGGTTGGTCAGCCAACATGGTCACTTGATGTTGCAATTCGCGCATGGCACGGCATCTTTGAGCGGTACGTCCGCAATCATTACCCACCACCACAATACGCAAAACAGATGATTGGTGCGTGCCTGTATTCAAGATTTTGTTTGTAATGCTTGCCATAAACCAGCGACATCCTCTTTATATGAGTGAGAATCTATGATGCGCAAACTTTCTTGTCCCATCTGATGACACAGATCGGGGTGACTGAGTAAAGCACGCATACTATTCGTCAAGGCCTCCCGGTCATTTGCAGGGAGAATATAACCGTTGACACCGGTATGCACTAAATCATGCGCAGCGCCAACATGCTCGGTCGTAATAATTGCCGCACCGCCATTCATTGCCTCGTTGATCACCAAGCCGAAAGGTTCCTTTGTGGAGGGTAAGACAAAAACATCAGCCAATTGGTAATATGCCGGTAACTCCGATTGGTTCTTAAAACCGAGTGACCGCACACAATTTTCTAATCCCAAAGCAATGATATTTTCCTCGAGTTGAGTGCGTTGATTGCCATCCCCGATATACAGCAAAACGCTTTTATCTCGCTCATGAGGCTGTAAGTCAGCGTAAGCATCCAGTAAGAGTAACGCATTTTTTCTCTCGTATATTTTACTGGCAAACAATATCACTTTATCGTCCATGCCAATATTTAACTGGGTGCGTATTTCGCTACCCAGCGCCGCTGCCTCTTGACAGCGTTGGCGAAAATAAGCATTATCTACCGCATAAGGCATATAAAAAAATTGATCGTCCTGCGCACCATAATGGCAATAATATTCGCGATTAGCGCGGCTGACCCATAATAAAGCCGCGGCGTTTTTTACTAATCGGCGAATGAAATAATCTTTCAGTATCCGCTGTGGCGCGCTGGATAAAGTCGCTTCACAACGATAAAATAAAGGGATCTTATACCGCTGGGATGCGCGCATTGCTTGCAATAGCGCATAATGTTGGTAACCATGCACCCATACTGCGTCCCACGATTGCGTGTGCAACAAGTGGGAAATGCTTGTGGTGCGCGGGGTGAGAAAAGAAAATTCATTTTGTTGTCCGCGTGATGATAAGAATTGATAATGATATCCAGTCAATAAACGAACGTCCCATTTGATACTCCGACCAAATTCTTGATCGTAAAATTCATTGAGTGAAAAATCCGAAACAAAAAAGACCTGCAAGTCAATATATGGGTGGCGCGCAATCTCCTGTAATAAAGGAATTTGGTACTGTATGGGATGAGAAACAAAATAGGCTAAACGGTATATTTTCATTCGTGATCTTTATAAAATTACATGCGAGAAGACCATGCAGCTTGAATGGCTACTCCGTCTCATCCCCTCAACACAATCTTAATGGTACGGGGATTTCCCATCAGGTTGCACCCTAAAACGCCGGGCGAGCCACATATATTGTTCGGGTGCCAATGCAATGAGTTCTTCCATTGCTTTATTGATACGCACAGCGTTGTCTCGGTTATCATCGCTGGGAAAATTCTGGAGTGGCGCTCCAAAGTGGATATGACAGCCTTCTCCGTTGGGCTGGATGATAGGGATCACAGGAATGACTATGGATTGAAATAAACGTGCTAAGCGAGCGATAGCAGAATTGGTTGAGAATTGCGTGCCAAAGAATGGGGCAAATACAGCGCGTTGTGCGTCGCCTGATGTGTCGTATGAGGCGATATAGCATGGGTTCACTTTTAACGCGCGTGCCAAATTCATTACACCGCTATTGCGGTCAATGACGATACCACCATAGCGCGTACGGTAACGGGTATGCAAGTAATCCAGCAGTCGGTTATTGACAGGGTTAATGAATGACACGGACGGAATAAATTGGGACAAAGTAACCCCGCACCAATCAATACCTATCATATGGGCATTGATTAAAATGACATTATCACCATTATCAATTGCGCGTTGGAGATGGTGTAAGCCGATATAACGCGTCATATGCGTGATGTATCGACTACTGCGAAACCAGAGCACTGCATAGAGGGGAACAATTTGACCATAACAATAAAAACATTGCCGCACCATCTTGTTTCGTTCATCGGCAGATTGATCGGGGAAACAAAGGCGTAGATTAGTCATTGCAACTGTGCGTCCTTTTTTATAGACGATGTAGTAGAGCCGCCCAAGGACATTGCCGATAAAGTAGCGCACGAATTTCGGCATATACGCCAACACAAATATCGCCAATAAAACCAACCATATCAACCAATATTGGGGTAAAAAAAAGGAAGCGCTCAAACGCGGCTGGAATAACTTTATGTGACTCACCACAAATATGCTCGCATCGTATCAGTAAAAGGTTCTACCATACATCAATTATAATATCTGGGGGAACAATTTTATCCGCATGCACCATTAACTGATAGTGCCGTAGTAATTTTCATTAGACCAAAGAATACCGTAAAAAGATGACAATTGATTGGGAAACAATGATCGGCGTTGAGATTCACGTCCAGCTCGCTACGCAATCCAAGTTATTTTCGGCAGCGCATACCCTTTACGGCGCGGCTCCTAATAGTCAAGCACATGAAATTGATCTCGCTTTGCCCGGTACACTCCCCGTACTCAACCAACAATCTGTGTCTATGGCGGTCAAATTCGGCATTGCCATAGGCGCACATATTAACCAGCGATCAACATTTGATAGAAAAAATTATTTTTATCCCGATCTTCCCAAAGGATATCAAATTAGCCAATATTATACCCCCATCATCGGCAACGGGAAGGTGAGCATTACAAGTAATAACGTGGCTAAAACCATCCGCATCCATCATGCACATTTAGAAGAAGATGCAGGAAAATTACTCCACGATCAATCTCCCCATCAATCTGCAGTGGACTTAAATCGCGCCGGAATGCCTTTATTAGAGATCGTATCCGAACCCGACATGTGCAATGCCCACGAGACAGTGGCATACCTCAAACAGATCCATCAATTAGTCCGTTACATTGGCATTTCAGATGGAAAAATGGCAGAAGGGTCTATGCGTTTTGACATTAATGTCTCCGTCAGACCGGCGGGGAGCACAAAACTTGGTCAAAGAACGGAAATCAAAAATATCAATTCTTTCCGCTTCGTTGAGCAGGCCATTGACTACGAAGTGCAGCGGCACATCAGTTTACTTCGCAAAGGACAAAGCATTACTCGTGAAACGCGACTATACGATGAAAAAAGTCGCACAACACGGAGTATGCGCGAAAAAGAAGCCGATCACGATTACCGCTATTTTACCGATCCCGATTTGCCGCCAGTAATCGTCAGCGAAAAAAACATTGACGCCCTACGCACAGGCATGCCAGAATTACCGCAAGAAAAAAGTCAGCGCTTTATAAAAGAGTACGGTATCCCTCCAACAACCGCCAATTTCATTGCCACAGATTTTGATCGGTCCCAGTATTTTGAAGAACTCATCATTCATTGTGAAGACAAACTATTCGCCGCCAATACGGTTGTCGGTATGCTAACCGCCCAATTAAATAAAACGCACACCGCCATCGCCGATTGTCCAGTTGCCCCAAAACGGCTCGGTGAACTATTAAATCAAGTGTGCGCTCAAACGATTAGCAATACTGCCGCCCAGCACGTACTCACAAAAATGTGGGAAAGCAATCAGGACCCCAAATCAATTATTGACCGAGAACATTTAGCGCAGTTATCCGATTCCGACACTTTATTGGGCTGGATTAATGAAGTGATTGTCGCGTCGCCCAAACAGGTGGCACAATACCGAGTAGCAGATGAAAATAAGCGCAAAAAATTATTGGGTTACTTTGTCGGGCAAGCCATGCGCCTATCTAAAGGACAAGCAAATCCCAAAATGCTCAATCAAATGATGCACGATAAGTTATTGGATAAATAACCCCACCATATTGAAAAAAGATAAAGAAAAAGTCATTGATGAGGTATGGACTCCCGAACGAGTGCGTAGTTTCCTCTATATACAGCCCCCTACACACCTTCATGCCGATTTTCATTGTCTATTGCGAGCATATCAAAGCATGCGTAGCAGTGATTTTCGCCTATTTGTACAATACTTTTGTGCAGCAGGGCGCGACATTAATGTGCGCAATGATCGCGGCGCAACGCTGTTAGAGATTATCAGCCAACACCGCCACGCCAGCGAATTTATCGCAGTGTTACGCCAAGCGGGTGTGCAGAAAAAGTAATTTACTTTCTTTTATTTGTGCTGCCGACCTCGCCGACACAGTGCAACAATAAAGGGTAACAGCAACAATAAAGGTGCTGACGATGCGCCGACTGATGCAGGAGCAAAACTACATCCACTACTGCTGGACGAAGTAGGGGATGATGGTGTGGGCGTTGTTGGCGGCGCAACCACAGTAATACTCACCGTAGCAGTGGTGGAACGTGATACGCCATCCGATACACTATATTGGATATCATCGGCACCCGTATAATTTGCGTTGGGCATATATCTATACTGCCCTCCAGTAGCGGTGAGCATGCCGTTACTGGGGTTGGTCACGGAGGCCGTCAAAGTCGTATTGCCCACATCAGTGCCACTCAATGAAAAAGTAACGCTTTGGTTTTGGGTTGTGCGCACCGTCACTGCTCTGACGGTGGGGCGGGCGTTATAGATAATATTTTCGCTGGCCGAGACGAATGCGGAGTCACTAGTCTGCACCCCATTGGCATCAACTGCCATAGCGACAATGCTCAGCGTATCGCTCCCACTACCCGCACTGGTTAATGCCGCGCCCGCCATCCATCTTAAACCATTCCACGTGACTGTATGTGTAGATCCGGATATTGTAGTGCCTTTACGTTGCGCATGGGTTAATTCCGCCACACCACTCCGGCGTGCCATGCTTCCACTTGTTGTTTGGCTTGTAGCGTTGACATCCGTGATTCCAGACATCACGCCTAAGGTAGCAGACGTATTCTGATTCCACAGGTTAAAGCCACCACCAAAAGAGGTGTCTCCTACAGTAAAGCTACTCGTTTGAGGGAAAGCGAGTACGATATTAAACGTGGCGGGGCTAGCATTGATTACTTTAGAAGCAGTGGAAATTACGCCAGGGCTGGACATAATTTGTATGGATACAGTGGCACTCGCATTTCTGGGCGAGGCGTGGCAGCCACTTTGATTACAATTCATTTGAGTGGTCACTCCAACTCTGCCCGTTGCATTGCCGTACGCCAATGCAGACCAAGTCAAGGCAATGACTATTCCAATCAAAGTGGCTAGAATACAATATCCTTGCGCACAATGTTGCACAAAAGACTTGGAGAATAAAAATAATTTTTCCATTGTAGAGTACTCCTCATAGTTTATAAATTACAACGGGTTTATTATATCATATTCTTTGTGAAAACATAATAAGTGATGACAAGTGATGACTAAGCACATAGAAGGTAGCACAGTGGTAAGCGACAATAAAGATGCGGTTTATATCGCCCCGCATTATCTTTTAACAACGCCCTTTCGCCGAACGGCTGCCCTGACGCAGAAATTACATCGGGCGGGTTACCAAGCATGGATAGTGGGTGGAGCAGTGCGCGATATGGTATTGGGAATGATGCCGCGTGAATACGATCTGGTGAGTGATGCCACACCGCAAGAATTACAAAAGATTTTTCCAATATCCAAAGGTGTCGGTAAAGCCTTTGGTATCTCATTAGTCATTTACGAACAACACGCATTTGAAATTGCCACTTTTAGAAAAGAACGATTTTACGATGATGGACGCCACCCTCGTACAGTGCATTATTGTCGTTCCGCTCAGCAAGATGTCTTACGGCGCGATTTTACGGTGAATGGTTTGCTGTGCGATGTACGTAATGGGCAGGTCGTAGATTATGTCAATGGGGTAGAGGACATCCGGCAGCGCATCATTCGAACCATTGGCACCGCACAAAAAAGATTTGCGGAAGACCGCCTCCGTATTTTACGCGCTATCCGTTTTGCCACCATTTTGCAATTTGATATAGAAGAGCACACCATGCACGCCATAGTGAAAAGCGCACATTCCATTGATATTTTAAGCTGGGAGCGCATTCGCAACGAATTATTCCTGATTATCACCAGCCCTTTTCCTGGTCGTGGACTGCAGTGGCTACACCACACGGGATTGCTCGCTCATATTCTTCCTGAAATCCATAGTGCCATGGAGGCAGAAGACAATGAATTTTGCCGTGCACTGGACTATTTATCCAAACAATCCGCAAACGTCAGCGACCACCATAAGCAGGCGGAAGCCCTTGCTCTGTTACTTTACCAATTGCCCGGTCAAACACAATCTATACAGACACACGCAACCACAATCTGTAATCGCCTGCGTTTATCACGTCAGCAACGCACATTGATTATCTCTTTTATTACTCATCGGACGGACTTTGCCTCAGCAAGGGGCATGACCCAAGCCCAGCTCAAAAAAATGATTGCCTTACCGCAGTTTGCGAATCATCTCAGATTATACTTAGTGCATTGCTTAACCCATCAGCACGACTTGGCAACATATCATTGGATCAATCAACAGGCAGTACTCTTGAAAAATGAATTACACCCCACACCACTGCTCAATGGAAACGATTTAATCGCTATGGATTATGCCCCGAGTCGCTTATTGAGCCACATTTTAGAAGAAGTGTACACACAACAATTAGAGGGAAAATTGAAAGATAAAGCAGAGGCTATACAATTTGTTCGCAATCACTTTCCTCGTAAGGGCATTTGATATAATGCCCCATAAAGTTTGGGCATGCGGGGTATAGCGCAGTTTGGCAGCGCACCAGCTTTGGGAGCTGGGGGTCGGGAGTTCGAATCTCCCTGCCCCGACCAGTGCGCCTGTAGCTCAATTGGATAGAGCAACGGCCTTCTAAGCCGTAGGTTGTAGGTTCGAATCCTACCTGGCGCACCAATTTTCTTCTCTTTCCTCCGCGATGAAATAATCAATCCCCTATAGTTTATGTCATAATATCTCCACAATCATTCATTGTGATGGTGAGCGTAGCTCAGATGGTAGAGCACAGGATTGTGGCTCCTGCGGTCGGGGGTTCGATTCCCCTCGCTCACCCCACCATAATACACATATGACAGCAATTAAATTAGACGGCGCAGCCCTTGCCCAACAGAACGAAATCCAATTAGCGGCGCGTATGGCGGCTTTAGATGAGTACCGCCACATTCTAGCGACTATTTTAGTTGGCGACGATCCGAGCTCGGCAATTTATGTGCGGATGAAATGTCGCGCGTGTGAACGCATTGGGCTCGGAACGCGCACCATCCATTTACCGCACGAAACAACAACGCGTGAACTTTTGGACACTCTACAAGCACTCAATGCTGATCATGCAGTGGTGGGTATTTTATTGCAACATCCTGTCCCCGCCCATATTGATGAACGGCAGTGTTTTGACCACATAGCGGTTGAAAAAGATGTTGACGGAGTGACCTGTCATGGTTTTGGTCGTCTCGCCATGCAAGTGAATACTTTTGCTAGCGCAACCCCTTTGGGGATCGCACGTTTACTCAGACACTATGAAATTCCGTTAGCGGGGAAAGATGCCTTGATTATTGGACGGAGTGCCATTCTCGGCAAACCAATGGCGATGATGCTCCTCAATGACGATGCCACTGTCACTCTTTGCCATTCGCATACCACAGATCTTCCCGATAAAATAGCACGTGCCGATTTGGTCATTGCTGCTCTCGGCAAGGCACAATGGGTGCAAGGTTCTTGGTTAAAAGACGGGGCGGTGGCGATAGATGCCGGTTATCATATAGGTGGGCAAGGAGATATGGCACTCCATGCAACAGACATTGAGCGTTTATCCGCTTATACGCCAGTCCCTGGAGGAGTTGGACCAATGACTATCAACTCCCTCATGTTCAATACGGTCAGTGCCGCTGAGAAGCGGTCGGCTCATTGAGATTGGTTGAGGCGCGCGCGAAACGCTTGGTCGTTATAAGGGCGTCCTAAAAAACGCTCCACTATATCGGCAGCATCTAGCGATCCACCCGCACCCAATACATCACGCATATAACGGCGCGCTAACTGCTGATTCAGCAATCCTTTACGGCGAAAAACCTCAAACATATCGGCGGCAATCACTTCCGACCACATGTAGGTATAATACACTGCCGAATAGCCAAATAAGTGACCAAAATTGGCATAAAAATAAGTTTTGGGCACATAGGGAAATGGCGAATACTGCTTTTGCAATGCGATCATATCGTCAGTCAGCGACACTTCTTGCGGGGGTTTATTGTAGTACTGTAAGGATAACGAGGCGTAAAACATTTGATTGCGAATGTGTGCACCTAAACCAAAATCACGCGCAGCGCGCATCCGGCGCACTAAATCAGCAGGAATGCGCTGCCCTTGTGCGTTGACGGCAAATGTCTGCAACACTTTAGGGTCCCATGCCCATTCTTCAAACATTTGAGACGGCGCTTCAACAAAATCATGCTCGGTAGCAATACCACTCAAATCACTCCATCTTTGATGTCCACCAAACAGGGAATGCAACAAATGTCCGAATTCGTGGAAGAATGTCTCCACTTGGCGGTGCTCCATTAATTCATCGCCATGCGGAAAGTTACACACTAATGCCGACACTGGCAATTGCTTACCTTTAATGCCAGTGCGCAAAGTAAAGTGGGCAGCATGTTTGTATTTCCCTGTGCGCGGATGCATATCCAAATAAAAACGGCCGATCATTTTTCCATTCTCCAACACTTCGTATGCTTCAACACTATCGTGCCATAAAACAGCATCCTTCCATGGTCGTATCTGCACACCAAATAAGTTTTGGGTGAGTTGTAAAAGCCCTGTCTTGACTTTTTCGTATGGAAAATAAGAACGCACTTCTGTCCCTTTAATATTATATTTTTCGGCTTTGATTTTTTCGGTCAACCAAAAATGACGCCAGCGTCCGACATTTTTTGCGCGCGGGTGTGTTGCGTGCAGTTTTTTCAGCAGGAGTGCGTAATCGCGATCCGAGCGCGGGCGCGCTAACTCGTTAATTTGTTCTATAAATGCTTCAACGCGCTGTGCACTCCCCGACATCAGCGTTTCCATTGCGTAATCGGCATAGTGATCGTATCCTAGCAATTGTGCTAACTCGTAACGTTTAACGAGGATTTTTTTCAATACAGTCTTATTTTTTGGGTAACCGCGGTTCAGCGACTTGCGATGGAGAATGAAGCGCGCCGTATCATTCTCCGCATAGCGCATAAAAGGAATGGATAATGGATAGTCGGTACTCACCCGATATCCTTTTTGTTCGCGGGGGAGAGAGGTAATATAATCTTCAGGTAATCCGGCAAGGTGTTTGTTCTTCTCTAACCAGATATAACGCACATCATCATTGATATTGCGCGAAAATTGTTGTCCGAGCTCGGTCAATTCACTCCGTAACTGGGCAATCTGTGTGCGCTTTTCCTCACTTGCTGACACACCCGACCGCCGAAAATCACGCAATAATCGCTTGAGAAAGCGTTGGGTATCTTTATCATCGCTCTGCACGCGCGTCACCAGATCGTATATTGGACGCGATAAACTCACCATAGTGGACCATTTACTAAAACGACTCGCGCAGGCCGCAGCCACATCACGCAATTCTTTTTGCGGGTGAACCTGATAGTAGAAAGATGCGACATTGGCATCATTTGCTGTTGCCGTTAATAGACGATCAAAAGGAAGCAACATTTTTGTTTCGGTTCCCTCGCCTTTGAATGCCTCGAACTTCTCAAAACGTTGGGTCGCCAAATCCACACGCCGATCGCACCACGACTGCATGGCTTGAACATTATCGGGCAGTAAAATGGCTTGATTGTCTAATGCAATATGTATTTTTGAGTGCATTTGTGGCGGCGACGGGGGCACAACAACATCTTTTTTTTGCCTAGGGACAGAAGCAGTGCACCCTACAATGCACAATCCGAGTAACCACAATAAAAGAATTTTTATGTATTTATGCATGATGACCTTGTACAGAGTATATTGACTGTTTTTATTATACAGCACACCGCTTTGTTTGACAACACCGAGCGCGACACATGTAACCCAGTGTATCGCTCACATCGCCAATCAGTTAGTGGTTATCCGCATTGGATAAAGCGACATTTAATTCCAATAAATGGCGAATGGGGAAAGTCGTTTGTGGTTTATATGGTATTTTTTTCACTTGCGTATGCTTGTTACCGACGACCAGTACCTGTGAAGGGTATATTTTATGGGGGGTGCGAATATTATTCCATCGCATCAGTTGTCGCACACGCGCACCGTAATAAGCTGCCACAGTAGATAAGTTTTCTCCGCTCTGCACAATATGCATCCGTTTATTTGCCGCAAAATATTTTTGGCGCGTTTTTGCATCGGCAACTACGGGAACCAAAATCCACTGCTGGGGGTAAATACGGTTATTCTTTAAGAAGTTAATCCTTTTGAGAACATCCACCGACGTATGGTATTTTTGGGCAATTTTAGCCAGAGTGTCGCCACGGCGAATAGAGTAAGGTTGCCATCCCATCGCTAATTTCTGCCGCATTTTTTGCATTGCGTGGCGGAAGTGCGTTATCTTCGTGCGTGGAATCAAGATTTTATGTGGTCCCCCAGGAGGAGTAATATAGCGGAAATAACTCGGATTAAGCCATTGCATAATCCGAATATTCATTCCCATTAATTGACTCAATTGAATCAAATCAATTTGGCGCCCCACATCTATCGCAAACCAGTAATTTTCATTAGCGATATGGGGCAGGCGCAAACCGTAGTGTCGTGCATTGCGAATTAATTTAGCAAATGCTAATAAACGCGGTACATATTGGCGCGTTTCCCGAGGCAATTTGAGCGACCAAAAATCAGTGCGTTTGCCGTGGCGGCGATTGCGCTTGATCGCTCGGCGCACCGTCCCCTCGCCTCCATTATACGCGGCTAAAGTCAATAGCCAATCTCCATCAAACTCTTTATTCAAACGAACTAAATAGCGCACTGCCGCTTGCGTAGAGAGGCGAATATCACGGCGGGCATCGTACCAATGGTTGCGTTCTAAATCAAATATTGCCGCGGTGGGAGGGATGAACTGCCATAAACCGGCAGCGTGTGATTTGGAGTATGCAAAAGGGTTAAACGAACTTTCCACCATCGGTAAAAAAGCTAATTCTAATGGTATATCACTCAATTCAAGCAGTTTGACAATGTAATACAAATAAAGTTTGCTACGCTGTAATGTTTTTTGTATGTATTTTTTCTCCTGCAGGTAATGACGCAATTCCCGATTGACATGATGATGGTTAGGGATATGGAGTGCAAATCCACGCCTAAGGCGATGCCACAGGGTGTTGTGAGCAGGGATGGCATAAATATGGCGGCTATTAATAGTGTCGGGGCTACGAATGAACAACCGATCAGAAGTAGATTGGGCGTGTGCACTCGCAGTTATTATTAATGCACTGATGAGCCCTCCAGCTAAAAAGAGCCGAAGCGAGAGGCCTGTCGGTTTTTTATTGATAGTTTTGATTAACAGTATCATATAAGCATATAGATTATAAAGGTTATTTTTTATATTATCAAGTGCAAAGAAAAAATAAAATTCGTGCCGCTTTGCGCACAAGTGGCAGCAACGAATTTATCTCTTTTTATGAAGGGCGTGGAAAGTCTAAGCTAAAGACATACTATCGGCAGTGATACGCGCAATACGCTCCCAATCTTGTTGCTCCACACTGGATGAAGGCACCATCCACGAACCACCGACACAGAGCACGTTAGGGAGAGCAAGATAATCGGCAACACTATGCTCATCAATACCGCCGGTCGGGCAAAAAAGTGCCTGCTTTAATGGGGCGTGCCACGATTTAAGGAGGCTGTGCCCGCCCACAGCTACAGCCGGAAAAAGTTTGAAGCACGTCATACCATGCTGCATCCCCAACATCACTTCAGATGCGGTTGCCACACCGGGTAAGAATGGGATTTGTAACTCATTTGCGCGCAATATCAGCGGTATGGATATGCCCGGACTCACCGCAAAATCTGCTCCAGCTTCGTATGCTGCGGTAAGATGTTCGGTGGTCGTAATCGTCCCCGCCGCTACCTTCACTTCGGGTAAGGCCTGTTTCACAATATAAATTGCATTTAATCCTACATCGCTACGGAGGGTAATTTCTATCCCCTTTGCTCCCCCCTTGACGAGGGCGCGACACAAGGGCAGAATATCTTGCTCACGATGTATCGTGATGACCGGCAGGATTTTCAGCGGGCGCAATTGATCGGCACAATTCATCATCGTAATTATTCAGCCAAGTCCGTATCAAAAAAACACGATGCACCCAAATGGGGAGAACTCACCGACCGCCGCATATAGTGGAATAATTGTTGCCCTAAAATTGACGCACGGGCAGGGGCAGGAGCGCATGGACGCGTATCCCATTCACTTGCGGGAACCTGAACGGTTAAACTGCCCTCTTCGCTATCTAAAGCAATCACATCGCCCGAGCACAATTTGGCAATAGGACCATCCGCTGCCGCTTCTGGAGTCAAATGAATGGCCGCCGGCACTTTCCCCGAAGCACCTGACATACGCCCATCGGTGACTAAGGCAACTTTATGCCCTTTATTTTGGAGCACCTCTAAGTAGGGAGTGAGTTTATGCAATTCTGGCATACCATTTGCACGGGCACCTTGAAAACGAACCACGGCCACAACATCACGATTCAATGCACCGCTCTCAAATGCGGTTTTGAAATCTGCTTGCGCATGAAAAATTTCGCACGGAGCTATGACTTTACGCCTATCGTGGGGCAATGATGACACCTTAATAATGCTCTGACCAAGGTTCCCATTCAACACGCGAATGCCACCTTCAGCAGAAAACGGTCGGTCTACTCCTGTGAGCACATCAGGTTGGCGACTTTGAGTGGGCGCAGCACACCACTTGACTTCTCCGTCATTCTCTAATGTCGGTGCCTGCTCCATATGGTCCAAACCCGGACCCGTCAAGGTGAGCACATCTTCATTCAATAATCCCGCCGCACGCAATTCATGGACGAGGAAAGCCATCCCTCCTGCTTGCTGGAAAGCGTTTATATCGGCACTTCCATTGGGGTATATGCGCGCTAATAAAGGAACGGCTGCTGATAATTTGGCGATATCTTCCCAGTGCAAAATAATTCCCGCCGCGCGAGCAATTGCAACTAAATGGAGCGTATGGTTTGTTGAACCACCCGTTGCCAACCATCCGACTAAAGCATTGATCAACGAGGATTCGTTCACTATGTCGCCCAATGTATAATTTTTATCCACCGCTTCTATCGTATAACGCACACTTGCACGCGTCAATACGGGACGCAATGTATGATTGGGATTGATAAAGGATGAACCGGGCAGTTGAAGACCCAGCATTTCCATTAAGAGTTGATTGCTGTTCGCTGTGCCATAAAAAGTGCACGTGCCTGGGCTGTGATAAGCGGCAGATTCCACCGCCAGCAATTCGTCTTTATTCGCCGAACCTTCTGCATACTTTTGCCGCACTATCGCCTTTTCTTTGTTGGAAATTCCCGAAGGCATAGGTCCACCGGGAACAAAACCAACTGGGATGTGCCCAAATTGGAGAGCTCCTATTAACATCCCCGGCACAATCTTGTCGCATACGCCTAAACACAAAGCGGCATCAAACATATTGTGGCTCAATCCGACCGCTGTTGCCATTGCCACAACGTCGCGGCTAAACAAGCTCAACTCCATGCCTGGCTGTCCTTGCGTAATACCGTCACACATAGCGGGAACCCCGCTTGCCACTTGGGCACTACACCCAAGCCTGCGCGCTTCTTCTTTGATCAGCTGTGGATACGATGCTAAAGGCTGATGGGCGGACAGCATATCGTTATAAGAAGTAATAATCCCCACATGGGGGCTTTTCATCGCTCGGATTGTCTTTTTCTCATCGGCAGCACAAGAGGCGTATCCATGCGCAAGGTTGCCACACGAGAGGGTTCGTTTCGGGGGATATTGGTCACGCGTCTGTGCCATGTTGTCCAAATAAGCGCGGCGGGTCGCGCGACTGCGCTGGCGCACTTGATCGGTCACGGTCGCAATAGTGGTATTCATTTTCTTTAAGCCATCCTCACACAATGATAGACCGATACAGGTGTTTGGGTTTGATGGATAACCCGACTCACCGGCAATTCATCACCTTTACCGGACAAAGCATCATGGAGCAATTGCCATTTTTTTTCACCAGTAAGATGGAAAACAATTTGATGGGCGCGTAATATAGTTGGCAGCGTGAGGGTCATCCGCGCGTGTATACCCGCTGGCAAAGTGATACCACAACAATGTGCGTTTCCCTCCAAGGCTACTGCCCGAGCATACTCTTCGCTGTGTCTAAAAAAAGACGCCGTATGTCCATCTACCCCCATACCCAACATCACCACATCAAAAGGGGAAGGCAAAGCAGCAAGGCGGGTATGCACTGCGGGAACGGCATCCACGGGTTGCAGATGATCGGTTTTAAGGGGTACGAAGTTTGCTTTTTCCGCCCAATTACATAATAGATAATCGCGCACCAATAACTCATTAGAAGCGGCATCAGACGGATTAACCCAGCGCTCGTCCACCAAAGTAATGGTGATGTCTTGCCATGGCAAAGGTTGTTGAGCCAAAGCGGTAAAAATCGGTTGTGGGGTGCTCCCCCCCGATACCGCCAATACCGCCTCTCCCTTTTTCTCCACGCCTCGTCGTAATTGCACACTCACGTGCGCTACGAGCGCATCAACCCATTCAGCAATAGTCTGGTGAAGAGAAATAGCAAGCGCCATCGTTACTGCTCGTACCAACTGCGGTCGCGTTTAGCCAATAGCGCGACCGCATCGGTTGGTCCCCATGTTCCCGCAGTATATTGGCCAATGGGGTGTTTAATTTTATGCCATCCTGCACGGATTTTATCCACCCATTCCCATGCGGCTTCTACTTCATCGGCACGCATAAATAAAGTTGTGTCGCCACGGATGACATTGAGTAATAAGAGTTCGTAAGCATCTATATGACGATTTTGCGCAAATATTTTGGAAAAAAACAAGTCCAAAGTCATCGGGCTCAATTCAATGTCTTGGTCTAAGCCGGGAACTTTATTCATCACTTTCAGTTGAATCCCTTCGTTCGGTTGCAACCGAATAATCAAAGTATTGGGAGAAGCCGCACTGTGCGGAAAAATGATATGAGGCACTTGCTTATACTGGATAACGATTTCTGATGAACGTTTCGGTAAGCGTTTGCCGGTGCGTAGATAAAATGGCACCCCCGACCAGCGCCAGCTATCAATTTCAGCACGGAGGGCAACAAAAGTTTCAGTGGTAGATTGAGCGGGCATATTTTTTTCTTCCATATACCCTACCACCGATTTACCATCGACTGCACCGCCAGTATATTGTGCGCGCACCGTATAATCTCGCGCATTGGTGTGATCAATCGTTTTCAAACTGCGCAGTATTTTCAATTTTTCATCACTGACCGCATTAGAAGATAAGGTGGCAGGGGGATCCATAGCAATTAAACACAGTAATTGCAATAAGTGGTTTTGTACCATATCACGCAGGGCTCCGGTCGCATCATAAAATTGAGCGCGCCCGTCTACCCCCACCGTCTCGGCAACGGTAATTTGAACATGGTCAATATAATTATGATTCCACAAGGGTTCGTAGAGCAGGTTAGCAAAGCGTAGCACTAAAAGGTTTTGCACCGCTTCCTTCCCCAAATAATGGTCAATGCGGTAGATTTGTTGTTCGTGAAAAATATCGCTCAAAAGATTATTGGTTTCAATAAAGCTGTGCTGTGAATCACCGAGCGGTTTTTCTACCACAATGCGAGTATGTTCATTGACAATATCAGCGCTTTTTAACGATTGGCACGTTGCCGTGAATAGGTTGGGGGGCATTGCTAAATAAATAATCAATGACCGTCTGGTCTTTTTTAATTCACGGGAAAATTTTTTCATCGTCGGCGGGTCAGTGGCATCAAGCGACGTATAAATTAAGCGCCGTGCGAACGATTGCCATGCATTATCATCAAAAAATTTGTCCGCCGCTATATTAGATTTGATGGTATTCAAAAAAGTATTTTTGCGTAGGGTGCGGCGTGAAATACCGTATATGGACATTTCTTCTGGACAATTACCATCGCGATGTAAGTAGTAAAGTGCGGGATAAAGCTTATTCAAAGCCAAATCACCAGCAGCGCCAATAATTAAAATATTGTATGCGTCATCTGTAGGCATGGTAGCGTTATAATATCACACCATTAAAATATGCATCTATTGCACAAAAATAAAATAATCGCTTGACAATCGGGAGAATATTTTTATAATACCGCTATAGGATTTACTTGACAGACAATACATGATCGTTATTGATAAAATCAGCAAACATTTCGGCTCCATTACCGCAGTCGATATGATCTCTTTTTCGGTGAGCACGGGCGAAGTCCTCGGTTTTTTAGGACCGAATGGCGCCGGAAAATCCACTACCATGAAGATGATTACTGGTTATCTCCCCCCAGATCATGGCACTATACAAGTCTGCGGATTTGATACGGTGGACTCTCCGTTAGAAGCAAAACGTAATATCGGGTATCTTCCTGAAGGAGCGGCATCGTATGGCGATATGGTGGTGCAGGATTATCTCTCTTTTATCGCCGACATTCGTCATTTGAAAAAAGAAAAGAAGAAAAGGGCCTTAGACAGTGCTATCACCAACATGGCATTGGAAAAAGTACTGTGGCAAAAAATAGAGACTCTTTCTAAAGGGTTCAAACGGAGGGTTGCGTTGGCACAGGCAATTCTACATGATCCCAAAGTACTCATATTAGACGAACCCACCGATGGGCTCGACCCCAATCAAAAATATCAGGTTCGTGAATTGATCCGCAACCTATCCACCGACAAAATTGTCATTATCTCTACCCATATTTTAGAAGAAGTCGGGGCGGTCTGTAGTCGGGCGATGATTATTGCCGCCGGTAAAGTCGTTGCCGATAGCACTCCCGATGAATTAGCACGCCAAGCCACCCAAGCAGCGCTACCACAGCAGCACGGACACGATATATTGCCGGCGTTGAATGAAGTCTTTCGCACTTTAACCGCAGGAAGCATGCAATGAAGATATGCACTTCCGCAATGGGCGTTATTTTTCGCCGTGAATTTAGTGCTTACTTTGCCACCCCACTGGCTTATGTTTTTGTCCTCATTTTTTTAGTGTTGAGTAGCGTATTTACTTTTTATCTCGGTGGATTTTACGAGCGCAGTCAAGCGGATTTAACGACTTTCTTTAATTTTCACCCGTGGTTGTATTTGTTTCTCGTGCCAGCAATATCTATGCGTTTATGGGCCGAAGAAAGAAGTAGCGGGGTCATTGAATTATTGACGACTTTGCCGATTACGCAGTTGGATGCCGTATTGGGCAAATTCCTTGCCGCATGGGCATTTTGCGGACTCGCCATAGTGTTAACTTTCCCTCTGTGGATCACGGTCAATTATTTAGGGGCGCCCGACAACGGTATCATTATCGCTGCCTATTGGGGAAGTTGGCTCATGGCGGGAAGCTTTCTCGCCATAGGGTGCTGTATGTCTGCACTGAGTAAGAGTCAAGTCATCGCTTTTATTCTCACCGTGGTGGTATGTTTTCTTTTTATTTTGATGGGGTTTCCATTAGTGCTTGACTTATTTACCGGCTGGGCGCCGAGCATATTACTGGACGCCATTGCCGGCCTTAGTTTTCTAACCCATTTTCAATCTGTGTCGCGTGGCGTTCTATCGCTTCATGACACCTTATATTATTTCACCATGATTGTCGTGTGGCTTGCAGCAACCGTCTATGTTTTACAGGTGTCGCAGGACTGATGGTAGCACGATTACTTCATTTTTTACGTTGGGCGGCACCGGCAACTGTTTTTGCCCTCCTCGCCATTGTCTTTATTGCACTCAATGCCTTGAATGATTTATTGTTTGATGGGGTGCATTGGGATCTCACCGAAAACCGCCTCTATACTTTATCTGATGGGAGCAGAGGGGTCATCAATACTATATCCGAGCCGATTGATCTTTATTTTTTCTTTTCCGATGAAGCGACACGCACTATCGCTCCTATACGCAATTATTCTCGCCGAGTGCGTGAGCTATTGGAAGAATATGAGTCTTATGCAGATGGCAAAATTCGGTTGCATTTCATTGACCCCGAACCTTTTTCGGTCGCCGAAGATAGGGCAACGCAATACGGACTCCAAGCAGTGCCTTCGGGAGTGGGTGCGGCTACTTTCTATTTAGGGTTAGCGGGGGTGAATAGTGTAGACACACAAGAATCTATCCCCTTTTTCCATCCGCAAAAAGAACGCTTTTTAGAATACGATATTACGCAATTGATCGATCGCCTATCGCAAACACAACGCCCCGTGGTGGGTCTCTATAATGGATTAGGTGACGAAGTTTTTGATCGCCTGACTATCAAACAAAATATTGAACGCACCTATACCATTGAAACCATCTCTTCGCAAACCACTGAGATTCCCGACTATATCGCATTATTGGTCGTTATTCATCCGACCAATTTAAGCGACAATCTCCTCTACGCTATTGATCAGTATGCACTGAAAGGCAAAGCAATCCTATTGTTTGCCGATCCAATGAGCAATTTGCTACGTGAATCAGTATTGCAAAATGCGGCAAGTGACCCGCAAAGCATGTTTCAACAAGCACAGTCAAACCCACACAAACTTTTGAATGCTTGGGGAGTCAACATGCGTGATGGTGTCGTATTATCGGATAATTTGCGCGCCATCACCGTCAATACGAATAGCGGAGCCGCAATGCGCCATCCCGCATTCATTAATCTCCATTCTAGTGATTTTAGTGATACCGACATCGTTACTTCCGGACTTGACCGAATCAATTTAGGTGCGGTGGGCGTCATTGATTTATTAGAGAGCACGGAAAACATTACCATTGAACCCCTATTGCGCTCTAGCCACGAAGGGAAAACCATTCCTACTCAGCAAATGCTCGGGATGCAAGATACGGCACAAATAATGCGGGCGGCAACTGGTGATGGAAAAAATCTATCCATTGGCGTGCGGATTAGCGGTGAAGTGAACACCGCTTTTGCCGAACGATCCGAAGAAAATCATACCGCAAAGGGGCGTATCAATGTCATTTTTATTGCCGACACCGATATTCTGAGCGATGAATTTTGGGTGCGTTCACAAAATTTCTTTGGACAACGAATTGTATCCGCATGGGCTGACAACGGTAATTTAGTGATGAACATTTTAGACAATTTAATTGGGAGCTCCAATTTAATCAGCATTCGCAGTCGTGGACGCTTTACACGCCCATTTACCACAGTGGATAGTCTGCGCGTGAATGCCGAACAACACTATAAACAAGAAGCCGAGGCCTTGGAAACCCGCCTGCGCGAAACCGAACAGCAACTCACCCAACTACAGCAAGCACGACGTGAACGCAAACAACTGACAATTAGCGTTGCAGAACAAAACACTATTAATCGCTTCCAGCAAGATAAACTTAACACCCGTAAGCAATTACGCAATGTGCGTCACCAACTGAATAAAGATATTGAAAACCTCGGTGCCCTATTAAAAATCATCAATATCGTCGTTGCGCCATTGTTGCTTACATTTTTGTTATGGCTCATTTATTATTGGAGTGCGCGCCGGATGATGAAGGAGCAATAAACTGATTAGGTTTATGGTGAATATTAAAAAAGAATTTGTAGATATCTATGACTATTTGAAACAGAACCACGATAAGAAAATTAAAATCTTATTGCCACTTCTGAAATAGAGGATGATGATATCTTATAAGTATAACCGTGACGAGAATGTAACTTCCCCTTGGAATGGCTTTGGAGAAGTCGTAGCGCTTCGTTGTTATTACTATAATTGGTCGACGACGCAGCGAGCCATAGACCAAAAGGAAACTTCACTCCGCTTCAATATACACAAGTACGCGTGCAATGAAAAATAAACGCTTCATATTGTTCACTGGTAGCGCACTCGTAGCGATTATTTTCATTTGTGTGCTGGTTATCGCAATTATTGATCGCCCAGCCAAAAGTGTGATGCACACTGGCAATGCGTTATTTCCCAATTTAGCCGATCACTTAAACGACATTAATAGCATTGTCATTGGTAATCCTTCTACTGCAGTACACCTTATCCAAACGGATGGGGAATGGACGGTACAAAATCATCACCAATACCCAGCGAGCTTTACATCTATTGATCGTATGGTGCGCGCCTTAGTCAATGCCAAAAAAGAAGAACAAAAAACAAATCAGCCCGCCAATTATTCGCAATTAGGATTGGGTGAAGAAGCATTGTCTGTGCAATTGTTCGGCACAAAGTTGTGGGATAAACTCCATATTGGTGCGCAAGCAACGCAACGCAATGGACAGTTCATCCGTTTTGAGCAGGAAGAACACGTGTGGTTGATTGACCAGGACCTACACCTATTTGATAATCCCAACGATTGGTTAGAACGGCAAATCATCAATATCCCTTTTACGCGTATTGCAAAAGTGGTTTACAGCAAAAAAGGAAAAGGAAAGCGCAAGGCACAAAAAATAACCCTCACTCGTAGCGAGTCAATTGCCGCGTTACAACCGACCAAGTTACCGAAAAAAAAGAAACTACAATACGAGCGCATATTAGAGCGCTACGGTCAATCTTTACAAAATATTAACCTTGCAGATGTGCAACCTGCCGATACGGTCAAATTCAAAGCAAATTTTAATGTAACTTACCAGTGCTTTGACCCCTTAATCATCCATGCGGCATTGATGGAAATGGATGGTGAGCGTTATTTGCGCCTATCCTTTGAGCGCGCAGAAAAACCAGTTGCCGCCCCCAGCACAGCAAGTCAACACAGCGATGTTATTGTGACTGCCGACACAGTAGCGGCGCTCAATACACGCCATAGCCCGTGGGTTTACCTACTCAACGATTACGAATTTAACCGCTTTAAGGTCAGTTTGAAAGACGCCCTCATCCCAGCAGAATAATTTCTGTCATGCCGCAATCGGGGGGCGTTGCCGATGCCAATCGGTTGCTTGTTGGTAAATATGTGCGGCATTCAACAATTGTGCTTCGTGCCACCACGGCGCAATCAGTTGGAGCCCCACTGGGCGATTAGAGGTAGCAAATCCTGCGGGATAGCTCAATGCAGGTAAGCCAGCTAAATTAGCACCGACCAAAAATGTATCTCCCAAGTACATTTGTACTGAGTCATTAACTTTTTCACCGAGGTTAAAAGAGACATACGGAGTAGACGGCATAGCAATGAAATCCACGCTATCAAATATGCGCACAAATTCGTCACGGATCACTTGCCGCATACATTGTGCTTTATGGTAATAGGCATCATAATAGCCGGATGAAAGGACGTAAGTTCCCATCATAATTCGCCGTTTTACTTCGTCACCGAATGCCTCACTGCGCGAACGCACCAATAAATCTTCAACACTCTCGGCATTATCACATTGATATCCATAACGCACGCCGTCATAACGCGCTAAATTTGCCGAACACTCAGCCATAGCGAGCACACAATAAGTGGGTACCGCATAATCATTATGCGCCAAAGTAATATCCATGCACGTTGCTCCTAATTGGCGATATTGGTCAATAGCGGCAAGAGTAATATCGGCAACTGCAGGATCGAGTCGCGAGTCATAAATATTTTGTGGAACCCCTATCTTTTTACCCTTGAGGGGTTGAGTCAAGGTTGCCATGTAGTTAGGCAAAGGGTAATCCACCGCAGTGGAATCGCGCTTATCGTAAGTCGCCATACTCTGCAGTACTAAAGCGCAATCTTCGGCACTACGGGCGATAAGCCCCCCTTGATCTAAGCTAGAAGCAAAAGCGACCATCCCGTAACGCGATACCCGTCCATAAGTCGGTTTCATACCTGTGACACTACATAGCGATGCTGGCTGACGGATAGATCCACCCGTATCACTTCCCGTGGCAATTGGAGCAAGGCCTGCCGCCACTGCCGCCGCCGACCCACCAGACGACCCGCCAGGGACAGTATACTCATCCCACGGATTATGGACATTACCGTAATAGCTGTTTTCATTAGATGAACCCATCGCAAATTCATCCATATTTGTTTTGCCCAACAATACCACTCCCGCCCTATCCAATTGTTCCACGACATGCGCATCAATTGGCGAGATAAAATTATCCAGCATCCGTGAACCACAGGTGGTGCGTACTTCTGCGGTGCAGAACAAATCCTTATGCGCAATAGGAACTCCAGTCAGCGGAGCGGCGTCTTTCTTGCGCAAAGCGGTATCGGCGCGTTGAGCGGCAGCGATGGCGCGCTCAGCTAAGATGGTGATATAACTATTAAGTGCCGAATCGTGCTGGTCAATGCGCGATAAATAGTGTTGAGTTAATTCGCTACTGGAATAATCGCCGCTGCGCAAGCCACGCACTAACTCAGCAACAGTGAAGTGATGCACTAATAACTAATCAATAATTTTAGGAACCCAATAAAACCCGTCATGGAATTTTGGGGTGAGGGATTGTAATGCCTCGCGGGATGTGACTTCGGTGGGTATATCTTCCCGCACATGCAGGTGATCGCGATGAACGTTGTATAGCGGAAGTACATCGTGTACAGGAGCATTTTTCAATTGATCGGTCAAGTATAAAATATCACGCAGGGCGTGGATAAAAGTTTTATCGGTGGGATCTATTTTTATATGCGCCAGTTGGGCAATATTTTGTACCGTTTGATTATCCATATTTTTTAGTATTGATATACCACATCTAAGCCATAAGTTGCGGGAGGATTATAAAAATTCGCTGCGCCGACGCTACTTAAATGATAGGATTCATTAGTAATGTTTTTACCCCAGAGGGCAACTTTTATCTCACCAAAATCGCTCAACGATACATCGCTCAATGCAATGCGTGAATTAACGATCGTATAGCCTTCTACCTTTGCATCGGTCGGGGTGGGGTGATAATCTCCCGACACACTAAAATCAATATGAAAATCAAACACCCCAAAAGTTGTGTCAGGCAAAATGTAATCAAACGATAAGGAGCCCGCGTAATTGGGGGCACCGTCTAAGTAAAATTGAGATGGAAACTGAGGCAAGCTGGACGGACGTTGGGGCAGGGTGAGGGTACACCTTTGCCCGAGTTGGACACACGGCGGTAATCGATTCGGATGGGCAATAGTCGGCACATCCCAATCAATGAAACTCATATCCCATTTTACGGTGAGACCGTGAAAGGGGATGATAGAAAATTCGGCTTCTAATCCTGTAATATTCGTGGTGCCCGGAATGTTAGTGGTCACAATATTGGCGGGTGTGGCATCGAGGCGGAAAATATTTTCGCGCGGCGAAATTTGCTTATTGTCGTAATCCATTGTAAAGAAAGCAACATTGACCGCCATGCTATCCCCTGCTAATCTTCCTTTGTAACCGATTTCAGTATTCGCTAAAGTTTCCTCTTCAAAAACATTAAAAGCCACCGAGCGCTGGCTAATGCCACCAGCTTTATAGCCTGTCGCATAACGCAAGTATAAATTGTGTTGGTCAGACAGCCGCCAACGTCCAGCAAGTGAATAGTCGGTGCGGTTATCATCAATTGTTGCCGAATTTGCCACCGCAAGCGCATTACTCACTGTTTGTCGACCAATGCGTTCATCTTGAGTATAGCGAAGACCTAAAGAGACATCCCACTGAGGGTTAAAACGATAGGTCACTTGTCCAAACACCGCCTGTGAAGTTGCCTCAAATTGCACTCGGCTATTAAAACGGCTCGCTTCGGTTGGATTATCGTTATTGCGGATCCCATTTGGAGTGCGGCAGCTCAAACAATAAGGTGATGCAAGGGCTGTCGGTAAATTGTTGTTCCCCAATAGTGGCAGCACAAAATCATAGGGGAAAATATTGGTCCCTGCGATAATGGCATCGCCATTGCTACCGATAATTGCCGTCGCTAACAACTGTGGTTGTTGCTGTAAAGGTTGAACAGATAGTGCATACTGCGGGGTAGAGAGCAGGAAATGGCGGTAAACCGTGTGAAAAGCGCCTTGATTTTCGCGAGCTTCCTCATCAAAATAATAGAATCCACTGACAAACTGTAATTGCCCATCCATAAAATCGCCCAATACTTGAATCTCTTGGGATAACTGTTCTTGCGCAACAACTTCTCCATTATCGCCAGCGCTACTACTAATCCCCATACCAGTCAGCGCCCCATTAAAATTATTATTGAGTGTTTGATCTATTTCACGCATACTTGTAATGGACTTCAAAGTCAAATGGTCAAATTCAACTGTCGCTAAAAAAGTATGCCCAATTTGGTCAATATTATTGTCGTTAAGATATTGCGGTGAGCGAACTTGGTCGGCACGCTCGTTTTGTTCGGTCGCATTGGCAGTAACATAAGGCACAATCCATTGTGTGCTGAGCGCAATCGGATCGGGAGATAAATTTGGATTCTGCATCACTGCTTGCCGCACTCCCTGTGCCACGCCAACTATATAGTTATTGGCGGCACCACTCAATCTACCCGGTCCAGCGAGAGGGTTTTGTCCGATCGAAGCGCCTTGCGATGCCAGCATTTGCGTTAAAGTGTTGGTGGTTGCAATTGCCTGCAACAATCCTCCGCACACGGCAATATTACCTGGGTTTGGATTGCCAAAATTGCCAAAATCATTCATGGACAAATGGTCCCCATCGTTCGGCAATCCACAATAATGAGTAAATGCTTGCGACAAACCGACTCGCTCTACCCCATTGCTCGCTTGTAAATAACCTTGCGTATTTTCAATTGTGCCATCATCGTAAGCGTAATCTAAAGTCGCCCGATTGCTTTGCCAACGTAGCGCCACCCGGTAAGCCGACTGATCGTTGCGCGAAAAATCTTCATTATTGCGTACTCCAGGATATGTCCGATTTTCAATATAGCCATCGTAATTACGGTCTAGGTAAGTAATGCGGGCTGCCAATCCATTGTAGCTCGGCAAATCAATATGCGACAACGAACGCAATTCGCCGTATTCACTGCCGATGGTCAGCACCTGTTTAATGCCAAATTCACCGCTGGGTTTTGTCGAAATTAAATTGACCACTCCTGCTATATTGTTGCGCCCGTATAAAGTGCCCTGCGGCCCGCGCAAAACTTCTAGCCGTTCTATATTCAGCATATCGGCAATCAGCCCTTGCATACGCCCTAAGTACACCCCATCAATATTAATCCCGACCGGTGCCTCTAACCCAATCGATCCTGCGTCAGTGACTTGAATACCGCGCATTCCAATGCTAAGGGTTGCGGGGCTATTCGCAAAAGGTGTAATCCGTAAAGAGGGTAATTGACCACTCGCTAAATCACCCAAGCTGGTGACATTGCGCCGTCCTAACTCATCCGCATCCCACGCAGTGACTGATAGCGGGGTTTCGCTGAGCAGTTCATCTCTTTTTTGCGCTGTAACAATAATTTCTTCCAAAGCGGTTGAGGCGGTCGGTGTAGAATTATTTTGTGCCCACGCCTGTTGCCAACTCAGTAATGTCAAAAACAAAATCATTGCGATAAATAAATTCATAAAATACTACCTCTCATTATGATGTTTAATTATAGGGGAATAACTGAGACGATTCTCGACAAAACAAAGGGCAAGCAGATAGTATACACCACTATCGCTAAAAAAATAGGCATATATTTATTGATAAATACGACAATATTCTGCGTGGTCGCCCGCAATCATGTAGGTTCCCGCGACGCTGTATGGCTACATTCAGCAGCAATGGGTTCGCCAATACAAAAATAATCAAAACCATCTAACGCTGTGCTCTTTTCGCGGTAAAGGTTACGACCATCAAAAATCACTGGTCGGCGCATCATGTTGCGCACGCGTGCCATATCCATATCCCTATACTCATCCCATTCGGTATGGATGAGGAGTGCATCGGCATCAACACAAGCATCGTATGCCGATGTCGCCACAGTGATATGCTGAGTGATTGGGTCACCCGACGAGTGAGCAAAAGCCACTGGATCGTGGGCAACGACCATTGCTTTTTCATCTAATAGTTGGCGCATAATCGCCACCGAAGGCGAACTACGGGTATCATCTGTGCCGGGCTTAAATGCCACTCCCCACACGGCAATACGCTTGTTTTTTAAGCCATCCGCAAAATAATTACGGATGCGGTGGACAAAACGATCAATTTGCCGATCATTGACTCGCTGGGCAGCCGAACAAATTGACATTTCCTGTTCTACAGCCCGAGCTAAATGAATGATTGCATGCATATCTTTGGGAAAACACGATCCGCCATAGCCTATGCCGCATGAGAGAAATTGGTGACCGATACGCATATCACTACCCATCACCGCTTTAACTTCGGCAAAACTCGCTCCATATGCTTCGCAAAGGTGTGCTAATTCATTGGCAAAAGAAATGCGCACTGCCAACATTGCATTGGCAGCGTATTTAGATAGTTCGGCTGAAAGAATGGATACTTGGAATAGTTGAGCATCGCCTTCTAAAAATGGAGCGTATAAGCGAGCAAGAGTAGTTGCTACCGATGGGTTATCGGCACCTATGACAATGCGGTCGGGTGCAAAGAAATCGTGCACTGCACGACCCTCGCGAAGAAATTCTGGATTGGACGCCACATAATCGTGGCGCAATTGCTGACTAATTTTGTATGTTGTTCCCATGGGGACAGTACTCTTCATAACAATAACTTTCTGTCCCATATCGCCAATATGCGCCAATTGTGCGATGATATTATCAATGGAGGACATATCTGCCGCTCTATCGAGGGATGCAGGTGTACCCGCCGCAATGAATAAGATCTCGGCATGGCGGACCACCGAAGGGAGCGAAGTGGTGAAAGTCAAGCGGTTTTGGGCAATATTACTTTGCACCAGCGTCGCCAATTCGGGTTCAGAGAATGGGATTACACCTCGTTGCAAAGTATCAATTTTGTCCGTCGCACTGTCCATACAGACAACGGTATTGTCTTTAGCGGCAAAACAAGCCCCAGTCACTAAACCGACATAGCCTGTTCCAATGATACCGATATTCAATGAGCGCCTCGCATTGTTTCCATAAAAATACCTGTGAATATACGCACACAAACAAATAGCACCTCCGTTCTCGCAAATGCTACCCGCTTGCAATATAGTTGTATGTATCCAATCAGATTTTTGCTATTATAATCTCATTCAATAAACTAGCCACAATTATTATGGTCAATAAAGCGCCCCCCGATCCAACGGCAATGCCTCATGCATTGCATGCATTGTCGCCGCTGGATGGCCGTTATAGCGAACACACGCGCAATTTAGCACAATTCTTCAGCGAATACGCTCTGATACGCTATCGCGTGCGGGTAGAAATTCAATGGCTACAACATTTAGCGGCAATCCCCGATCTAACGGAATTACCCCCATTTGACGATGCCTGTAATAAATTACTCAACGACATTGTAGAATCTTTTTCCGACCACGATGCTCTGCACATTAAACATATTGAACAGAGCCTGCGCCATGATGTTAAAGCGGTAGAGTATTTTCTGCGCGAAAAATTTTCACCACACCCTGCCTTAAAAAAAGCCATTCCATTTGTGCATTTTGCGTGCACTTCTGACGATATCAACAATCTCGCTTATAGTCTCATGCTGTGCGATGCCCAGCAGGCGATAGTGCTCCCGACTTTAGCCACCTTCAATGACTCCCTCACTGCGCTGGCACAAAAATATGCTGGTCAACCTATGTTAGCACGCACGCACGGACAGCCAGCCAGCCCAACAACGATGGGAAAAGAAATGGCAGTATTTGCTTATCGCCTCTACAATCAACGCCAGCAACTCCAATCTCACCAATTTTGCGCAAAAATGAACGGCGCAGTCGGGAATTACAATGCCCACTTCATCGCCTACCCCAATTTAGATTGGCAAAAAATATGCCAAAATTTTGTGACGCATATGGGGTTGCAATGGACCCCCCTCACCACACAAATTGAACCGCACGATCGATTAGCCGAATGGTGCCATATTATGCTGCGCATCAATACCATTGCCATAGATACATGCCGCGATATGTGGGGGTACATTGCATTAAACTACTTTACGCAAAAAAAAGACAAACGGGAAGTCGGATCATCCACTATGCCGCATAAAATCAATCCGATTGATTTTGAAAATGCAGAAGGCAATTTAGGGGTTGCCAATGCGATGTTGACTCATTTAGCCGAAAAACTGCCCATATCCAGATGGCAGCGCGATCTCAGCGATTCCACTGCGGAACGCAATATCGGTATTGCTTTAGGTCATACGCTGATCGCTTGGCGATCTATTCATCGCGGGCTCAGCCATCTCAAATTAAATGAACGCATACTCGCCGATGATTTAGAAGCGCATCCGCAAGTGTTAGGAGAAGCTGTCAGCACTGTTTTGCGCCGTTATGGAGAGTTAGATGCCTACGAACAAGTGAAAAAACTGATCCATGACTCATTGACTGTGCATACTTTGCGTGATTTTATTGACAACCACCCCACATTACCGCACTCCGTCAAGGCGCAATTAAACACACTCGTGCCCAAAAATTATTGTGGCAACGCCGTCCAGCAAGTGCAGGATTTTGTTACGCTCTATAGCGATCCATCTTAATTACCTTCCATCATTTCTTCGGAAAAAATACTCTATGCGATCAGCATAGTATTGATTTTTGGTGCCTGCGCCTATACAATATAGGCAGCGAGTAATTTTAGGAGTATAGCAATGAATGACAACAAAAATATATCCAAAAACGATGCCGTATTTATGAATAGTGGCGGAGCGTCAGATGCCACTTTTGCCGCTCGGGATAAGCGCGCTCAAATCAGCCAGGAAGCGAGTCAAGTATTGCGCAATACTTATGCTTTATTGGCGTTGACCATTATGTTTAGTGCAGTCACAGCCTCGGTCTCCATTGCTATTGGAATGCCTTATATGGGTTTATGGACTTTACTCCCTTACTTTGCCCTTTTGTTTGCTGTCGCCAAAACACAAAATTCGGCATGGGGATTGCTTTGGGTATTTGCACTCACCGGTTGGTTAGGAATTACCATAGGGCCAATTTTAAGTATGGTCATAGGGCTCAGGGGATATGAACCTATATTCATGGCATTGGTGGGCACCGCAGCGATATTTTTCACTCTCTCCGGTTATATATTGATCACCCGCAAAGATCTCAGTTTTATGACTGGCTTCCTGTTTATCGGAATTCTGATCGCCTTCCTCGCTGGCATTGCAAATTATTTTCTCCAAATTCAAGGGCTTTATTTGGCAGTGAGCTGTGTATTTTTACTGCTGAGTTCGGCGCTCATTATGTGGCAAACCAGTGCCATCATTCATGGCGGTGAACGCAATTATATTGCCGCAACTGTGACCTTGTATGTCATGCTCTACAATATTTTCTCAATATTAGTTACTTTTTTTGCCAGTTCATCAGACGACTAAGCCCTCCTCACTCACGGCAACACTATAATCATTGCCTTGCGGTGGTTTTTATTGTGATGTCATCACAAGGTTGAAAATTGCCCTTGCCGTATACGGCGCACCTCACTTGAGTCATGCGCCGGCGAGTGCGTGGCATTTTGCCACCGCTGCTATTCATCAGTCGCACAAGATTGTGCGCGTTTTCTTTTACGGTGACGGCACCTATATTGCTCATCCGCAATATTCGCAAAACGACTTTAATAACCTTGATAGCCACCAGCAATGGATTGTTTTAGCCCACACACAACAAATTGAATTGGCAATTTGTCGCACCTCTGCTATGCGCCGAGGATTAGGGGAAGACATACCCCCCCCTTTTGTCCTTTGCGGACTCGGACAATTGATAGATGCTGGATTAGTTGCTGATCGTTTTATTGCTTTCCATACCGCATGAACGATTGCTTAATTATTCTCCACCACCCACCGATTGACGAGCGCATTAATATTGCCCTCACCGCAATTGCATTTATTCCGCATGCCACTCTCCTCATCACTCACGCACAAGCGATCGAACAAGAATTACTGATTCAATTGAAGCACTACAATATCGACCACATTTATCTCGCAAAAGGATTAGACACGCCTTCTATAAAAGATATGCGTGCCACAGTGTTAAATGACTCCCAAATTCGCGATATGTTTTGTCAAACAGATTTTGTTTTAACCCTATAATGCTTCATTTAGTCAACGCCCTACTCGATCCAGATGATCTCGCCCGCCTGTGCAGGTGGCTAGATCGGGAGAGTAAAATATTACTCATTGAGGATGGAGTCTATGCCGCCGCCCACTCGCACCCTCATGCCACACAATTTGCCGAGAAACAGGCAAGTGCTTTGCGCCGCGATAGCCTCCAGCGCAGTATTCCGCGCATCCATCCCGCAATAATGCTCATTGACGATAATGATTTTGTCGCTTATGTCGTGCAGTGCGGTGGCGTTATGAATTGGGGGACACGCTCAGCTGGGCACAACAAAGATTACAAAGGATGAAAAAGAGGCACCCGCGGGAAATAGAGGGCAATGCGAGGCTGTTTGGAATGATGAGCAAAAACCAATTGGGCATACTCCTGCAACTGCGCTTGATGGGACTGGACTTGTTGCGCAATAAACCGCTCTTGCGACTCTGTGGGTGTTGGAACGGCTGATTTATAATCTATTATCCACGGTACGCCTTTTTCATCAATGAAATAGCGGTCAATAACGCGTCTTTTTAATTCTCCTTTTTCATAATATGTCAGTGCCCATTCTGCAACACCTTGTTTATGGGCAGGATTGAGTATCCATTGTCCAGTTTTATCTGCCAAAGTTTTATCAATCGCATCATTGACCGCCACCACCGCATCATTCATTTGCTGTGACGCCACACCTTGTTGGCGGAGCAACGATTCAACCATCTCTTGCCGCCGCGCTGCTGGCGGGAGATCTACACCCTCTGCCAAATGTTTGAGTAGTTCATGAATGACATTACCGATAGCAGTGCTGACACGAGGATATTCCACCCACTCCGATTCAGGTAATTTGCTATCTTTTTGAGGTGGAGATGTGCGTGCCGATGGTGATTCGGGGACCGACAATGACGACAAAGGTAAGCGCCATATAGTTGGTTCAGCGATCTGTTCGGGTGCTTGTTGCTGAGATGGAACTTCGTGGATTTCATAACGTGTCACAGCGCACACTCTTCCTAATGCATCTGTCAACGACAATTTTTGTTCTTTTTGTGTCGCCCATCCACTCAAAATCAATCGTTTCCGCGCACGGGTTGCGCCAATATACAATAAGCGATCTTCTTCATACTCTCGCCGCAACTTATTTTGTTTCTCTAAAAAATAATAGAGCAATTCATGTTTATTTTTTTGCACCTGCGGCAATTTGGCACCAATGAGAAGTGGCGATTGTTTTTCCCATGCTTGATAATCCCACAATAATAGCGGTGTAGAGTCATTGTGGGATGCGCGGTGCAATGATGGTAAAAAAACCGTGTCAAACTCTAATCCTTTTGCGGTATGCACGGTCATAATGTGCACACTATTCGCATCGGGTGCTAGTGAGGAAGAATACAGCTTGGCAATCTGCTTTTCTATGTAAACCGCATCGGGTAATTGATCATCCAATTGAGCGAGCAACGCAAAAAATTGATCCGCGTCTTGCCATTCATTTCTCTTGGCAACAAGAGCAGGCCCGCCTAATGATCGCCATACTCCTAATATCCACTGCGAAAAAGGCACGCGTTCACGGCGGTCAAAAGCAGCGTGCAGTATATTGACTAATGCCGTTATTCGCACAGCACCATCCCGAGACAAACCATCACTCTGTGCTCGCACAGCACATAATCGGTGCCATATTGTCTCGCCCATTCCATCACCTGCAACCGCCAATAAGTCGGCGTGATCCAAAGCGCACCAAGGCGCCCGCAATAGTGCTAACCACGCAATGCGATCGTTGGGGTTAGTGAATGCGCGCACCAAAGCGAGCAATTCACCAATTGTCATCTTGATTGCCAATTTATCAATTTCTTCTGCACGCCAATTCACTTTATGGGCGCGTAAAGCTGGCAATATATACTCAAGACATTTACGGGTACGCACTAAAATAGCAATACTCTCCCTGGGAGAGATCTGCTGGTATTCTTTTATTTGTTTTACCAGCCATGTTGCTTCAGCGGTGCCTTTTTTTTGATTATTGGCACCAACAAAAACATGGACTTGCGGGGCGGCAGTGTCTCCTTGCCGATCTGCCTGCATGGGTGTGTAAGAAACCGCCCCGAACGCAATATTTTCTTGTCGCGGAAAAATATCGGCAAAACAGTGATTAATCCATTCAATAATGGTATGGGTCGTGCGAAAATTGGTTTGCAGGTTGCAGAGTTCTAAACCCACATTGCCGATACCATTGCGACGCGTGTGTAAAAACAAACCCACCATGGCGCCACGCCAACTATAACACGACTGCATGGCATCACCGACGACAAAGATGGTGCGCGAGGATTGTGGGTACTGTTCATTGTATTCTGCCCAGTCAGCGGTTAATTTTCGCACCAATTGGAATTGATGGGATGATGTATCTTGAAATTCATCAATCAAAATATGGTGCAGTCGATAATCCAGTTGCAAAGCAATATCGGTCGGACAATCATCGCGTCCCAGTGCGTCTTGTGCGCCCATGGCAATTTGCTGATAATCCACCTGTCGCTTATTGTGAAAAATCACCATCAAGTGGGCTGCCAATTTCGGTAATATGGCGGTCACTGCTTCCACTAAACGCCACTCGTTTTCACTACTTTTCAACTGGGGTAACTCGCGCACATTTTCTAAAGACTTCGGGATATCGGCATGTGCTTGACCAATGTGGGCAATAATGTCCAGCATTGCATCCTTTTGTGTTTTATTTTTTTTCGGCAGAAATTCTTGTTTTTTAGTAAGTTTTTTTCGCAAGCCGTTCCCTTGAGTCAATAGCAAATCGGCAATCTTTCGCAGTGCCGCAAGTCGTTGATCATCATCGGTGGGTAAGCACGGATATTGCAATGGTGAGCAGTCCAGCTCGGCGCATATAGCAAAAATTTTATCGAGCCACGGCTTCAAATTTTCAATCGTTTCTTCAACTACTTGCATAATCATGCCCGCGCGCGCTTTATCTAATTCATCGCAAACCTCTTTGCCGCTCATTCCTCCCGTTCCACACAGTGGCAACCATTGCTCACGAGAAGGCAATAGTTTTACTAACATCTTGACCAAGTCATCGCTACGATTATCAACCACTTCGCGCAATAAAGTTTCAATAGGGATCCGCAAATCGGGATGCGCAATGACCTCACGCGCTGCCTGATCATATAAAATGTCGGGGTCGCTCACAATACCCATTTTTTCACTTAAACCAGATTTAATCGGTAATTGTTCGGCGACAAAACGATTAAAGCTATCAATGGTCATAATTTGTAAGCGATTGGGGTAATCCAATAAACGCCAGTTTTTTTGCGCATCGCACTGGAGCACCTTATGCGCCAATTGCCACGTTTGCTGGAGATGCTCTTCATTTGGCGGCGATGAAGATTCTTTGGCAGCAGTCAAATGTTCAAGGATGCGATTTTTCATCTCCGCCGCCGCCTTCTTTGTAAAAGTCATCGCTAAAATGGCTTCGGGTTGATCGACATCTGCCAAAAGTGCTAACATGCGTTGGGTCAGCAAGTCGGTTTTACCTGATCCAGCGGGAGCACTCACACAAAAAGATGTGCGGATATCTAAAGCGCGCTCACGTGCGCGCGCATCAACAATCATATTTTTTCCTGCTCGCGAATACGGCAACAATGATGCAAATGACAATAACGGCACGTACTCTCTTTTTGTGGCGCCACCCGCGCAACGCCGCGGCAGTATTCATCCGCCAAACATTCAATAGCCACACGCCACTCTTTGAGCAGAGATGGGGTGATTTCTTGTGTATGATACTTATACTTAGATTCGGAAGAACATACTTGTGCCACCGCTAATGTGTGCAGTTTCCGCTTTTTATCTTGGGTATACACAAGGGCATAAAGAGGCATTTGCGGGGCACTCAGGCGCTTATAGTCCCATTTAGTATCAATTTTTTTGCCGGTCTTGTAGTCAATCAACCAATAATCCCCTTTATGGGTGCGATCAAGCCTATCAATGCGCAGATTGACTTCGGCATCACCGATCTTTCCTTTAATCGTGCTCTCGCATTCTACCACCTTAAATTTTTCTCGTTGAGATCGTTGAGATTCGGCTGTCTCCATCCATTGACTAATGAGATTCACTAAACGTTCGCGTTCAAGGGATAGCCAGATTTCGCCCCATCTTTGCACAGCTTTATTCTCCTTCTGCCATTTTTCCAAGATGCGATCGCATGAATCGGCAATCAATGATTTGCGAGAATCACGACCGAATAAATAAGACATATTTCCTGTCTCCGTCGCCTGTTTATATAATTCAGCCAACACTTCATGCACCAATTGACCTCGTTCAGCATAATCCGGACCTATTGCCGTCTCGTCTATCTGCCTCGCGCCCAAGCGATGGAGGGCAAAAGCACGGAAAGGACAGGCATATTGATCGGTGAAATGTCCGCTACGCATAACGGGAGACTCAACGCGCACATCATCGAGTACAACAGGTTCTAACTGTGGCGCATCGGCTGGGTCCATGACCCAATGGGGCTGCCAAGTGTGTTCCCATTCTGCATTAGGCTTGTAACCACTCACCAAATTATGGGGGAGCATTTCGCAATCATCAGCCGATTGCGCCATACTCCATAAAATATGCGGGGCGCTTTGTTGGTAATCAGCAAATAATTGGGTTGCCATATCTGCATTGTGTGCGACATCGGCGTAATTCATTCCCCATTCCTTTTGTAACGACAAAGGAATCATCGGATTGGGATGAGGAAATACTGGCCAGTTAGTATTCCAACCGGTATACCATACCCCATCACAACGCAACCCTGCTATTTCCAGCGCACCCAACACATGCACTGTCACAGTGGGCACACTTTGTGCTTGGAACTGACAACGCCATGCCATATCGTTTAATCGTTGCGTTGCTTGTGGACGATTCAATTGACCTAACAAAGCGTCATACAAAGCAAATTCATTTAATAAATCTTGCCATCGCTCCCATTGCTGATACTCGGCATGATTAAAACGCCCTCTCCCCGGATAACCGAGTGCACGTAACTCCTGCCGCCACTGATCGACCCAAGCACTCGGGGCACAAAGAGTAGGTTTATCTTTCTTCATTTCCTTTAATGCCCGCACCATCTGAGGGCAGGTTTCCCCCAATGTGCTTTCATCGCACCACTGATATAAATCATCTGGCGTCATCTCTTCCTGCCGCCGTTTCAATAATTCCTTGATAGGACGAGCGGTGTTCCCGGGTGCACTACACTCGGTAATGTAAGGGGATTGCAATAGTGCACACAACAGGGACACCTGTATTGGTCGGTAGGGGAGATCTAATAGGTGGAGTGCGGTCGATACCAGCGAGAAATGAGTCAAGCTTCTTGGCGCAGCAATATTGACTACTGCAGAGATATCGGGGTTCAATAAACAATCCCCCGCAAAAACATCGGTGAGTACACGTTCCACTATCGGGCGTTGCTGAGTTAAGTTGGGCACCACTACGGCATAGGTCTTTTCGGGGTGCGCCGCCGATTTTTCTCGTGCCCAGCGCGCCGCACTATATAGTTCACTTAATGAATCGGTGCATTGGATGAGCTCGCTCTCTGCAGTGAGTTCAGAGACCGCTATATCTTCATTTTTTTCGCCAATGAATGCGGCTAATTCACGATACAAAGGCGGAAACGGTTGAAAACCTATAGGGGCAATAATGGGCACTTTTTTCTTCTGCCCTGTGCGATACATTTCTATCACCATGGGCGCTATTTCCAAGCACGTCATGGCTTTTTTTTCATTGGCAAGTATGCGATACGACTGCAAGCACTTATAAAATAATTCGCCATTATCCCGCCGTTGGAATTCCTGCATCACCAACTCTTCGTCCCAATCAATCTGCCATAAAAGCAATTGTTTATAAGCCTGACGCATATGATTGACCGTATCAAACGAATGTTCATCGCAGTTTTGCGCTATCGCTTGCTGCCACAAAATCTGTTCTCCCTCATCCGAGAGAATGTACCATGGCGAGGCTTTCGCTGACTCTACACACACCAATGATGTCCATTGGCTACGCAACCATTGTTCCGCAGTAGAGATGAATGGGGTTTGCCACGCATGGCGTTTTTGTTGGCGCTGATGGTCGTCATACACCCCCATCATCGCACGACACAAGCGTTGGCGGGCACCCCAAACGACACCTCCCGCCTCTAATACACCTATCAAACGAGTGGAATCATAAATAATATTCATTGCAAATTATTTTAATGTCGTTGAGATGGGATGGATCTGTTGAACCGATTTAATTACATTCCGTTTCAAAAGGTATGTAACTTCCCTATTTTAACATAGCGAATTTCACTCGCCCGAGTGCGCCGTAATAGCGCGCCAGTAAAGGCGGAATTTCCTATTGAATTGGATATGACGCAATAACCTTGTTTGGCGGTAAAGGCGGTAAGTTGCATCGGGAGAGTCCTGATTGAGAGACATCAGTGCCCTATATAAAAATAATGCTCCATTGTAAGTGAGCCAATGAGTGCTATAGGCAGGATTATTGATGTTGAGGGCGACAATTTTTTCCACTACCACATTGAGACGAGTAAATTGTTCGCTCTCTTTGAGTTCACCATCGGAACTAATTTCATCAATACATATGGAAAAGCGTTCACGCCATAGATTAGAGACGGCGCGCCAAACACACTGATTCATCAAACGAATATTAGCCGTGTCTTGTTGGGGGTGGCGGCGATAATACAATAAAGGTTTATTGAGGAATACTAATTCGCTGACTTCGCTGAAACGCATTAACATTTCCGTATCCATTGCCATAGGTAAATTGGTGTCGTAACGGATATCGTGTTGGCGTAATACGCTACTGCGTAGCATTGCTGTGCAATTGTACCCGATAACAATACGACCAAATAACAGCTGGGAGCGAATACGCTCGGCAGAACAACGCCGTCGCCAAGCGACACTGGTGATGCGTCTATAACGAGGTGGGGAATCTTCAAAGGCGATGAATGGGGCACTCACCGCACCAACATGGGGGTGGTCACTTAAAAAAGTGGACTCTATCGCCAAACGTTGTGGGTGGGAGATATCATCGGAATCGTGAATGGCGATATATTGTCCTTGGGCATGGGCGATCGCCTGATTATACCCGCCGGCAATACCGATATTGTCGCGACAGGCATAGTATTTTATTTTTGGGGTGGAATACGAGCGGATAACTGATTCGGTATCATCAGTAGAGCCATTGTTAAAGATAATCAGCTCAAAATCTTGTTCGCTCTGATGCAAAATACCATCTATGGTTTCACCGATGAAAGCCGCTCGATTGTAAGCCGGTATCACAACCGAGATGAGTGGGGTAGACATCAGCGACACTCAATCACGAGCAACCCACCCACACCATTTTTGCAATAAATGTTTCGCTAAAAAACGCAATTTCCCGAGAAATGGCGCATATTGCATATAACGAGACTGCCGATAAGCCCGATAGACAGCAGAGTGATCTTGAATGACCCCCCCTATACGTTTTAAGTGCGTATATAAACTATGGCTACAATAAAGACGCATACTATGATCATTATAATCGGGGTGAGACAAGCCGAACTGCAAAATTTGTGCACAGGCACGTTCAAAGGTAGCAAACTGTTGCAAATCATGTATCCTTCCCGCATCGTCATACACCGCACCTTGTACTGCGCAGATTTGTTGCCAAAACCTTTCCCGCACAGTAGCCTCTTCACGCATAGCGGTAGCCCAACTACCTCCTTGCTGGGTTCCATGTTTGCGGTAATACACTAATTTCACATACAAACTCGCCATATTTACTTGCATACTCCAACGCAGAAACAAATCTAAATCCATAGAGATAGTGTATTGTAGGTCATAACGCAACTGGCTACGGGATAAAGCATCGGCACGCAACATTACGGTGGGATGGCGCACCATAATATGACCAAAAAGAAAGCCAGCTTTGGCATGAAGAGTATCATAGCGCACGCGCACTTTATTGCGATTAATAGGCTGTGCAGATGGCGGGGCAGTGGTGAAATCCTTTAAGTCACACCCGACTGCGGCAATATGGAGGTTATCATTCAAAAAACGGGATTGGATTTCTAAGCGCTGGGGATGCGAAATGTCATCCGAATCATGGATAGCGATATACCGACCCCGCGCCAGGTCAACACCGCGATTGTAACCGCTTCCCGGTCCATGGTTCTGTGGTAAATAATCGTAGCGGATCTTATCTGAAGTATAGCCATGGATAAAGGATTCAACATCATCTGTGGAGCCATTATTGATAATAATCAGCTCAAAATCTTGTTCGCTCTGGGCAAGCAGTGCATCAATTGCGGGACGAACATATTCGAGGCGATTATAAACCGGCATCACAACCGAAATAAGCGGGGAAGAGGACATTATGATGTGCTCTGGCTCCTGCGTTCAATCCATTCGGTCATTGTGAACAGCGATTGCCAAAAGATATCTATGCTTCATCAGATTCTTCCATCGCATGTGCGCACATTATTTATTTTCACAACATATCCGTCCCATAAATTATAGTATTATAGTGCACATAGGTTATCCATTATGCAGTTCCATCCGACATCCATTCTAGACGTTATGGCCGTTGAGACAGGCGGTTTTCGCGATGAGCGCGGGGCTTTTGCGCGCATTTACTGCCCGCAAGAGTTTTCCGCCGCCGGCATAGATTTTGCTCCGGTACAAACGAATGTCGCGATCAGCCGGTGCAAGCATACTTTGCGGGGAATGCATTACCAAAGCGAACCCCATGGTGAAATGAAGCTACTCACCCTCGTGCACGGCGAAACTTTCAATGTCGCTATAGATATGCGCAAAAACAGCCCAACCTATAGGAAGTGGGTGGGAATGCATTTAAGTAGCGAAAAATTGGACGGCATATTGGTGCCTTGTGGATTTGCCAATGGATATATCACCCTATCGGATGAGGTGATTCTCTTCTACCATACTAGTGCCATGTATGCTCCCGATTACGAAAAAGGCGTCCGATGGGATGATCCGACAATTGGGGTCAAATGGCCTTGCCAGCCCGCACTCGTCAGCGATAAGGATCAGAATTGGTCATTATTATCTAGGTGATTGCACCAACGCAATTCGGTATCTAATCGTTGCATATCACATAAATGGCGGAGCTGCTTAATGCGTATAGTGGCTCTGCCATTAAAATCAGCGGCACTCAATCCTACTCTTTTGAATTGTGCGTATAAATCGGCAATACCGCGCTCAAGCGTCCAATCTGGACGAAAATCGGGCAATAGTTTTTGTGCTTTGCCAAAATTGACTTGATAATTGCGTTGATCTGCTGTGCTTCCAGCCGCAATGGTGACTGTGGAACGAGGAACTGCGGTGGCAACCATATCGGCAATAGTGCGCACCTGACAATTGACCGCTTGCGAACCAATATTAAATGCCTGATTATGAATCACCGCTTGTGGTTGTTCCAACACGCTCACACAGGATTGCGCTATATCACGCACATGCACTAAAGGGCGCCATGCGGTGCCATCGCTCAATAACTTCACCTCCCCACTGGTGAATGCCGATGCGGTCAAGTTATTGACCACTATATCGCAACGCAAGCGCGGAGAGAAGCCAAATGCGGTCGCAAAACGCATAAAGATGGGGGAAAAATGATCGCTCGCCAAATCCGCTACATCTCGTTCGGTGTCCACTTTAGAATGCGCATAGGCGGTGAGAGGCGCAAATGCGGCTTCTTCACTTAATGATGTGTTCCCGCCTGCACCATAAATACTGCATGATGAGGCAAAAATAAACCGTTTGACTCCCGCTGTGCGCGCCGTTTGTGCTAAACGCAGTGATGCGCGATGGTTGATCGCTGTGGTTAGGTGGGGGTTCAATTCTCCAATCGGATCGTTGGATAAAGCAGCGAGATGAATAATTGCGCCGCAGTAGGTCAAGTGTTCGGCGGTGATATCGCGCACGTCTAACCGCAGTTGACGAGCAACGCCATGAGGGGCATTGGGCGAGATGCCGAAAGCGTGTTCGCAATAGTATCCCGTATCAATCCCCCACACTTCATAACCGAGGTCAGCGAGGGTTTCACTCAATACACTGCCGATATAGCCGAGGTTCCCTGTAATGATGATGCGCATAGATTTAATCGCTCCATACCTTCCACGGTGCGCCACTATGCCAATACCGTTCAAGCAATTTTTTATCGCGCACCGAATCCATAGGCTGCCAAAAACCACTGTGCGGATACGCCATCAATTGTCTATCACGCGTTAGATTCACTAAAGGGTCTTGCTCAAATGGCATAGAATCGCCTTCAATATAATCCAACACTTTTTTTTCCAAGACAAAGAATCCCCCATTAATCCGCCCTTGGTTATCGTGTGGTTTTTCAGCGAATTGAGTGATTTGATGATTGTCGTCTGTATGAATCACTCCGTAACGGTTGGGCGGTGCAACGCTAGTGAGGGTTGCCAATTTGCCATGCTGCTGGTGTAATTGAAGCACCGCCGCAATATTGACATCAGACAAGCCGTCACCGTAAGTAAACAAGAATGGCTTGTCCGCTGGCAAAAAATCGCCCACTCTTTTCAGCCTTCCCCCAGTCATGGTATCCAGTCCTGTATCCACCAAAGTCACGCGCCACGGAGCGGAACGGCACGCATGAAATTGCATTTCTCCCGATTGGAGATCCATCGTCACATCGGAAGAGTGGAGCATGAAATTGGCGAAGTATTCACGGATGACGTGTCCTTTGTAACCGAGACATATGATGAAATCGGTCACTCCAAAATGTTCGTAATATTTCATAATATGCCAGAGGATAGGGTATCCCCCGATTTCAATCATCGGTTTAGGTTTATACATTGTCTCTTCCGCAATGCGGGTGCCATACCCCCCAGCAACAATGACCAAGTGCAGGTCGCTACATTTTATTGCGCTCATCACAGTTCCTCTGCTAATAATGGGTCAAGGCGCTGGGCAGAACCCCAAAACGCCATAGGTTCATACACAGGATAGGGATAGTAACCTAAATTGAGGCGCAAGGTCGCGCCGCGTTCGGCAATGCGCTTCTCTACCAATTGGCGCACTGTGATCGGCACCCCGCGACAGCAATTAACAATGCCCTGCACTTCTGGATGTTCAACCAATATCGCCAAGCGGCGAGCCACTTCATTTACTGTAAGATAGTCACGTTGTTGATCGCCTGGCGACATATTAAACACTGGGTCCCCATTATCAATTGCCGCGTCCAATTGCGCCATCAATGAGCGTTGTGCTTGCCCCGCACCGTATAAATAAAAAATACGCACCCATTGCAAAAGAGGGGGCGATGGCATTTGTGCAATGTGCTCTGTTAACTGTAAGTGCAATTGGTGTTTGGCTTGCGCATAAGCGAGTATAGGTGCGGGAGGAGATGTTTCGCTGAGGCAACCTTCTTGTTTGCCATACTCAAAACAAGTGCCGGCACCTATGATGCGTTTAACGCCGGCACCTATCATCATCTTTAACCAGCGTAGTTGTGCGGGCAGTATTTCGGTGAGATGAAATTCACTCGCCATATCATCTAGCCGTGGCCAAGCTAAATGCAGTAATAAATCAGGCGAAGGCGGCGGCACAATATCATCATTGCCGATGGGTGCGGCGATAAATTGCACTTCATTCCACCACGCGGGAAGAGTGGGGGGAATAGATCTCGCCAATGCGGTGACTTGATGTCCTCGTGCCAATAAAAGCGGCACCGTATGGCGACCAATAAAGCCCGTGGCTCCTGTGAGCAAAATTTTCATCGCATGCACTCCAACAAAAAGAAATGACCGCTCCATTTATGCATGCACACTATAATAATGGATGTTGCCATTTCTATAGTGAAGTTTTTCATCAGAGCACAATTGAATAAGGATATATCGCAAGGGATTATAATAATGGACGAAATGATTATCAGGCACTCTATCGTTATTTATGGCAATATGGCTTATAAAAGGTCAGGGGGAATAAATGGCAGCGCTCAACGTCGCCAATAGAACGCTCTTTAATAGAGATAACTTGGATATTTTGCACGGAATCAACGATAGTTGTATTGATCTGATCTATTTAGACCCCCCATTCAATAAAAAAAAGACTTTCACCGCCCCGATTGGCAGTAGCGCAGAGGGTGCATCGTTCACCGATATTTTTAGACAAGAAGATATTAAGGACGAATGGGTGGATAGTATCCGCTATGAAAATCATCAACTGCACGAATATCTAAAAGGAGTGAAGTTCTTTAGCAATCAATATAATTATTGCTACCTCGTTTATATGGCCGTGCGACTGATGGAATGCCACAGAATACTGAAAAATACGGGTAGCCTTTATCTCCATTGTGATCCGACTATGTCGCACTATCTGAAAATAGTGCTGGATTGTATTTTTGGAGAGGATAATTTTAGGAATGAAGTTGTTTGGAGCTACAGCACGGGTGGAGTTAGCAAAAGACATTTTGCAAAAAAACACGACATTATTTTGTTTTATTCTAAAACTTCTAAAAAGTGTTTTAATCAACCGAGAATACCAAGCAAAGATAGCAAAAGATTTAACATACAGGATAATTATGGCAAAATGTATTATGAAAAAGCTGGCAATCGTTATTACCTAGATGAAGGTGTTGCCATGACTGATGTATGGGATGTTTATCCTGTTAGAAATGTATCAAAAGAACGTACCGGCTACCCCACCCAAAAACCGCTTGCTTTATTAGAGCGGATCGTACAAGCGAGTAGCAACAAAGGGGATGTGGTGCTGGACCCTTTTTGTGGTTGCGCCACAACCTGCATAGCGGCAGAAAAACTGGAAAGACAATGGATAGGAATAGATGTATCGGTCACGGCGTATGATTTAGTTAGGAAGCGGATGCGCGATGTTTATCCGGACACCGAAATGTTCAAGGATTACGGGATTATTTGTCAAACCACCGTGCCCACCCGCACTGCAATGGGTACAGCAGACAGCAGTGGATTTGTTTACGTGATCAAAAACGCTGCTTGGAAAGCGCGCTACAAAGTCGGTATCGCCAAAGATGTGGGCAAACGATTAAAGAGCTACCAAACATCAGACCCGCATCGGGGTTATGAATTAGTGTATAGCCGACAAAGTATTTATTACCGAGAGATAGAAAAATACATCCACAAGCGGTTTGATAGCGACTATGAATGGGTCTTGTGTCGCGATGAACAGGCGTTAATTGAAGCCATAGAAAAATATAAAAAAGCCCCGTCGTTGCTCAAAGTCGCCGAACAAGATAATGATTATACATAGGCTAATCTAATGGCTTAAGCACTCTCATTATGGGCATGGCGATTATTCGGGAATTAAACCAACGGTTGATTGACCAAATCAGTGCGGGGGAAGTCATTGAGCGGCCTTCATCAATCATCAAAGAGTTGTTAGAAAATAGCTTAGACGCTTCCGCGACACAAATTGAAATCACCTTGCAACAGAGCGGATTGCGGCTGATTCAGCTGCGCGATAATGGGGTGGGCATTGCGAAAGAGGATTTAATCATGGCGTTGCGCCGCCATGCGACAAGTAAAATCAGCAACTTAGACGAGCTTCTAGCCATAGGGAGTTTTGGTTTCCGCGGCGAAGCACTCGCATCCATTGCCGCTGTATCGCGCACCGTATTGACTTCATCGTGCGGTGGACAAAGCGGATGGCGGATGGAAAATGGCACCATTACTGCGGCACCTCATCCACAAGGCACCACCGTTGCAGTCAGCGACCTATTTTACAACACTCCAGCACGGCGAAAATTTTTACGTTCCGAACGCACCGAATTACGTCATCTACTCCAATGCAGCAGGGAAATAGCACTGAGCTGTTTTGATGTGGAATTATCCATCACCCATAATAAGCGCAGGATCAATCATCTGCCGGTGTGCCACAATGACGCAGATAAAAAAGACCGTTTAGCCGCGATTTGCGGCAAAGACTTTATAACTCACGCCATACCGGTCCATCAAGAAAACAACGGCATCGTCTTAGAAGGTTGGATTGCTGAACCCGCTTACGCACGAAGCCAAGCGGATATGTTTTATCTCTATGTGAACAAGCGCTCAATCAATGATCGCTCCATTTACCATGCCATTCGCCAAGGATACCGTGATGTGCTCTACCACGATAGGCACCCAGCATTTGTTCTCCATCTAACCGTTGATCCAGCAACAGTAGATGTCAATGTACATCCCACTAAACGAGAAGTGCGCTTTACCGCACCGCAGGCGGTGCATAGCTTTGTCACCGGTGTTATCCAACATACTTTAGCCACCCACAGTCCGCGCAATGCCCAAGAATCGCGACAAATAAAAGTGACTTCCACTGATTCAGCGGCAGTGCAGCTCCGCCACCAACAAACTCCATCTCTCCCGCTGACTGGAGGGCGTGCCGATTCGGCAATACGCGATCTAAACCTTTCCTCTATCAAAGAGAAATCCGAGGAGATACCGCCTTTAGGATATGCATTGGCACAATTAAAAAACATCTACATTCTCGCCGAAAATGCAGAAGGGCTCATTATTGTAGATATGCATGCCGCTCACGAACGCATCACCTATGAAAAAATGAAGCAAGAGTTTGCCCAATATAGCAGCATTGCATCTCAATCTTTGCTCACTCCGATTACCGTGAATATCAACACACAAGAATATGCTCTCGTAGAGCAACACAGTGCGTTACTCGCCAATATGGGGTTGGAAATTGATTTAGTGGGTGAGGAGCAACTGCTTATTCGCTCCTATCCAACTCGATTAGCGCACGATAAAGTGAGCGCATTAGTGCGCGATCTGCTCAGCGATTTAGCGCAATACGGGGTGAGCGAACGCATAACAGATCATTATAATGATCTATTATCTTCTATGGCTTGTTATCACTCAATACGGGCGGGACGGCAACTCACCCTTGCTGAAATGAACGCCTTACTGCGTGAAATGGAGAGTACAAGTTATAGTGGGAGTTGCAATCACGGTCGTCCAACTTGGGTGGTGCAAAGCATAACTGAATTAGATAAGCTATTCTTGCGCGGGCAGTGAATGCTACATTGTGCGGCGCCAAGTGGTTCCCGAACGCCCATCCTCTAATACCACTCCTTGCAAGGAGAGTTTTAAACGAATGGCATCAGCCCGCTCATAATCGCCAGCCGCTTTAGCGGCGGCGCGCTCGTGAATTAATTGTTCTATTGCGGCTGCATGCGTATCGCCGCGTAAAAATGTCAATGGTGCTTGTTGTAAAATGCCCAATACGCTGGACAGATGCTTCAATTCAGCCACTAATGCGGCTGCTTTCTTATTGCGCGGTAAACTATTCAAATCTCGGGTCATATCAAATAATACCGCCAATGCTGCTGGAGTATTGAAGTCATCAGCCATAGTTTCGGTAAATTGTTGGCTCCAATCACTTGCCGTGTATGGTTGTTCCGCACAATCTTTATGGGATTGCAACGCCAAATAAAAACGTCGCAGCGACGCCATGGATTCATTCATTTGTTGGTCATTAAATTGAATTGGGCTACGATAATGGGACGCACAGAATAAATAGCGCAACGCTTCGGCGGGGTAATGCTGTATCACATCGCGGATTGTAAAAAAATTGCCTAATGACTTAGACATTTTTTCTTCACCCGATCGCACCGCACCAACATGCATCCACAAACGAACAAATGGCTGTCCATAGGTTGCTTCACTTTGGGCAATTTCATTTTCATGGTGGGGAAAAATTAAATCCGGCCCACCACCGTGTATATCAATTGAAGGGGCAAGACAATATGCCACCATAGCCGAACATTCAATATGCCACCCCGGACGACCACGTCCCCATGGAGAATCCCAGCCGACTTCATCGGGTTGAGATCCTTTCCACAACGAGAAATCATGCACATTTTTTTTCAGTGGGTTGGGGGTAATGCGCGCACCTGCCATGAGTTGGGTTAAATCTTTACGCGCTAATTTTCCATAAGTGGGAAATTGCTCTACCGCAAAATAGACATCGCCACCGCTGCAATAGGCGTATTTTTTCTCAATTAACACCTTAATCATGGCAATAATATGGGATAAATGTTGAGTGGCGCGCGGCTCAATATCGGGGGGCAGCACAGCAAGTGCCTGCTCATCTTCATGCAAAGCAGTGATAAAGCGGTCAGTCAGTGCGCTGTGATGAATTTTTTCTGCGCTGGCACGTTGTAAAATCTTATCGTCTATGTCGGTGATATTGCGAGCATAGGTAAGATGGTAACCGCAATGGCGCACAAAACGGCTGATGATATCAAAAGAAACCAGTACGCGCGCGTGCCCGACATGGCAATAGTCGTAAGCCGTAATACCGCACACATACATATTTAATTTATCGTGCAGTGCCCCGAGCGGTTCTTTGCGCCGCGTAAAGGTATTGTATATACGAATCATTTTGTGCGTGCCTGCAAGGCGACAATACGATGAAATATCTTTTTCCCGCCGCTACTCAACCCACTATCTGCACAAAAATAACCCAAGCGCTCAAATTGGAAACTCCCTTGTGCCTCCTTTAATGACGGATCCAACTGACAATCGGATAATATACGCATAGAGTGCGGATTGAGGGTTGGCTCGGATAAAAAATCGGCATCTTCTTCCAGAAATAAGGGCTCATACAGGCGGACTTCTGCAGACCAAGCGGTATGCTTTGCCACCCAGTGAATCACGCCGTGCACTTTATAACCGTCCGGTTTCACTCCTAAAGAATGTGGATCGTAATGGCAATGCACCTCTCTAACTCTACCATCGTCGTCGGTGGTATAGTCATCACAATGCACCGTATAACCACCGCGCAAACGCACCCAACGTCCCACCGCAAGCCGTTTGTATTTCGCTGGCGGGTCACGATGAAAATCCGACCGCTCAATATACAAGTCGTGCGTAAAAGTAAAAGAGCGCCGCTCATTCGAATTACATTCATTCGGATACTTGGGCATAGATAATTCCTCCTCTTGCTCGGGGGGATAATTAGTGATCACTAAGCGGATAGGGTCTAATACTGCCATTACGCGAGGGGCAGATTTATTTAGCTCGCTGCGTACTTCGTGTTCCAGTAAAGCGAGGTCTACAATACTATCCGTTTTTGCCACACCTATCGCATCACAAAATCGGCGAATGGCTACGGGAGGATAACCCCTACGTTTCATTCCCTCTAATGTCGGCATACGCGGGTCAGACCAATCGCACACTTTTCCACTAGCCACCAATTTCTTCAATTTACGCTTACTCAATACTGTGTGGCTGAGATGTAAGCGCGCAAATTCAATTTGGCGTGGATTATGGGCAGTATGGACATGCTGCACAAACCAATCGTAGAGTGGGCGGTGATCTTCAAATTCTAAGCTGCATAATGAATGAGTCACACCATCCAACGCATCGCAGAGGCTATGGCTAAAATCGTAAGTTGGGTAAATACACCACTCGTCACCTGTACGGTAGTGATTTTGATGGAGGATACGATACATCACTGGGTCACGCATATTCATGTTGGGCGATGCCATATCTATTTTTGCCCGTAGAACATAACGCCCTTCAGCGTGTTGTCCAGATTTCATTTCCCGAAACAGGGTGAGGTTTTCGGCACTTGAACGGTCGCGCCATGGACTATTGCTCCCCGCAGCGGTTAAAGAACCACGATAATCGCGCATTTGTGCAGGGGTCAATTCACAGACAAACGCTAATCCCTTTTCAATCAATTGCTCTGCAAATGCATACAACTTGCCAAAATAATCCGAAGTATAGCGGGGTTCGTTATCCCATTCAAAACCCAACCATTTTATATTGGCTTTTATTGCCTCAACATAAGTGATATTTTCGCCTGTCGGATTCGTATCATCTAAACGCAGATAACACTTCCCTCCGTAGTTCTTGCTGAGACCAAAATTGAGACATATGGATTTCGCGTGTCCGATATGCAGGTACCCATTCGGCTCGGGTGGAAAACGCATCACAATATGAGGGGTCAACCCAGTCGCTTTATCTTCTTCAATTGCCGTACGGATAAAATGACTTTTGATGGAGCAATTCGTATTTCTTTTACTCATATTTTTGATATTATAGGAGGAATTTTGAATAAGGCGTAACCATTTTGATTAGATTATTTATTTCCGATTTGCATCTACATAGTGACCGCCCGCAGGTAGCAGAAGGATTAAACAACTTTCTCAATACCCATGCACATCGCGCTGACGCATTGTATATTTTAGGTGATTTATTTGATTCGTGGATAGGTGACGATTACTGCCTGCCTCTTTATCAACAGATAATCGACTCACTGGCACAAGTCGGTAAAAGTAAGGTTGCACTCTACTTTATGCACGGAAACCGCGATTTTCTCATCCGTGAAGAATTTAGTCGCCATACCGCCTGCCAAATTATTAATGATCCTCATACTATTACTGGGCATGCACAAGATGTTTTACTGACCCACGGTGATATCTTATGCACCAAAGATATCACCCACAAGATTTTAATTGCCATCACGCGTCGGCGGCGATGGATTAAAAACATCCTCGTCAATAGCTTCCTCGCTCAACCGATTCGCAGGCGGCTTCAAATACTCCAAGCGGTCAAACGAATTAATGTGAAATTCAAAAAGAACAAAAGTCTAGAGATAATGGATGTCGTACCAAAAACCGTACAACAAGTCATGGAAACCCATCGTACATCAATTATGATCCATGGTCACACACATCGTCCAGCAATTCACCGATTGGCAACCAATGGTGAGCCGCAATATCGTATCGTACTCGGCGATTGGGATGAGTATGGGTGGTATGTTCAATGGGATGATCAATTATCTGGGATTGACGCATTTCAATTGCAAAAGTTTAAAATTTAAAAGAATTGATCTTATGAATAATCCAACATATTTGGAAAACTTTGTAGAACCCGCTGTGCTTAACCGCAAACGTTTAGAAATTAATGAAATTCTAAATATATAATTCCCACATTGAAACACTCGCTTCATTGTCCTCAAACACATTAAAAAGCCATACCCGCTACAACATTCCCAACGTTGCAGAACGAAAGGGTACGGCATACAATATTGTCACTTAAAAGTATGCTCCCAAAAATTATTGACGAGGATGTTGTTTGTGTCATTCACGACCCCACTCCCGCAAAAAATTTCGTCCAGTCCATTGTTGCCGCACAATGAGCAATGACACTTTTGGGTTGCAGTAGTGGTGTTTGGTGGGGGCGATAGTTGCCGAAAGTTATATCACCGATGGTTTATCAAATTGGGGGCAATGGACTGTGTGAACGGAGGCAATTGACGACTGGATTTTTAAGCGATTGAAGCATCAACAATAAATTGATTCTCCAAAATATTGTGACTATTGTAACAATCTCGTGACGATCTTGTTATCAGAATAACTGTGTCTTTGCGAGGAGGGACGGGCTTGGGTGCCATCAACGATCATTGCGTGATGTGAATTGCATACGCTCTGTGGACATTCTGTATTCATTTCAATTTTTTGGTGGGCAGTGTGAATGTCTATGGCACCAGAACACAAACATATATAATCACGCTCAGAATCGACTTTCATATACATCATCGTATTCCGCACGGTCACTTGTGAAATTTTAGATTCCAGCTCCAATATGGAAGCGGTCTCATCGGGACGGACGACATAGGATAATAGTTTACCTTTTTGGATACTCAATTTAGTTTTTGTCCCCAGTGACGATACGCGTAAATTACTGACCCCGCGCAGTAAAAATGCATTATGCCCTACAGTAAATCCCACTGCCGAATCGGGTTCTTGTATCGAAATATTAGCATCATGAGCATTAAATGCGCCGGGGGATGCGCGTTCACCATTGATGAACACTTCTCCCTCCAATATTTTTATCGCATCAGGCAAATCTGCATTTGATCCCAATGCGAAAAGTGGGGAATGATTGAGCACATAAGGATGGGCTTTTGCGACTACAGACAATCCTGTAGCGGCAAAAGCCCAGTGGAGAAAATTTCTTCGATCCACTAATTTAATAGTCTATCTGACGTGGCGCCTTATAGATATCTGGTTTGATCCCAAACGGTGGCACACGTCCTAATAGCCCTTCAATAAGAGCAAGTTCCTGGTCCGTATGATTCTTGAATGGAGCAGATTCTATTTTTCTGCCAGTCGGAGCATCATTGACCAAGTAGCGCGGTTGGTCATGGTATTCCGATTCAATGATTTCACGACTATTCGGGTCAGATTGGGAAGCAACTTCCACCATACCATAACATGTGCACAAGTAACTCGCATCGGGATCATTTTCTAAATAAAAACCAGTACCACGCACCGTCAAACCCCAACCGGCAGTTTGCATATTTAAGGGCTGTTCATTTTCCCCGCGTTTACCGAAAACAGACAACACTTTTCCCGAAACCACATCGATCTTTTCGACTTCTCCCGATTTTTGTTTCCCTTGGAAAGAGAGCTGGCTATTACTGCGGAGTAAGAATGCATCCTTCCCAACAGCAAAAACCGCTCCGCTATTTGAACCAGAAGCAACGCTATCATTTGGTCCAATTACCGTACGCTTATTTGCTAATTTGCCATTAACAAAAACTTTACCTTTAATGTCTTGAAAGGATCTGCCTTTACGCAAAGAAGGTTTGCCATCCGCACCCAATACAATGCGTGGAACAGCCACCGATAAAAGACCCAGAGTCAAAAATTTGACTAATACATCCCGTCGGGTCGCAATAAATAAATCTATATCTCTAATTTTCATATCCCATCACCATACATATTCTAATTACTATAACCTATATAGTTAACATAAATTAATTCTAAGATATAACAAAGTAAATAATTCACACTTCTATAATGTATTATTACCATAACAATAGTTATTTCCTTATATTTATTATAACGCAATTGAAGATACGAGTATACAAATGGCACAATTGATGATCGCAGATGATGTCGGCTAGTCTCCTCTATGTCCTCACTTATTACAAGCGCACCCGCAATATGTCCCGTATTTGTCAAATCATGCGGAGCACACCAGAGACAGATACTTTACTGATCTGTAACGGCGATATAAATCGCATTCAATCGTATACATACGATATCCCTGTTATTGTGACCGATAACCGCTGGAAAAATTTTCAGCGGCATATCGTCATCCAAAATTTCTTGCGGCACAAAACATACGATCATGTCCTCCTTTTAGATGATGATGTCATCCCCTCCTTTGAATTACCACATTATTTTTTATCGGGCAGCGCCCCGCATACCATAGTAGGCGGATGGGGGTATCGCATTGATGGTGATGATTATACGCGCAGGACCAAAATAGAGGATGGTAGTGAATGTCATTATATGGGGGCGGGAATCACACTTTATCCGAGTGATTTTTACCGCCACCTCAATTTAATGAACATTGATGCCAATATGATGGTGATGGATGATATATGGCTAAGTTATATGGCAAAATGCCTCAACTATCGCCTGCTGGGAATGTCATGCCAGCATTGGCAATTCAAAGGCAATGATGATCGGCATGCCACTTACTTGCGGCTCGGCGAAAATAAAAAGAGAAAGTATTGGCGTGCGCTATTTGTAAATGAATCTCACTGAGGCGCACCCTGCATAATCCAATTCACCATAAGGTCGTAATTGGCACGATCGCCAACGCGAAGGTTAAATCCACTCCGTATGCCGCCACCATGATTTTCGGTTGACGGTTTAATCAAAATTTTACTCCAGCGCGGATATTGAAAATTGACCCATTCTACCGTTGCTTGATAAATCGTCCCTTTATTATCAGGCTGTTGTTCTGAAAACCATACCGGAATATTAGCGTAAGCAATCTGATTTCCAGGTGTTTTCTGTTGGTGACAGGTCACACATGCATTTGAATCGTCAGCACTCGGGTTATTAAATTTAGGATCTAAAATGGATCGGATATGCGATGTAAAGTTCACCGTTGACGGCAAACTATTGTCCACTGTAATACGGTGGGACGCTATGGAATCTTGATCGGCATTACCATTACCTACCCGCAATTCTATAGTATATTCACCTGGAATACTAGTTTCTAAAGAAGCGAGCACGCTATCTGCATTACGCAGAGCAACATCACCTGCAGTCGCATTCGTCGGCATACTCCGCACAGTCCATTGGTATTGTTTGGCAAATTGACTGCCAATACCATTAAGGGTCACTGGTGATGCGGCATGACGATCCGGACCTGGATCGGAAATGGGACGACCTGGAAGTAGTATATTCCCCGTTGCACCGCGGCGAGTAAAGTTTGGAATAGCCGCCGCCAAAAGTTCTAATTTGCGCGGGTCGCCAAATAAACGGTTGTAGTTTAATCCAGATAACGGCATAATACCTAAATCAAAGATATAGCTTTGGAGCTGTTCTCCATAAGAGATAAAATCTTGGTAATTTGATAAATCCACCACCGGATTGAATCGGCGTCCTTCCGCTTCACCAGGCCAACTACTTCCTCGTCCGGCATGACAAACATGGCAATTAGGACCAACCACTTCACGGAAAATTTCCTCCGCTATCAATGGGGGGTCGTTGTCTAATGGGTCATGCCTCCATCCGCTCGGGATAAAATCTTCCCTATAGTATGCGGAGGGAAAATTAACACCTCCATACCATCCCTCCACGAGTTCGCGTAGCAAATCGCCTTGCCAATATCCATCATTGGCGCGTGGTTGACCATAGTTGACCATTCGACCATTATGTTCACGCATACATATCTGTTTATCATTTGTCCCGGGGTAGGTACAATACAGCATGATATTCATCCTTTTAATCATTGCCTCTTGCGCCGTCTTAGTATAAGCGGATATATTTTCGGAAAAAATCAAATCAACAACTTCTAAAGGCTGTAATAACGCTTTTGTATCACCGTTATTACGGTAAATAAAACCACTGATGGCATTCGTGGCAGTGGAACGCACCAGTGGTTGCGTCAGTCCGTTATGACAAACAATACATGGGCCGGGCATGGATTTAGCACCGCGACCATCTAAATCCACGACAAGTAGCCTATTGCCCGCCGGATCAAAAGTATAGAACTGGGCAAAACGCGTTCCATCAGGGGCTTTACTAAATTCAATTGCATTCGTCCCCACTAAATAACGCCGATCATCCATAATTGCCGCTTCTAAACTCAATGCATTGCCATATTCCGCAGGAGATATCGCACCTTGGGTTTCGGTGCGCACTAAGTAATTGCCGACAAAGACCGACAAAGATTCGTTTCCGCTGCTGGTACCAGGATTTTGACGCATAAACATATTACGACCATAACCCAAATCTCTTGCATCGCGAAAAATAATATGTGCATCGTGTCCTTCATCAAATCCATTGACTTTTTTCCAATCCTCCAAAGTGGTGCGCGTATTGCTCGGGTCAATAGTTTGATAATACGCCCGAGCGTGGAGTTCGTAATCTATCAATGAACGTTGTAACAACAAGCGATTATTTTCTGCCGTCGCGCGCATTCTACCGTGTTCATCAAAAAAATAAAAACTATAGTTATTGGTCGGTGACGTTGCCAAAGATGCGCTCAATCCGCCGGGGCGAGAAACCATAATGGGATAACAATTGTCGTTAGATCCCACCACAAAACTGCCACTCGGTAACTGGCAATTACTGCGTTGCATTACGGTTGGGCTACTTCCTGTCAATTCAACGCGTACTGACATATTGTTTGCCGCTGCCATGCGCAAGAGTAAAGTATACCGCCCCGCTGGCAAACCGCGTTGCTGATTTACTAGCTGTAAATACTCATTTGGGCCACTCCGATCAACCGACGGTAACCCTTGCAGCACTTGTAATTGATCGGTGACTTGGTTATTGTCACCCCCACACCCCGCAACGAACAATAACATCAAAAAGATATGCCGTTGAATATAAGGGGTCCGGCGAAATAATAAGTGATACAACATTTTTTTTACCATAAAACTTAAAAAATACTGGTGAAAGTCATGCGATAAAGCAAGCGTTCATAGCGATTACCTCCATCCGCCCTCACCTGCACCGTACGAGCAGATAAATCTAAAGAGCGTTTGTTATTATGGAACGCCATAACACCTCCCAAGGAAAACACATGCGTATCACCTTTCAAACGGTAAGCAAATTGGTTTTCCTGTGATCCACCAAACACTTCATCTGGTTCTATTGCGCGGGCATTATTAATCACATTTAATGGCGCAATACCACTTGAAGTCGTATCGCCCGTGAGAAACCTGTAATTAGTATAGAGCAAGAAATTATTACTCAATTGAAAATCAAAATTAGTAAATAGCCCAGTGTTAATCGTATCAAATGTCTCACCTTTTGCTTCACGTTGGCGGTAGTCAATCCCCGCAAAAAAAGATGTGCGCAGTGATAATGGCGAGAGCATTTGCATGCCGTAAATATAGGTCGTTGAATCGCGCCTATCGGAAAACACATCATCCTCTACGACGCGTACAAAAAGTTGATAACGGTTGGAAAAGGGACCGAGGGAACGTGCAAAATGTAATGCCAATTTTGTCTCGTATTCATATTCGCTTAATTCGTTAAAATGCCTGAAATCTGTGTAAGCCACTTTTCCATGGAGGGTCACAAACACCTTGTGGCTAATATTTTTTGCCAAATTGACTTGCATGTTGGCCGTGTTCAATATATCCTCACGGCGAATATCTGATTTTTCTGCCGTATTGACATTATTATCCAACACAGCGGATAGGCCAAAAAAACCTGAAAAGCCATCCAAGAAATCAGCGTTTGCCGTCACGGAATAGCAACACAATACAAAGCCGATCCATATCGGGCGACAGGCATATGCCATCACCTTAATCATTGGTTTATGAATCTGCATAATTTTATCTTTCTTGCAATTATAAGATATATTTTAACCCCAACCAGCAATAAGAGCAAGTATAATATTATCTGCCCGATTGCCCCGCCGCGCGCGAGAATCGGGGTGGGAGGAATTACTTTCTGTGGGAGTGCCAATTTTATAGTCGTTTCCAGCACCCCATTCGCCATGCGATCATCATCGTAGATCCCTCCATCACGCAACGATATCCTCACACATCGGCTTGAACCGTGTAAACCTAACACGTATGCGCTACTGCCCGGGGGGGGACATCCTCTTGTCGAATCGCCAATAATACTCGCAAACTGGGTGCCGCTTGCCGCATTCGCGACCACCGACTGCCACATACCAGCACGACGATTATATCTCCGCCACTGCGCATCAGAAGTCAAGCCAATAGGCAATTCAAATATTATACCAATATCCTGTCCAGGCATAGCTCGATTGACAACAAAAGAATATATAGCACTGATATCAACAAATTTACTGTCCGTCACGATAGCGGTACTGGTCACCATATCCCCATTTTCTCCACCAAATTGTGCAATTTGGTGGTAAGTAACGCCAACACCTCCTGAAATAGTGCTACCAGCTAAAGCAATTGCACTCGGTTGTAACACCAATCCCGGCATAGTTTCAATTAAGTAAGGGGGGGAACTGTTCGGATAAACATGCATCACATGCATAGGGAGGGATGAGTGTTGCGTCACAGTACTCGCTCGCCACACGCTTGCAATATCGGTGCGCATGGGGGGAGCGCCATTATCGGTGATAGTGACGGCCAAACGATAGAGCCTGTGGGGAATCAGATTGCGCGCATCAAAGCTAAACATGCGTACCGAAGACATTGGGGCAGCAAAAGAAGCATCACTCCCTCGCCAACTGATATTCTGTTGGTTATCTGCATTGGGATCTCTAATGTTGAGGAGCACCGACACTGGCGTTGTACTGATCGGAATAACATTATTGGATAACAACACTCCGTCTTGCCGCAAATCAAACCAAGCCGTTGACGGAAAATTGTCTTCAATAATAGAAATCCTATGGTCGCGATTACCGCGCAAGGTTGCCCCTATAGCGGACTGCAAACGCACAACTATTGTCTCTTCTCCTTCTTGTACATCATCATTACATATCGAAAAATTAATCGCGGCGCTGGTTTGGCCTTGAGTAATCATAGTATTACGGAAAGAAGGGAGCACAACATCCACTCCAGAGGCACAACTATCGCCGACCATTGCCGTGCCTGACACAGTATAAGTCACAGTGACAGGATAGAACGGGGTCACGCCATTCAGTATGAATTGGATTGTGCCCGTACTGCCCTCTCCCAATACTTGATTATTTCCCACTTCCACAATGGGAATAATATAAATCGTCTGGTTAATAGTACTTTCAACGGGTTGGCTTATACCTTCAAATGTCGCCCGCCAAGTAATAATATGCCGTCCAGTAGTTAAACTCAGGCTCACCGCGGGCGCAAAGACCGTTAAAGATTGACTAGTATTAAATAATTGTGCGCTCGGCCGTTCTAAAGCACTCAGTGGAGTTAGTCGTCCAACCGCTGCAATGATTTGTTGCATTTGAGATAGCTGCCATACCACAGCATATCCCGGCAATTGATCCATAAAATATTCATTTGCATTAGGTAATAAATCGCCATCTAAATCTTCCAAAGCATCCGATATACCGTCATTATCACTGTCTGCGTTGAGTGGGTTTAATCCATAAATAATTTCCCATTCATTGGGCAATCCATCGTTATCGCTATCATGTGGTAAGGTTATTACCACTTGGATCGTTGATGATGAGCGCGCACCATCTTCGTCAGAAATGGTGTAATGCATTACTTCTGGTTGTTGGGGTAAAGTCACTTGACGACAGAGCGGAATATAATGGATACTATTGGTCTCTGTATCAATAGTGATTGTGGCTGAAGCCTGAATCGGAGTCACCTGTACAATGTCTAAGAATTGATTCTCACTATCAAAATCATTACGTTGTGGCATAAATCGGTTGATTACAGGCGGAGTTTCACACGAACTAATTACTGAAAAATAATCAGGATACGCCACTGGCGTATCGTTCACTGGGTTCACTTCAATATCATAAAATTGATTGGAGATGGTATCGTTTGCGCCATCCCGTACCAGATAAATAAACTTATCACTGGTCGTCTCGCTACCATCGTGCCGATAACTCACCATGCCTGCGTCTAACATGGCTTGCGAAAATTGAGTGACGCGCTCGTCAGGGGTATCCGCCTTGATCAGTCGCCCATAAGATGGTTCTTGGACAATATTGTAAAGGATCTGGGAAACAGGGTGATCATTATCCGCCACCGATAAACTCATTGAAGTGAGCACTGCCTCACTTCCCTCATCCAAGACCAATGTTCCGGTAGAAACAATGTGGGGTACATCATTGACATCGCGAATATTAATTTGCAAAGATAGAGGCAGAGAAACAGTTGCACCATCATAAACTGTGAGATTAAATGATGTCGTGCGAATTGGCGGATTGGGGTTTTCACTGCCATCATGCACATAACGCAACCGTTGATCAATCCCCATCATATCGCGCATCAAATCATCATTGACATCTTCTTGCGAAAAAATATCTCCCGTCCCCAAAAAACCGTGCTCTAACATCAGCACTCCATATTGCGGTGTGCTGATGAGCGTATAAATAATATCAAAATCTAATGGTCCGTCGCGATCGATTAAACGCAGGACATTATCATCAATCGCAACGACCCCGCCTTCGTCCACCCATATGGTTGCAGTGACAATAGTGGGGGTGGTATTATTAGAATCAATGATTGCAACAAGTGTTTGAGTGACCACCATAGCGGGCGCATCTGTGTCGTGTACTGCATAGAGGATTTCATCCCGCCCGTTAGAAGCATCCCCGCGCGGTATATGGTGATTGTAAACAATATTTCCATCATTGAGCGCCTTTTGGGTAAAGGTTGATCCAGAAGCCATTATTGACGAGGTAAATATGTTCAGTAAATCACCTTCTTCGGGTAATTCTGCCACTTGGTACACTATTTCTTCGGGCGGGTTATCTACATCTATCCACGATAAGTTCGCGGTTGTAACAGTGACGCTCGTATTGATGACAGGAAGTACTAATGAAAGCAGACCCTGTCGTTCTTCAGGAATATCATTAATGGGTGTGATTTCTATATTCACCGTATATTGCGGCGACTCTAATCCTTCGTTATCGCTTACCACAAAACGAAAGTTATCGGTACCCGAGGTATGGTTTTGCGGCGGGTAATTAGGCTGAGGGTGATAATACAGTACGTACTCCCCATTATTATTGAGGAAGTACTGCCCACTGGTGTCAATGGACACACCGTTATTGTCCGCTAAGGTACCGTTAGTTGGGCTACTTGTCAAGCGCACGCGCAAAGAAGTTCCTATATCTTCTACATCGGCGCCGCGCAAAACAATTTGCACCGAACTATCTTCCACCACGACCACGTTCGCACTAGACGGAAGCAAGTTCCCCACCCCCGCCACAGGCGTACTATCATTAATGGCAACACTCGGAGTATCATTAATCGGTTGAATCATGAGTGTCACTGTGGTCGGTAGTGAACTAGAGACGAAGTCATTCGCCACAAAAGTCGCAGTATCTTGACCGTTTTCATGAAGATTGGTAGTATAGGTTAGAGTGGCCACTCCGGCGACAAAGGAACCGGTAGTCGGCACTATAGTACCCTTTAAAGGTGCTGATAATATTTCATAAGACAAGGCATCGCCATCAACATCCATTGCGCGAAGAGTAATCGTGCTGGATGTATCTTCATCCAGCATTACTTGAACAGGAGTAGCGGTTGGGGTGTCATTGACGGGGATAATGGTTACGGATAAGGATGCCGGAAGCGAATCTGTGCTGCCATCATTGATTGTATAAGTAATGGTCGTCAATCCAAAAAAATTCGGCGGTGGTCGATAATGGACAATAAAGGTCGCGCTTGTGATACTGTCGCCTTGTAACATTCCACTCGTCGCAGAAAACATGGCACCCGGCGGCGATGAACGCAATAGCCACGACAAAGGATCGCCATCACTATCGCTCCCGCGCACCGTGAGGGGGATTAATGTATCTTCAAGTCCCATAAAACTATCGGAAATAGCGAGTGGTCTGTCTGGTTGATTATAGACAATAAAATTGATTGTGGGGCGGAGTAAAGTGCCGTATTGAAAGACAAAATTGTCCAGTCCGCGAAAATGAGCCCTTGGGCGATAGTTCAGCGTGGCAATACCATCAATAAAATTGATTGCACTCCCTACACCGAGCATATTTCCCGCCATCATTAAATTACCAGAACTGAGTTGTATGATAGTGCCCGTAGTCGTACCGCTCAATGGCAATCTGATATCTACAGTAAAATCGACATCGGTATCTTCGTTTAATAATACGGTCACCGTCGGTGTAGTCGGTAAGTCGGCAATCGGCGTGACTGCTATACTAATCGTATGAGGAGATGATTGTAATAAGCTATTCACATTATAGGCAATAAAATTGATTTGGTCTGACCCATTGTAATTAGGATGCGGCCTATAAAGACTACCAGTGAGTGAACCGTTTTGCGGCACGGAAGTAAATATAAAAGCTATATTACCAGCATCAACATTGGTCGTAACCGATTCTAAAGACAATTGTAAGTCAATTACCCCATCTTCATTGACAGCGGTAATCAAATCGGCACTCGATGGCGGGTCTGCAGCATCATGCACCATAATGGTCACCGTAACTGCGGTAGAGAATGTTCCGCCAGAATCGCTTACCCGATATGCTAGCGTTTCCATGCCGACAAAATGAGCAGCAGGAGTATACAATAAAGATAATTGCCGCAACGCCACATGCGTAGCAGAAAAAGTAGCGGTCGTTCCAGCGGCAAGTGTCCCAGGTGTTCCCATTAAGCTTAAAGTGCCACTGGATGGCACACTGATCAATTCTACATAACCATCACTCAATCCCTCTCTATCCTGTGCATTGATGACCACTAACGCTGTCGTATCTTCTAATACATGGATAATCGTTGCATTTTGGGTCGAAGTCCCCACACCAGTTATTGGCGCATCAGGAACTGGATGGACGGTAAAGAATACTTGCGCCTCGGCAGAAGTAAAAGTGCCGTCATGCACCGCGTAAGTCATAAAATCTAAGCCAAAAAAGTGGGGGGATGGGGTATATTGAATGTTTGGCAAACTAGGAATGATAGAACCATGGCGGGGTGGCGTAATAATCCGGTATGTGAGTGCATCACCATCTACATCACTCCCCCCTTGTAAAATGAAATTGGCAACCGTATCTTCCTGTAAGGGAACCTGAATTTGTGGAGCAGTCGGAAGATCATCCACCGGATTAATGAAAACGGTGACTGAACTTTCTCCCAGACTAAATGTTTGGGTGGCGACTTCAAATTGTATATTCCACGAATCGCTCCCATTGTAATTAGGAAGAGGCGTGTAGGTCAGGACATTGCTGGTTGTACAACCTATACCGACCAAAGAACCCATACTGGTGATACTGCCTGAAGTGGGCAATAATGTGACACAAACCCGTGCAGTTGCGGCATTGAAAGTGATAGTGAGCGAACTATCCTCATTGAGCGTAAAAGTAGAGGTGGCTATGCTGAAGTTCGCCGTACTCACATCAGTATGAAAAAAGGTGGGGGTCGATAACGGAGCAACATCTATCTGTAACACACGGAACGTGATAGTTGCTGTTGCGGATAAAACATTTTTATCATCCATTACTCGGAACAGCGCGGTGGTGTCGCCGACAAAATCAGGAGGCGCAAAATAATGTAAGGGAGAAGAAGTGCCCGTATACATGTTTGTCCTAAAATTGAAACTCGGGCGCATAGTGAGAGTACTCCCGATACTAAATGGCATTCCTTGATACAAAAATACACCTGTGGAGGGTAATGCTGTTATTTGTAACACAGCCGAGTTGCTGTCCACATCTGCACTGCTCAGCGTAAACTGGGCAGTCGTCCCTTGCGCTACTGCAATAGTGGAATCATTGGCAATGGGAGGAGCATTATTGATGGTAATATGCACGGTTGCAGGTGCAGACATTGCTCCATCTGCATCATGGACGCGAAAGGTAAAATGCGCCGTGGTTTGTGTCCCTGTCGGAGTGTATAACACTTGATTATTCTGCACTGGAGACAAGATGCCCGCTGTTGGGGGAGTAACAATCGTAAAAAACAGATCGGTCATGGTGTGATCGGCATCGGAGGCAGCAAGAGTAATCACTGTAGGTACTGCCGCTACCAAAACTGCAGAAACGGGCGTAGCAACGGGTGGGTCATTGACGGGGAGGATAAGCACCGTATTGATGACAGTAGTATCTCCGCCGTCAGGATCACGGATATTGACGCGCAATGTATCGCTACCAAAAAATTGAGCATTCGGGGTGTATTGCACGCCTATAGTCGCGATACCACTTGTATTGACAGTAAAGGCGGTGGAAGTCAACATCGCCATACCATTTGTGGGTGCCGTAACGATTTGGGGGATCAATAAAGTGCTATCTATGTCCCGTAACCGATAATAAAATGACAGATTACTATCCTCTTCACCGCGCACAGGAAAAGTAGTCAATATTTGCTGTGTGCCACTAACCACAAAAGATTCAATAAACATCGGCGGGTCATTGACTGATTGGACAGTCACCATCAAGGTAATATTCGATGAGCACCCTGCATCAATTCCGGTGCCAATTCCACTATCGCATACTCGTATCATCGCGCGAGCGCTACCCGTGAAATGATCTGGTGGACGGTAGCGTAAAGGCAATTGTGTACTGATTGTTCCAGATGAGAGAGTGAGCACATGAATAAATAATGCCCCCGTTGTGCTGTCAATATCGTCAACGTGCAAGTCGCTCAGAGTCAACTCCAATACACTATCTTCAAGAATGGTACGCGTTATTGTCATTTCCGTCGAAACGGGAAGATCATTGACGGCAACAACTTGAATCATCACGGTCGCCACCGGGGTCAAAAATCCATCAATACCATTAGACACGCGGAAGGTAAAACTATCGTTACCGTGGTAATTTGCATCGGGGCTATAGTGCAATGTGCGCCGCCCATTGGTTAAAAGGCCAGTGCTCTCTAAAACGACTTGCGTTCCGCCGGATAACAACATTCCATTGCTGGGAAGGGAGGCGATTTGGTATATCGTTGCGCCATTAGTGCCTCCCAACACAATCGGTACACTGGCCATATCTTCAACCGTCTCCACTTGCGTGGAGAGTGCCGTTGGCGGAGTAAACACGGTAATAGAACGAGTGGCACAAGCAGATCGCCCATCGCCAGAGTTGCCAGCAGCACCATTGACTTCCATCACGCAGTAATAGAATGTTGATACATCCGCCACAGTTGGGGCCTGCCAAGTGAAACCCTGCCACGCAAAAGCCGCTAACGTATTATGAGTTAGATTTCCTCCGGCGCCAATGGTACGCGCATTAAACGCCGTCCCCACACCTAAAGTGCCCGTGCTTACCGACAGGCTAAAACCGGCACGTGCCGCCCCAGCCAGATGAGGAACAGAAAAATTAAAAGAAGTTATCCCCCCCGATTGAACACGAGGCAGTAAAGTAAGAGCGACATCTGCCTCATCAAGCGATAAATTGTTCGAAATTGCATTGGCGTGGCAACCACTTCTATTGCACGATTGTATTGCCGTGCAATTAGTTGTTGGGTCACCCGGATTTTGGCTACAAATCACACCTGCACTCAATGCAATACTCACCGAAGGTGATACGCTCAACAAACACAATCCCAGTACGCGTAAATAGAATATTGCACAATTTTTACGCCAAGAAGCAGACTGTGATGGGATCTTCATTCTATTGGTTTGTAAAGGAGGTATCTCCTATATCTATAAAGAATTACCACAAGCGGCCACAATAGCAAATCCAACCACATCCATCCTCCACCACTCACCACCACCTGACTTTGAACAGGCACAATAGTAGAAGTATCTGAAGTCGTTGATCTCCCAGTGAATAGAAAAGCGATCATGATCCGCTGTGAGAAGCTCCTAGCGCCATGACGATCAATGGCGACATAGTTAAAATAATCGACACCGTGAAAACCAGAAAATTCTTCGCCAGTGGCATCATATATCACTTGTGCCTCACCCTGCGCATTGAAGTCACCCGATATCGTGGACAGCACACCCCTGCGTGTTGGAGATGGAGTGAGCACAAAACGTAATTGTGCCGTATCTCCCAGATCCCGATCGCTCGCGGTAAAAGTAATGATCTGTGAAGTATTTTGCGGCATGGTGATGGTTTGACCAACGCCCACAGGGCGGTTATTATCTAAAACAACATTAATAGTTACCCGAATAGTGCTATTTTCTATGCCATCACTGACCGACAGGGTTGCGCTGACCGTGCCCGAAGTATTGCCGACAGCACTATAAGTAACTATGGCGTGATATAATAGGGTCGTGCTTGTTTCGGTTGCCGTCGAAATGGTCAGTATACCCGCGGTGGGAAAGCGAGTAATATTCCATACGAGGTTTTGCCCACTATCCATATCGGTGGCAGTCAATTGTATGCTACTACTCCTCCCCGAAATGAGCGTCAATTCAGCAGTAGAACCCTGCGCAATGATTGGCACTCTATTCACCACCACCTGAATATTCCGCACGCTAGAAACTCCTCCATCACTGTCGCTCACCGTCATTTGAACAGTCCCTGACGAAACGGCATTAAATACTAAAGTGATTGTCGCCCCTTGTGTGGGTGAAAAACTTGATAGCACAGTTGATCCAAATTGTTGGATATCCCATCTTAAAACAGATAACGCTGAATCAATATCCGTTGCCGTAAAAATAATCGGCGAACTCTCTCCCGGGCGCAATAACACTTTGTCCATACTTAATGGCGAGTGAATCACTGGCGGATCTGCCCTCGAAGCAATGGTGATTGTTGCGGTAATTATTGCTGATGCTTGACCATCGCTCGCCCGAACAGTAATCATATCCGTACCGTGATAATGTGCATTGGGGCTATATTGATAGTTCGGCGGACGAACGGTCGATATTAAAACACCGTTTTGCGGGGCAGAGATGAGTGTATAAGTTAAATCTAAGGGGCTATTATCAATATCCATGACTACTAAAGGAAACGATACATTTCTATCTTCTATAGTCATAACATGAGTAGTATAGGACAGCGGGGCGTCATTGACCGGAGCCACTGTGATGCTAATTGTCGCCGGCATTGAGTCCACTTTGCCATCATTCACCACATAAACCACCGTATCGTTGCCATTCGCATTGGGAGCAGGGAGATACATCAGCGATACCGTCATCCCCGATGTCAATAATCCTGTTGAATTTTGCATGACATTAGTGCCTCCGATTTGCAACATACCTTGGCTCGGTGGATGAGCAATACGCCATGTCAAGGTCGTATCCTCGGCATCACTATCACTGCCGCGCAACGAAATGTTCACCGGCGTATCTTCATTGGTGGTTGCGCTGGATGGAAGGGCTACCGGTGGGGTCGTATCAGTCACATTGAAAAGTAAGCTGATAGTTGCGGACAGTGCCCCATCCGATACCTCTAACTGTGCGTTATACACTCCTACTTGCATTGGGGCACGGTAAGTGACCACTATTGTGGAACCGACAAGCCTATCTATTTCCATCATCCCCTGCGTTGGTGCCACACTGATTCCCCATGTCAATGTTTGCCCTATATCCACATCCTGTGCGGTAAAGGATAATTGTCCGCTGGTGGTTATCCGCAAAGTCAAGTTAGTCGTCGTATCAGCACTAATGATCGGCAGATCATTCTGTGCGGTGACCATGATGGTGACCGTCGCTTGTTCTGAATTGATCGTACCGTCATTCACCACATAGGTAATCGTATCATCACCGTGATAATTAGAATTCGGCGTATAAGTAAAGGTCGGAGTATTGCCACTCAACGTTCCGTTAAATGGTCCAGAAATAATCTCATACACCAAGTTATTTGGAGAGGTTTCAATGTCGCTACCGGTAAAAGTCACCGCAATGGTGGTATCTTCTACCGGAACAACGCTAATATCACTTGCCGTCGGGGTATCATTCACTGCATTCACTGTGATAGTAATCGTCGCTGTCGCTTCGGCACCCGCTTGATCGCGGACACCATAAGTCAAGGTGTCTGTGCCATTAAAATGAGCATGTGGCGTATAGATAAGATTAGGCGCCGTATTGCTCAGTACGCCGTTAGTTGGTGATGTGATAATATTGTAGGTGAGCATATCCCCTGCATCAATATCCTGTCCATATTGCAATAGGGATATGGATAAACTCTCATCTTCTTGCCCACTCAGCATTGCTGATTGTGCCGTTGGGGCATCATTGGTTGGCTGTACAGTAATGAGTATGTTGGTGAGATTTGAATCCACTTTGCCATCATTCAGCACATAACTAATACCATCTATGCCATGGTAGTTCAATGCTGGGGCATAGCTGATGGTCATACTTCCATCAACAAGCGTGCCAGTAGAGTTTGTGCTTAATGCCATACCATTTGCCCGCACTATACCATGGGTAGGAGTTGTCGTTATCCGCCACACCAGAACATCGTCTTCGGCATCGGCATCGCTGCCGCTAAGCACTAAATTAATCATGCCGTCTTCTTGGACGATCACATTACTCCCGTTGGCAACCGGCGGAGTTGTTTCGCTTATGCGAATCATCACCGTAATCGTGTCCGTAGAGGGACCATCCGATACGGTTATTGTTGCGGTTTGAGGCCCCACTGCCACACCCTGCGCATTATATGTAGCGCTGACCATACCACCCGTCATGGCATTCAAACTAAGGGTGCCCGAAGTGGGTGCCATTGCAATCGCCCAGGTCAAATTGGCTGTTTCTCCCGCATCAACATCGGTTGCTACTAGAGACACCGAAGTGGTGGAACCCCTACGCAATGATATGTTGGTGGTATTTCCTTGAGTAATCATTGGCGTATCATTAATTGGTGCAACATTAATGCTCACGCTTGCTTGACTGGAGAGAGCACCATCACTATCCCGCACCGTATAAGTCACCGTATCAGGTCCATTGAAATTGGCATCAGGGGTATAAGTTAAATTGGGGGTATTACCACTCAATGAGCCGTGGGCAGGGTCATTCACCACATACACTAAGGCGGTACCTGCCAGATCGTCTTCTATATCGGTGCCGAGGAGGGTAATATTGCGCGCAATATCTTCATCGGTAGTGATACTCGCACTGGTCGCAATGGGAGTATCGTTGATAGGCATCACCGTAATGCTGATATTCGCCGGCGATGAATCTACTTTACCATCACTCACCACATAGGTCACCGTATCCAAACCATTAAAGTTGGCACTGGGCGCATAACTTAATGTTGCCGTGCCAATGTTTTCGCCACCGACAAGTTGTGTAGTCAGAATGCCAGTCGCGTTGGCTGCCAAAGTGGCCCCACCAAACATCAATACACCATTCGCCGGCACACTAATGATACGCCAGTGCAAATTGATATCTTCTGTATTGACATCTCTGCCTCCTAAAACAAAATTAAGTGTGCTATCCTCTGCTACATTGACCATGCTTCCATTAGCGACTGGCGGCGTGGTCTCAATTACTTGAATCATCAACGTAATCGTGTCGGTAGAGGAACCATCTGATACGATCACTGTTGCGGTTTGGGCTGACACTACAATATTTAATGCACTATAAGTTACAACGATAGATTCCCCCATCGTATTGTCCAAAGTAAGAGTTCCGTTGACCGGACGTTGGCTAATGCTCCATTGCAAATTAACCGCTTCACCACTATCCACATCGTTAGCGGTAAGGGTCAAAGATGAGAGAGTTCCTGTACGCAGCGACAAACTCACCATGTCGCCTTGTGTAATCACAGGCGTGTCATTGACCGCATTTACTGTGATACGAATGGTCGCCTGTGCCGAGTCCGCTTGGCTATCATTCACCACATACGTGAGCGTATCCAATCCATTGAAATTGGCACTGGGCGTGTAAGTCAGGTTGGGTGTCGTCCCGC
>JAHRAO010000023.1 GCA_020027215.1 Gammaproteobacteria bacterium
CGTGTAAGTCAGGTTGGGTGTCGTCCCGCTCAATGTGCCATTCGAAGGACCCGTAATCACCCGATAGGTCACGGTATCGCCATCAGCATCGTTCCCCATCAAAGTGACATTCAACGTCTCATCTTCGGCGGTAGTCAACATGGTACTCTCGGCTGTCGGCGCAGTATTCGGGATCGCCGACACATTGATCATCACAGTAATCGTGTCCGTAGAGGGACCATCCGATACGGTCACCATTGCGGTTTGAGGACCCATTGTCGCACCCTGCGCATTATAATTTGCAGTTATCATTGTCCCCGTCATTGGGTTTATGGCAAAGAATCCTTGGACTGGGTTTTGTTGAATAGTCCACACTAAAGTAGAGCCATCCATATCTACATCAGTTGCGGACAAAGATAAAGAATTCGTTTGGTCTATTTGCACCGACAAGTTCACCGTGTCGCCTTGTGTAATCACCGGCGTGTCATTCACTGGGGTCACCGTGATACCGATCGTTGCCGGTACAGATATGGCCCCATTCGTATCAACAATTGTATAAGTGAGCGTATCGGGGCCATTAAAATGACTAATGGGACGGTAAGTAAGGGTTGCCGTACCACTGTTGACACCATTTTCAAGCTGCGTGGTGAGTAGTCCGGTGGCATTTGCCGCTAAAGTTTGTCCGCCAAAGCGGAGATCACCATTAGCAGGCAGGGAAGTAATCCGCCAAGTGAGCGTGGTATCTTCCATATCGACATCGCTACCTCCCAAGACAATACTACCCGTCGCATCTTCATTGAAGGTGACCATTGCCGCTTGAGCTGTTGGGGGATTGGTCGCAATGACCCGAAAAATAAAGCCCTCCGTTGTAGTGGAATGACCATCACTCACCGCAATATCTGCCAAGTAAGTTCCGACGGCCACACCTGTGGCATTGTAAACTAGACTGGTCGCTATCCCTTGAATAGCGGTTAAAGTTAACATCCCCTCTGCTGGTAATTGCGAAATAGACCACACCAAAGTAGAGCCATCCATATCTACATCGTTGCCTTGCAACATGAGAGTGCCGGTTGTCCCTTGCTGGACAGATAGTTCATCATTTCCTACAATTGTCGGTGTGTCATTGACCGCATTTACTGTGATGCGAATGGTCGCCTGTGCCGAATCCGCCGTGCCATCATTGACCACATAAGTGAGTGTATCTTGTCCATTAAAGTCGGCAGTAGGAGTGTAAGTCAGGTTGGGTGTCGTCCCACTTAACTCCCCATTCAATAGACCGCTCACCACTCGGTAGGTGAAATGAGCATCATCAATATCGCTACCCATTAAAGTAACCGTTCCCGTTGTATCTTCGTCAATGGTCAGCATACTATCGCTGGCCATCGGCATATCATTCACTGGTATCACCGTGATACTCACCGTTGCCGCCAACGAATCTACTTGCCCATCATTCACCACATAAGTGAGCGTATCGGGACCATTAAAATGACTAGTGGGATGGTAAGTAAGGGTTGCCGTACCATTGTTGACACCATTTTCAAGCTGGGTGGTGAGAAGTCCGGTGGCATTCGCCGCTAAAATTTGTCCACCGAAGCGCAGCTCACCATTAGCAGGTAGGGAAGTAATCTGCCAAATGAGCGTAGTATTTTCCATATCCGTATCGCTGCCTCCCAAGACAATATTGCCCGCCGTATCTTCATTGAGAGTGACCGTTGCCGTGTGAGCTATCGGAGCGGTCGTTTGGGTCACCATAATTACCACTGCCAGAGTGCGTGTAGCGGCGCCATCGGTCAATTGAATTATCGTATTATAGGTTCCAACATTCACACCGGCAGCATCGTACACCACGCTCGTCATTGCCCCTTGTGTTTCCGTCAAGGATGCATTACCTTGTGCAGGAGGTGTATTAATCGACCATATCAGCATTGTATTTGCCGTATCAATATCGGTGCCATTGAAAGAGATGCTCGCGGTCGTCTCTTGACGGAGCGTGAGTGTATTTCCCGATATCAGCATAATAGTCGGCGTATCATTGACCGCAGTCACGGTGATGTTGATCGTCGCTTGTACCGAATCCACCATGTCATCATTGACCACATAAGTGAGCGTATCCAATCCATTGAAATTGGCACTAGGCGTGTAAGTGAGGTTGGGGGTCGTCCCACTCAATGCACCATTTGCAGGACCAGCAATCACCTGATAGGTCAAAGTATCGCCATCAATATCGCTGCCCATTAAAGTGACCATTCCCGCAGTATCTTCGTCAATGGTCAGCGTACTATTGCTGACAGTCGGTGTATCATTCACCGGCATCACCACAATAGCAATCGTGGCGATAACCGAATTCACTTTTCCATCGTTCACCATATAAGTGGCTGTATCGGTACCATTAAAGTGAGCATGCGGATGGTAGGTGAGGGTTGTCGTACCGTTCACGACACCGCCTTCAAGTTGAGTGGTGAGCAGTCCGGTAGCATTGCTGGCTAAAACTTGTCCGTTGAGGCGAATCTCACCATTCGCTGGTAAATCAACAATCTGCCAAGTGAGTGTGACATCTTCCACATCCACATCCGCTCCACTCAATACAAGGTTTCCCGACATATCTTCACTGATATTCACAGTTGACGATTGCACAGTCGGATCAGTAGTAGAAAAAACATTAATATTCACCGTAAAAGTGATTGTAGATGGACCATCACTGAGATCAATTGCCACACTATAATCCCCCGCAGATCCTGATGCGTTATACATCAAACTCACCGATGCTCCCTGCGTTGTCGAAAGCATAGCGGTTCCTTGGGTGGGGGGAGAACTAATAGACCATTGCAACTGGCCAACCATCGTATCAATATCGTTCCCTTGCAAAGAAAAACTCCCAAGAGTTCCTTGACGAACAGAAAACGTATTGCCCGCTGCCGTGATAGTCGGCGTATCATTAATTGATATCACTGTGATGCTGATGGCTGCAGGTGCTGAATCCACTTTGCCGTCATTGATCACATAAGTCAGCGTGTCCAGTCCATTAAAATTAGCGGTCGGTATATAGTCAAGAGTAATCGTGCCGGTGGTGCCCATATCCGTTGAGGTCACGTTGAGGTCGCCAGTTGAATTCAGAGTAAGCGGTGAGCCTCCCAAACTGAGTGTGCCATTCATCGGCAGACTCGTAATTCTCCATCTCAGCGCCGTTTCTCCATTGATATCACTCCCGCGCAACATTAGCGATAATGTCGTATCTTCCATTCCATTGGCGACACTATTGACGACCATCGGTCGATCATTGGGCACGGATGGCCTTTGTTGATCGAGGTTATTCGTACAACGAATAGCAGGAATATCATCTGTAGTACCAAAATCCCAAATGAGATTAGTAACCATTTGCTCGCTCGTTTCAATGACTCCATTGTGATTGTTATCGCAATACTGACTCAGTGGTAAATCCATACCAGAACCAAACCCCGCGTCCCAGTTCGTATAAGTGATCGTGCTATCGCCCGCACCACCTTGCAACATGGCAATTTGGGTTATAGTGCGTCCGGTCACTTCATGTGCCTGCACACCTACTCCGGCACCATCTGACGCGTCACTATTGCTGTTATAGTAATTGCGCCCAACAACGGAGCCGCCAGTTTTCCGCCCTATAAAACCGCCGTAATTATCATTCCCACTCCCACTAGAGGACAATGTGCCACCCGCCCAGATATTGCGTACTGTTCCGCCTGTCTGTTCGCCTATCAAGGCACCGTAGTTATCACTATTTGTTACTCCCGTTTCATTTATGAGGGAAACACGCGTCCAACTGTTTTGTACCACACTGCCTCCAGCGATTACACCGATTATTCCTCCATAATTATGATTGCGGTCTTTATTTCCTTGATTGCGCATTGTTCCCTGTGCCCAACTATTGCGCACGATACCGTTATCCATGTGCCCGACAATGCCACCCCAATCATCATTTAGTCTTTGTTCGTTGAGCATATCAATAAAACTCCAACTATTTTGTAGCACACCACCTGTAATAGTGCCGACAATACCACCGACTCTATCAGCATTAGTCCCTACGGTGATAGTTGCACTGACCGACACCCCGCTGATAAAACTACTGCCGTCCATCAGACCAACCATACCGCCAGTATTATTTACTCCACCACTACCACCGTTTACACTTAAAGTGCTACTGGCGACCAAGATACGTGAATTGAGCAGTAGACCCACCATACCGCCGACGTGATTTTTGCTTCCATTCACTTCATAAGTTGATCCGCTCGCATCACCTTTTAATACAATGTCGGTGAGCGTGCTACTGCGCACATCGCCACCTAGAGCACCAACATAATCAGCACCCACCACTGTGGGATTCGCTAAAGTGAGATGAGCGATTGTTGCCCCTTCCATCCTGCCAAACAAACCGGCATAATTATTGAACGGCGGGTTCATAGTCAATCCACGCACTGTAAAGCCATTGCCGTTTAATTGCGCCCGAAATGCAAAATGAGGAGCATGACCAATGGGTATCCAGTTGCCGCTGAGGGTAATATCGTTTGCTAACTCAAAACCTCTGCAGCCTGATGATGGACAACCTGTGTTTTGCAAAGCATCAATATTAGAAAAACTACCATCATCTATGCCATTGCCGTCAACATCATCACGCAAGGTCACTAAATCTTGCGCCGAATAAATTTCGCGCAAACCATCACCATCTATATCATAAGGAAATATTAAGCGTTGCAAGTTTACATGACCGTGACAACGAACAGATGGAATATCACGGTGTTTTCCAAAGTCCCAGATACGGTTATGAGTGGTTTGTTCACCCGTCTCTATTGTCCCATTAGCATTTGTATCGCAATATTGACTCAAGAGGTCAAGCGGGCTACCAAACCCCGCATCCCAGTTCGTATAAGTGAGCGTGCTTTCACCCGCACCACCTTGCAACATAGCGGCTTGTGGTAAGGTGAGGGGGGTTGTATCTGTAGCAATAATATTCGTTCCTGCGCCATTAGTCGCGCTACTATGAGCGTTATAATAATTGCGCCCATTAATTGGCGCTAAAGACATGTTAGAATTTCGCTGTCCAATAAAACCACCGTAATCGGTACCTCCCATACCGATGACTTGACTCCAACTCCAAGTATTATGCACGCTCCCGCCATGATGGAGACCAATGAGGCCACCGTAAATATTATTGCTTGCGGTACCTCCTTCTACCGTGCCCGCCGACCAGCTATTTGCCACATGTCCCGAGTCTAAATAGCCAATGAGACCACCATATCTTGAGCTCATCGTCGCCGCACCACTGACTTTCGCCTGTGACCAGCTCGCGCGCACGACGGAAGCAGTTCCGGTTACCACTCCTATTAGCCCTCCCATATTATTGACCCTGCTTGCCATAACATCTGCCCGCACTTCGCCCAATGACCAACTATTTTGCAGGGTGCCATTTTCTAACCGTCCAATGATTCCACCTATATCATCTGGCCCATTGGTGCCTTCACTAATTTCCACAGTAGCACTGACCGACACATGGCTAATAAAGGAGTTACTCCAGCCGATCAAGCCACCAATATAGTCATCACCATCTTCCATTCCCCCACGCACCCGCACAGTGCTAGTGGAAAAAGTAAAGTGTGAGTTATCCAGATTGCCTGCCACGCCACCGACATATTGACCGTGTCCATGCACTGCAACGGTAGTAGAACTCGGGTCACCGATAATAACAATACCGGTGAGAGTACTATTGCGCACATTCCCGGCTAGGGCGCCGGTATAATTATTTCCGGTGATATTGGGTTTATCAATAACAAGGTTGCTGATAGTGGCGCTCGATAATGCCGCAAAAAAACCAACATAATTATTCGTAGCAGTATTAATGACAAGATTCTGCACTCTAAAATTATTGCCATTGAAAACTGCACTAAAGGGATGATTATTCGTACCGATCGGAGTCCATTCACCGATGGGCAAAACATTGCTCGCCAATTCATAACCGTTACAACCCATAGCTGGGCACCCAACAGAACCTCTAGGCGTCGTATCGGCTAACATTCCATCATCCATCCCATCACCATTGAGGTCATCGCGTATACCGTTCAATTCCTCAAGAGTGAATAAGTCAATCAGCCCATCTTGGTCTATATCATCCAGAGGTTCGGCTCGCTGCAAGGCGAATTGGTCGGTACAACGAATAGCTGGGGTTTCCGTATTGGTTCCAAAATCCCATACATAATTGGTATTGGTGGTTTCACTTGCCGATATAACGCCATCGGCATTATTATCGCAATATTGGCTGAGCAATAAATTAGCACCTGCGCCAAATCCTGCATGCCAGTTAGTGTGGGTGAGTACATTCCCTGTGCCGCCTTGTAACATAGCGATTTGTTCAATCGTACGCGCATTTATATCAGCAGATCCAAGTCCTACAGCACTCATAACGCCATTTTCTGCATCGTAGTAGTGCCGACCACTATATGTTGATCCTTGGGTTGCACCTGTATGACCACCTGAAAACGTTCCACTGCCACCCACATTTGTTGCGCTCCATGTATTTTGTAGGGTTGCATTTATTGTTACGCCAAGTAAACCGCCGTAAGCGACTGTATTGGCAGTAGGGCCTTGCACTATGCCGCGTGCCCAGCTATTGAATATAGTACCACCTTGGATCCATCCAACGAGGCCGGCAGAATGCAAAATACTGACCGTCTGTGCGCGTACAGAGGCACGTGACCAACTATTACGCACGATTCCGCCTGCCATATAACCGATGATACCCGCAACTCCGATTTGGATAAAATTACCTTCTTCTGGCGTAGGGGCACTGACAATTCTAACTTCACCCCGCGTCCAGCTATTTTGCACTGTGCCAGCTGTCATATGACCAATAAGCCCGCCAAAACCATACTCTCGTAGGTCGTTTGTATCGCTATCAATAATCAAGGCACCTTGTACTGAAACATGACTGACAAAAGAATTTGACTTCCCTATCAAACCACCCGCATCTTTCAGTTCGGTCTGTATGGTGAGTGTGCTACTGGCAAAAGAAAGGTGCGAATTATTGAGCTCTCCCGCTAATCCGCCGACATTGTCGCCGTGACCATGTACTTCAATGGTGGCATCAGATCCATCACCCCTAAGAGCAATATGAGTCAGGGTGCTATTGCGCACATCGCCTGCTAAGGCACCCGTATAGCTATTACCGATGACATTCAGTTGAGTTAAGGTGAGGCTACTAATCGTTGCCCCATTTAGTACGCCAAACAAACCGACATAATTTGTGCCGCTACTATTAATACGCAATCCGTTAATCGCAAAGCCATTGCCTTTAAATGTCCCAGTAAACGGGTGGTTATCCGTGCCGATGGGCACCCATTCGGCACTGAGGTTAATATCGCTCGCCAATTCATAGCCATTACAGCCCATAGCCGGACAACCTACCGCACCAGCAGGGCTTATTGCGGGTAACCGACCATCGTCCATTCCATCGCCATTGAGATCGTCGCGCATCCCCATCAGTTGTGTAGGGGTCATAATATCAATCAATCCATCACCATCAATATCATCCGCCGTGACTCGGAATGAGAGTGTAATAGTATCTTGCGCGCCAAAATCATCTGTCACAACGATAGTGGCAGTATAAGTACCTAAGCCTACCCCAGTAGCACTATAAGTTGCAGTGGTGGCTGTCCCGCTAGACGCCAATGTTAGTGTACCGCTCGCGGGCATCATCTGGATCATCCAAGTGTAGGTAGGTCTAATATCTGGGTCCGTTGCGGTCAAAAACACATCAGTACTCGTTCCCACAGATACTTGTAAAGAAAGCAAATCACCTTGTGTAATCACCGGTGTATCATTGACCGCAGTTACACCAAAAAAAACCATCTGCGGAGCGGAATCAGATACTCCATCACTAACCACAAATCGCATTGCAAAATCAGAACCATTAAAATTGACACCAGGAGTATAAGTCAAGGTGGCAGTACCTATGACTTGTCCTCCAGAAACTATCGTCGTTAGCGCACCGGTAGAGCCAGCCATTAAATTTTGTCCGCCAATGCTCAACAAACCGCTCGGCGGTGGAGTAACAATGCGCCAAGTCAGATCGGTATCCCCCACATCGCTATCTGTCCCCATAATAGTAAAGTCTGCCGATTGATCTTCACTCAATGTCCTAAAGAAATTTCCTACTACTCCTGCCACAGGAGCGGCTGCTAATCCTCTTGCTCCCTCCTCCGTCATACCAACTACTGGGGCATATTCGGTTAGAGGTGAAAATAGCATGTCATGAACGGTAATCGTTATAGTGGCAGGAACAGAATTAAGCCAACCATCATTGGCATGAAATACGAAATGATCTATGCCCGAAAAATGCACATCTGGAGTATAAATAATTTGGTTATGGGCACCTAATTCGCCAAGCCAACCGTGATGCGGGTTTTGTAGCACAGAATAGCGCAGTGTATTACTGGAATTATCTAATGCGGTCAGCGCAATAGCGAATGAATAATTGGCAGTCGTCGCTAACCATTGTTCTTGGGCAGTGGGTGCCAGGTCAATGAAAAGCGTGTCTTGAGTGCATGCAACATGTTCAGTCGGAGTGGTATTGAAAGGAACAAGGCAAAAATTCAACGTTCGAGTAGTGGGAAGCGTGCTATCCCCTACAGCATTGCGCACAGCAACAGAGGCATCAGGAAATGACACCGCTCCAGCACCATCCGTATGGGTAAGCTGCCAATTTTCTATAACATCGGTTGCATAGTTATGGGTGAAATATAAATGACCGTTATTCAGCGCAAAGGCAAAACCACGATCAGTTGTCGGTTTGTGGATCCAGTCCGTCATAACTTCAGACAGGGTGGGAGATGACGAGGAAACGATAATGGTAGTGCTCGCAGTGAGCGGCAACACAGATTCGCCAGATCTATGCAGGTCATTGCAATACACTATACAATCCATAGTGTGTTCACTCAACAGAGGTGATGGGAAAGAAAACGCACCTTTCTCCAATGACCACGAATCTTTAGAAAGCACGGTGGAAGCAACAACTAAAGCTACGCCACATAGCACCATAGTACTATGCAAAAATCGCGCGGTTACTTTCATTTACTTTGTTGTCTCATGTAGCATTTTAACAAAATATATGACTTATCACATGAATGTGTAATCAAATCTTAATTCCACTTAGGCAATATACTTAACTTTGTTTGTGATAATTGTCCTATTATACTATGTTTTCTGTGGGATAAATATTATAAAATCCACTTTATTCTATGCCAAAAAAAACAGTCCATCATCTGAATGATTTTCTATACACCATCGTTTGCATTTTACTTTGATGGGAGCAGCATAAAAATATATTTCCAACATGATTTAAGTATATAATTATCCATTAAATCATTTTTCAATTAAGGGAAAATTATAATGAAGATATATTTATTGTTGCTTTGTGGAATAGTTATATCCATTGGGGTAGTCGCCTGTAACGTCCCCTTTATACCGGGCATTTAAGCATACAATTTCCACCCCGCTTGAAGCGCACGCGGCTTCATCCTTTTTCACACTGGCGTTTATAGCGGGCAAGGGAGTGCATGCCACCTGACGTTGCGTGTGTAATGAGGTGGAGACAATAAAGGAAATGGGTGCTATTGAATTACAATAATGAATAGAGCGTCCATTCTATGTTGATCATGCTTGCATCACGCCCGTAAAAGATGAACCCTAATCGCGTGCTCCATTGAAAATAGTTGTTTGTCGATTCCACCGATAAGCCGACACCGCCTAATGTGCGCCATTTCCCATCATTCTGCACGGGTTCAGTCCAAGTCACATTGACTTGCCCCGCCCCGATTTGAGCGTAGGGGCGCCAATGGACTTTACTCTCTGTCCTCAACCATGATCGGAAAGGTCTACGCATCCAGTTCGGAAAGTTGCCCGTATAACGGGTTTGAATACCAAATTCTCTATAACTCAGTGTCTGATTTTGTGGATTGATGACCACTTCGCCTAAGTCGGTATGAAACAATTCCACATCCCAGCGCTTACTAAAACGATACCCCAACATGAACTGATTGGAAGAACTTCTTTTATTGGCAATATTGTAAGTACCTGCGAGCTCTGGCGAAATAGTGGAAGCACCTATGCCAAAGCCAAAATATAAAGATGAATAAGGGAGCGAGAACGGTAAAGGCTCTCTCTTCGCCACTGTAATGGTGTCTTTTTCTTCTTCTACCGAGCGGGCTTCTTCCTCTACCGAGCGGGCTTCTTCTACTTCAATCACAGCGGCTTCAATGATCATTTCGGTAGAAGTTGTTACACTTGCTTCTGCTGTACTCTCGGGATCGATCCCCGCGAGAGATAAAGACGGCACGCCAAGAAAAATAAATGCGATTAACAACATACGTAGCACTGACATTATTGCACCCTTTTTATATTTTTACGACCCAGTCGGCGTATGATCATCATCAAAAAACATCCCAACAACATCCATTGACTTATTCTCCCCGAAGCAGTAACCGAGTTATCCACTAAACCAGCAATGCCAACGGTATGAGCAACGATACCATTTGCCATACCATCTGTATCATTAGCAGCACCATCGCGCACGGAAATCAATATACAGTTATGTCCTGCTTGTAGAGGCATTGCCATTTGCCAATCTGCTGCCTCCGCGGCTGGACATAATCCCGGACTCCCTAGCACAGATAGAACACTGTCTCCAGCACTCGCATCAAAATCACGCCAACCCATATCCGCAAAATAAACCCTTGTTTGCGGGTTAACGGGAGCTGGTTGCAATAAGGGTATGGAAACCCGCACTCTCTCATAGCTATCAGATGTATAGAGAATTTCCCAATCATATATACCGACTGCACTATTTGGAGCATTATGTGAACTATTCAAAGCTCTATTGCCTCTATTGCCTGCCATTGCAATATTGTCCAGCGAAACTCCGCTCACATAATTTGTCCCGCTTGCAAAACTCGAGATAGATAATGCAACCATGCCGAGCCGTAGCCGATGGTTAGTTACAGTTTTGAGGACATACTGACGCGCATCAGGGATATCACTATTGGCAGATCGTCTACTCTGCAATATATGAGCATTATTATTCAAAGTGTCTATATAATCTGGAATTCTATCGCCATCCACATCAACAATACCTTCATCTATATCTAATACAGAATCACCATCTGTGTCACGTCCTGCAACTAAGTTCGGCGCAGCGACCACTTGTAAAGCTGTGTGTATGGTAATACTATTCGTTGTGCCACGGCTAGCCTGCAATACAATGTTATAGAGGCCAGCATTAAGATTGTTGGGTGCAATAACAAAGGAAGAAGCTGCGGTAGAAGGACTGGGAACCGTGATAGCATTATCGGTTTGCTGCCAATTATAAGTAACCTGATTTGCAGGCATATTGATGACTTCAGCAGTGACCCACACGGGAGATGTATTCAATGTGCTCACAGTAGTCACACTTCTACTCGATTGAGTAATGTTGATGTTAACCAATGGGTCTAAATTATTGGATCGGACTTGCGCCTGAAAAATATTTTTACCGCCCACAGTGACTCGTTCAGTTTGCACATCAAAATTAACATTATTACGCACAAATGGAGACTGTAATATATTCAAATTAAATCTTTGTGTGCCAGTCGTTTCACCGGATACGACTTCTAACGATCCTTGTAAATGACCCGGTGAGAATACTACAGAGGCCGTACTCCCCATAGTCAGTTGTGAGCTCGTATCATCGGCGGTTACCGTTATCGGAACGCGCAGTTCGCGGGTGGGATCAATTAAATTACCGCTCAACACCGCGGTGACCCGATAAGTAGTATTGGAGAGTACCGCTATATTGGGATAAAATTCTAATTGCGGGACAAGCAACACTGTTTGGGAAGAAGCACCGCCAGACGGCCAATTACCGCTATCATCCTGTGCTATCCACCACAATCTATTCGTCCCCGAACGCAAAATCAAAGTATTGCCAACACTCACCCGTTCACAGGATGTTTCATAATTTGCCGGCATAACACTTGTATCACAATCACTTCGTTTCAAATATGCCACCACATCAATAGGCGTTGAACTATCCATTGCGGTCACCATACTAAAAATACCCGACTCAAAGCCCGAAGAAACTCTTCTAATCTCAGCAGAGGGAATTACAATACGCGGGCGAGTCGCATCTCTTCCCAATACATCGTGAGCTGTGAGCTGATTCACCGGCAGACCATAACGAACTTCTACAACATCGGGGATGAGGTTATTATTCAAATCGGTGATATGAGTTACATCGGTTAATGCTGCATCACGACTACGAATATAGGTTTCCACATCATCGGATATATTGTCATTATCTCCATCAGTTGCTGAACCATCTGCAGCCGTCAAGCTGTCGGCTAAACCATCGTTATCCGCATCCACAGCGAGAGCAGTGGTAAAAGATATGCCCGATGTCGTATACAAGACTTGGTTACCGGCAAAGTCCAACACAACTAAAGTGACATAGTAACGATGATCGGGCAATAAGCCAGTCATCGTATATTGCGTATTGTTATCTTGCGGGGCATCGTTGACAATAAACGAATGGCGCGCCTGATTCACCACAGACTGTATATCACTTAAGTCGGTAGCGCTAAAGGTAGTCGTTGCAACATACAAACGATAACGGAATTGGCTCGCCGTGGTTCGGTCATCTGATGAATTATTCCACATTGCCATTGCGGTCGTTTGGGTATAGCTTGATATGATGAGACCACCACCCGGAATCGGCGGATTAAAATCCTCACTAATACTGATTGCCACAGTAGACATGGTAGCGGACAAGTTCGCACCGGTTACATTAGAAATTTCAAACAAAACGCTATCATTATCTGTATCCGTATCTGAAATCGCCTGCAATATCACACTGCGCTCTAATTGTCCGCTCCCAATTGTCAAGTTCATACTGCCTTGCCCTGGTGTAGCGGTATCAATATTGGTCACCGCAACGCGATAATCATTATCTTCCGCTGCTGTATCGGTTTCCACCGCCATTCCCATATAACTCAATCTAAAATTCACATCACTCACCGCCGATAACAGATTCAAAGAGATCCTAATGCGGGTATTTCCTGTTTCTGATATGCGGGTTGGAGTAGCAGAAATACTCAATATCGGTAAAGCATCAATATTGGAAAGAGACACACGCAGTGAAGACGCTGTCGCATCAATAATACCACCCTGACTGACAGAATCAATACTCACGATTACTTCTTCATTATTTTCATACAGGTTATCCATGCGCGCGGTGAAAACAAAAGAACTACCTGTTGTACCGCGCAAAACAGCTACTTGCGCGGGGAGGATATAATCCACGCCAAAATCAGCAGATCCCGTTTGTGCTAAATTAACTTGTGTATCAAAAATAGACTGATTGCTTAGGAAAATATCTAAGTTGGTAGTATTGCCTTCCAACAATTGCACTAAGCTACTAGCCGGATCACTGGACGATCTTATTGAAGCCACCGGCACATCATTATCAACAACTCCAACTGTGAGCCTATTCGGTTGTGCTTCAGAGAAAGCATCAGCAGCGGAAACAACTCGGTGGTTAATTTGCGAAGTAATATTGCCTCTATATATGTTGTCTTCGGCAGATTGAATGATAATGGATTGGGTGGTCAATGCATTTTCTGTATTAAAAGAAAGCATACGTGTTGAAACCGACATACGTTGCGGAATATTATCCAACATCACAAGCACTGCCGAAGATGGTCTAGAAGAAAGGCTTACAGTATAAACAAGAGTGCTACCTTCCCCTAAGACCACAGTATTGGTAGATAACACAATATTCGCACCATCTTCATCCATCACATTAACCCGTGCTATCGATTGCACCGCACGGTATGCCATATCCGATGTCGCAGAAAAAGCAAAACGAATTGATGCAGTAGTGTCGCCAGATAGATCATTATCCACCGCCTGTATAGTAAATACATTCGGCACAGTCGCAACTGATTCATCAATGGCGATGGAAGTCGGTGACACTGTGAGCACATTGGTATCAAGGGAAATCGCTTGCAAAGTGACATCGCTTCTAGGGGTTGAACTTAAAGCAACCATGACCGCCCGCGTACTCGCTTCAATCATGTTGATTGTCGGACTCGATATGATCAATGTCGCCAATTCATCATCAACGATATTCACATTTACCGCAGGAGTGAGAGATGCATAGACCGTATCACCGGTCATAATTGCTAAGGTTATTGTAGATCGATCAGCACTGACTACATTATCATCTAACAATGTCACGATAAAGTTTTGTTCAACATCCCAATCTGCCTGCGTAAAGGTGAGTTGAGATGGGCTTACTGTAGCTTCCTCCATAATAGAACTAGTCAAGTCAATCCGCACCATGGCAACTGGTTGGGTCTGTAAACGCACGGCTACCTGTGCCGTTGAATTTTCAGGTGCAGATAATTCAAGTAAGTTGCGCCGATTATTCATAATGACAGCGGCGCTATCATTATCTTCAAAAATAAGCGGGATCAATACAGGACTCAATGTGCCAAACACCGGATCGCTACCTGGACTGACGCTCACTTGCATGGTTGTCACTTCCAGCGCTACTTGTACATTATCTTCCACACTATTGATAACAATATTCTGAGTGCTGTTCCAATTAGACACCGTAAAAACAAGAAACTCTTGCTCTACTGTTGCTTGAGCAGTGTCAACAGTAGCGATATCAATTGCCACAGCACTTTCTGGGCGGGAAGCAAGGCGGATACCAAGAAGTCCTGTGGATCCTTCCACTATTGTTACTGTCGTGCTGGATACTAATATACCCGGCGATTCATCTGTAGGCATAATGACACTCACCGTCACCGTTGACCCTAGACCTAAACGATACGACATATCTGTTGTCAGCGTATCATCTAAATTGACGCTGATTTGCACTGTCGTCTGATCGGGCAAAGGATCAAAGTCATCTACCCCCGTCAAAATAATCGTTTGGGAAGTATTCCAGCTTTGTGAAGTAAAGTTAAGGGCGGTATTACTGAGTATCAATTCCCCAGCATCAAGGATGGAAAGTAGCAGTTGGACATCATCCGCTGGACGCGAAGTCAAGCTCACCTGAAACATCCCCGTCCCGCCATTTTCATCAATTGATAGTGAAGTCGTGCTCAAGTTAATATTGGGGAAATCGTTGTCAGCGATAGTGATATTCGCCGCTGGTATGGTGGGTGAAATCAATACACCGCCGCCACTGACTCCCTGTATTACCACACGAATGATATCGGAAGGATCCACGAAACGGTCATCGCATACTGTGCCATCAATTGTTTGCATGGTCGCACCGGCAACAATGACCACTTGTGTAGATGCTAATACATAATCAACGCCTTCATCGGCACACGCATCCCCTATAACAGCACTACCCTCTTTATTCAGCATAATAGTGACATCTTGGGTCGTTGCCCTATCAAGTGAAATATTCATTGAAAAATTGCCCGCTGACTCCATCAGGGTGTTCCCAGCGGTGATGCCGGCACGGGGACGTCCATCATCTTCCACAATCCGCATTGAGGCACTAGATTGTCGCACAATTGCCGAACCGAGGGTTACAACGGGGGCAAATCGAAGCGTCTCATCATTTTCATATATATTGTCTTGTTGTATTTGGATGGGAATTGATGCCGTTTGGTTCCCCTGTTGGAGGCGGATAACATTATTCGCCAATATATAATCAACTCCATTGGTCGCGTTGCCGCCAATGCGGTTCACCGTTACTTCTACCAAGCGTTGTACGGGTTGGGACGCCACTACACTGATCTGTGCATTACTTCCTTCTTGTGGAGAATTGGGAATAATAGCAAAAAGTAAGCGCACGGGCAAATTTAAGGTGAAGTATCGGTCATTGAGCAAGTCAGCATCAATGACAAAAGAAACACTTTGCGTCATGGTGTTATAAATACCCACAACATTTGCCACAGCGAGTGATCGGATATCGTTACCTACAACAAGTGACCAACCCTCGGTTGGCGTTGTTACGTCAGTAAAGGCAAATCCCAAATCAGTAATCATAAATTCCATAGTAATGCGGTCGCCACCGTCTACGAATCCATTTGTGCCAGCACTATCACCATACCAATTGCGATTGGCATAGTTACCACCGACGGGGCGATGGCCAACAAAAGCACTATTGTCGTGGCCAACGACAAAAAAATTCCCATCGGTCGCCAGCAAATGATTACCCGTTATTTGTGCAGAAATCTTTAATCCCCCAGAACCACTTTCATTTAATATATTGCTCGCATTTATTCGACCAATACCGCCTATTTCGCGGGTGAATTCTCGGCTTGGTTCGTTATAAATATCAGTGGCGAGGTTATCAATATCCCATTTTGCAGCTAAGTAATTGTCCATCAATCGCCGTTCAGCATCATTTAAGTAGCGATTAAATATAATGAATTCGTGGACAATCGCATCTTCTAAATAAGCAAAATTGGGGGAGGTCGTTTCATCTGCTCCCATAACGACTCGCCCACTTGCCACAAAATTGACTTGCTCGCCAGTTGCATCATTGGCAATTTGATTCCCCGAACGATAAACGCGTTGTTGATTTTGAGAGACACTATTGACAAAATTCCATACATAGCGCACCCCTGTTGACGCACCCCAGTTTCCGCTGACCCGTTGAGCCCCACTCTGTCCATTGACATCAAAGCGCACCAAAGAATTGCCGCCGGCAACTTCGGGAACATGGGCTAATACACGATTTCCTCCGGCATTGAGATTAAACAGGGTGGAGTTCGCTTCGGAGTCTTTATTGATTACAGCAAAAATAGACAGTTCACCTTGATTACCCTGAATGAGCGGAGCCGAAGAAGTGAGTACATGGGTACTGTCGCGCTCAAAATCCACTCCGCTAAGCGCTTGTGTTTCTGGAACGATAGTGGGCAAAACAGTGCCCGAGATACCACTATTAAATAAATCAAGGCCGAATCCGGACAAATCCTGCCATCCACCAAACTGTGATAAATTAGTTCCATGGTTATTGAAGTGGCCATCGCCGTTGATATCTCCTCCATCCAACCATAAACGCAGTTGATTAGATTGACTAGTGCCAAATCCGTCTCCGGCTATGGTCGTCACCAAATCATTCACTCTATTTGTTTCGGGTAAAATAACCAAAGTCACCCAAATATCATTGACGCCATCACTATTGAGTGCGCGCACCAATAAGGTAGTTGCTCCCACCTGAGTGGGACGGCTAGCGACAAATTGGCACGTATTACCAGATCGGGTCAGGCTGAACCCTGACGGTAAAACACCAGAACGTACTGAGCACCCTCCAGTAATAGAAACAGCACCGCCCAAATTGGTCAACGTATAAGAATAAGCAACATTTTGCTGTCCGGCTGGCGCTATAGTCGGAATAATGGCGGGACCAAGTGCCGCTAAAGTAAAGTATCTTTCATGGAGTTGATCGGCATCTAACTCCACCGTCACTGTGCGCGAGGCGGCATTATAAGAAGTTCCTCCAGCCGCAATTTGTGCAAAGCTATTACCCAGCGTAGTAGTCGCTAATAATTGCCAACCCGATGCATTAGTCGGGTTGCTCACTCCCAAGCCAATTTGTTCTACTGGGAATACTAAACGAATTTTATTGTTCGTTCCTACAGTCCCATCTGTTCCAGTCGAGGCACCATACCATGTCCTATCGGCAAGTGCATACCCTGTCACCATACGCATACTATTGCGCACACCATTATCATGACCTAGCATAAAAAATGAATCATTGCTGTTGAGCAATTGATCGCCACCGCTCGGTGTAGAGGTAACATCTACCCGCGCAGAAGTGGTGGCGGTCACTATATTTGATGCATCTATGCGTCCAATTCCAGCAATATCATGAACAAAATTGCGATCGGGTTCAGGGAAAATATCGCGCACAATATTGTTCAAGTTCCACTTTGCCGCCAAGTAGTTTTCAATTAATAATTGTTCAGCACTGTTGAGGTCGCGACCAAATACAATAAATTCATGGAGTATGCCATCTTCAAAATAATCAGCGGTATACGTCTCCGATTCGGTTCCTATCACGGCACGTGAATTATTCGGAAAGTTTATAGTGTGGCCTGTAGCATCTGAAGCCAACTCAGATCCTGAACGATAGATTTGTTGCCTACTATTAGCGACGCTATTGACAAAATTCCATATATAGCGTTCACCAGTATTTGTACCAGCAAAACTAGCGGACAACCGATTCGCCTGAGCACCCGCATCAAAGCGCACTTGTGCAGGTGCACCCCCTTCGGGAACATGGACCAAAAGCCTGCCTCCACTAGGGTTTAAATTAAATAAAGTAGAATTAGCATTTGATTCTTTATTGAGAACAGCAAATACACTGTATTCACTAATAGATCCATTAAATAAAGCCCTATTAGCCACTAATCTGTCTTTATGGCTACTATCACGTTCAAAATCCACTCCAATCAGCCCCGCCGTTCTGACTATATCGGGCACATTTCTTGTTGCACTGCGCATAAAATTGACTCCATACCCAGATTTATCCCGCCACGTATCATTCACAAAATTGCCCAAATCAATATCTGTTCGCCCATCGGCATTGATATCGCTAGCATCTAACCAGAGGCGCACACTATTTGTTGCACTACTCGCTTGACCAAAACCACTTCCAGCCACAGTCTGAATTATATTTGCTTGCACTAATGATACAGGCAGGCCTAAATATAAAAATAGAATACAAAAAATATACTGCAATGTACGCCGATAGGGTTTCATATTAAGTAACGATTTTATATATCCTGCCATCTCGTGCGTCCGAGCAACCAATTGATTGTGAATAAGGTGGCATCCATTCCATATTGTTCGTAAGAAAGCCTTACAAACCAACGACTAGAGGTGGTCATATCCCAACTGAAGCCAACCACTGTCTGATTGACAGCATTTTCCGCCAATTCACCACCACCCCACTTTACAGTTTGATACGCGGTGCCAAGAAATATTTGCCAGTGCCAGTCTAATCCGAGTGTATCGCCCCGCCGCCAACTCCATGAGGGTTTCGGCAAACGATACGCCACCCCCGCACCTAATTCTTCATAATCGTAAACAAAACGACCTATATTTCCTTCACTTTCACCACGCCCCACATAGGTACTCAAGGCTTCTATACTCCATGATGGGGACAATCGATAGCCCAATGTATAACGCATTGCGCTCTGTTGTTTATCAACAAGGCGAAATGCAGCCGTTTCATTGAGATCAATAAATGAAGATCCAAAACCTATGCCTCCGTATAGGTTAGCCCACCTACTTGCCTGTGAATCCTGAGAAGGCAACCATTCATCCCAATGGCCATCTCCCCACACTGACGGAGTGATCAATATCATCAATGCAGATAATAGCACTGCCATCCGCCGACGCCAGAATAATCCAATCAAAACACAAAGGCTTAATACAGATAACACTCCCAAGCGTCCGCCCCCTTCATCCGTACCCGCTCTAACTTCAGAGAGTGGAATGGACACTATTCCGCCTGGGTCAGTGATTTGACCATTGACCAACCCATCTCCGTCATTGAGCCCTCCATCGGCAATACTTAAACGCACGCAATGATGACCGGCAACAAGAGCAGTCGCATTATTCCAAACCGCTGCCCGTGTTCCAGGACATATGCCCGACTGACCCAGTACGGATATTACACGGTCTCCGGCACTCGGATCAAATTCATTCCATCCCACTCCATGACGATATTTGCGATATTGTGGTCGCACAGGTAATGGAGCCAGCATTGGCAACACCACATCTATTCGGTCGCCTAAATTGGATATGCCCGTCACTTCAAAATTATAGATACCAATACTTTCTATGGGTGCGTTCGACATCACTTGCTCAACATTGATGACCGGTTGACCATTATTCCCATAATTTCTTATATCGTCTAAGCTAATAGCTGCCGCGTAACTATTTATCTCGCTCGTGGGGCGGCTTGCCGACAAAGCAATATGCCCTAAACGTAGGCGCAACCCTGAATCGGTAGTCAGCAAATAACGAGATGCATCAGGAGCTGGTGCACCCGCTAATCGACGCCCTTGTAATGCTGAAGCATCATTCGTTAAAGTGTCTAGATAATTAGGGATACCATCCATATCATTATCAAATATGCCTTCACTCATATCCGAAACCGAATCTCCATCCACATCTTTATCGGTTCTCAAAACGGCAATATCTTCACGTGCATAGATACGGAGCGGGTATGATGATTGTACTGTTTGATTACCTCGATCGGTCACCGCCACTCTAAAATAATAAACACCAGGGATTGATAAGCTCGATGTCGGTAAATTGTAAGATTCGGCGGACTCGGTCAAAGGAGAAATCAGCGGATCGGTTGCACTCCAATCGTAACGCAGTGTATCGTCTATGCTATCAATCACATTTGCCAACACTCGCAACACGCCGACTGTCGAGGGTATGATAATATGACTCACAGGACGCATGGTTCCATTTTCCATGACCGTTAGATTAACGTTGGGCGGGCGGTTTAAGTTGCGTTCTTGCAATGTAGTAATAATTAAAGTAGTCTTCCCGCCAACCAAAACGCGTTCATTTTCTGAGTTTATTTGAGTAAATGATTGAGCAAAGGGCGCCTGAGTCACCACCATTCGTAATACCGCTACTCCTCCTTCAGTGGATCTCCCAACAAATTTCCCAGACATCTCATTCTCGGAGATAGTCATTTGTCCGCGCGTTCTGCCACGCAAAGCAAGCGCGACAAAATTGGAGCTATCGTTATCGGAAACAAAGTCAATCGTTAAAGGTCGTGAGGGGTCAACCAGTTGGCCATTCAAATTAATGGAAAACTCAACGGTAGATGGAGCAACGACCGATATATCTTCTTGAAAGCTCAATTGTGGCAACAAGCTAATATTTTGCGTTGAAGCACCTCCAAGGGGCCAGTTGCCATCATCATCTACTGCAATCCACCAAATATCATTTGCTCCCGAACGCAAGCGTAAGGTATCGCTAGAACGGGTGACTGGCACACATATCGTTTGATAGTTAGAAGGCAAAACACTGCCCCCACACAACATTCCTTGACGGAAATAAGGAACAACCGCCAAGGGAACATCACCATCCATTGCTCTGACCTGTACTGATACATCAGTATAAAAACCCTCGGAGGCATCAGCAATATTCAGCTGAGTGCTTGGAATAGTGATCACTGGACGAATATTATCACCAATAATTTCTTCGGCAGTTGCCTGATTAACAGGTAATCCCAAAGCAACCTCTACTGCATCAGGGATACGGTTATTATTGCTATCCAAGATAGGAGTAATAGCAGTACCAGCAGGAACTAAAGTAGACAAGTAGGATTCCAAATCATCCGATAATCCATCGCCATCACCATCGCCATTGTTTCCATCGGCAGCAAGTATATTATCTGCCACTCCATCTTCATCAATATCAATGGCTCGCAATGTATTAAAAAATACGCCTTGCGTGGTATAAAAAGCAACATTATCCACCAAATCTCTTGCGAGCAATACTAAATAATACGTACGCAGGGGGAGTAACCCAGTTAGAACTGCATTCGTGCTGGCCGTCACACTTGCCGAACTCACCGCTTGCATGCGAATAGTCGCCACATCGGTAGTCGTCAATACCATAGTAGACACATAGAGTTCGTAACGAATAGCATTGATCGGGGTTAAATCATCGGTTGCTTGCGCCCAATTTGCTACCACTGAACCAGCAGTGGCATCGGTAGTCGTGAGGCTATTGCCATCAACTGTCGGCGGGCGTGCATCTTCTATGATAGTGAAGCGGGCAGTGGAATGACCTGTTGCTGTACTGCGCAGTGCCTCGCCCGTGATGAGTGCAATTTCCAACAATAAATCTTCATTTTCTCCTGATTCTGTGTCGGGTCGCGATTGAATTGTAACCCCACCAGTCGTATCATTTGCCATTACCGTAATATTTACGCTGGAAGCCCCTTCAACGCCACCAAGTATATAATCCTCTGGTTCAGCGGGGGAATTGAATATCCGTATTCCAATAGCACTAACATTAACAGTCACATCTTGTGTCGTTGGGCGATCCAAAAATGCAATTACCTGTGCCAACTCATTATCTTCAGTCACTTCTACCGGTTGTACGGCTATACGCACGAGCGGAATAGATTCATTATCTCTAATGCGTATGTCCGCACGCGTCATATTAGTATCTGTACTGGCAACTGCTCCGCCGCCACTCACGCTCCCTATCCGTATAGTTGCTATTTCATCTCTTTCATAAATAGGATCATCGTTCACCAAAAATGATAGTTCGGTGCCCGTTGTGCGATCGGGGATAACGACAACCGTTGCTGCGGTGTAATCTAGATTATTACCCCGCATAGCAGTACCACTATAAATGAATCGTACTGTCACGGGAGAAGATGATGGGTTACTCATCGTTACCAACACAGTGGTTGATTGGCTTTCATCCGTTTGGGTTGTCGCCTGTATGCTCACCACTGGTAAATCGTCATCCGATGTTAAACTCAAATTAATAGATCCCAAAACACTATTGCCAAACGCTTGGTAATTTGTATCATCCGTTGCCGCAATACGATGCTCTAACACAATATCCCGCGGACCATTGTAGATAGAATCATTTTCCGCCTGAACATATACCGTCTGGCTAGTGAGCGCACTACTCTGTGGATTGAATATCACATTACGCGGCACGCCAGATGGTCCGTATTCAATTTCATCGGTTGCTGTATTGAGGATACCGTATAGAATACCCGCTTCGCCATCAATCCTTATTGCAACTGCCGCTTCGGGAATTGTATTCAAACTCATGGTATAAGTCGTTATCTCTCCTTCCGCAATGCTCAAATTAGGCGGAGAGAGTGCAAGGGCGGCTATGTCATCATCTCTAATTCGTAGACGGATCACTGCAGGATTTGCTGATCGATACGAGATTGCGCCAAAAACAACTGGCAACTGTAAATCAACTATATCAAAGCGAGCGTTACCAGCCCCTTCTGGCGGTGAATTACTAATTCGCCGATTATCTATGGCGGTAATAATCAATGTTTGCGACACTAACGCATTGGTTGGGTTAAACACCGGACTACCTTCAATGGATATTCGTCCAGGGGGACTCGCAATTTGGTCTAAAGCCACATTACCACTAGGTGGCGATGCGCTGAGACTGATCGTAACCGCTGTAGTACTCCCTCTTTCATCCAATTCAACTGTTGGTGGTGAGACTAAAATAGCTGCCACTTCATCATCCACCACTTGTACATCAATAACTTGATCGGGTATGCCTTGGTAAGCTGTATCGACAGTATTTAAGACTCGAACTCTCACTTTTGCCCTATCCGGATTGACATGCATATCATCAACTCCTGTGATAGTTAAAGGTCTATTCACTGCCCAATTAGTCTGTGTAAACCCCATTGTATTGGGATTCACAGTCATTTCACTGGTCGACTCGACGCTATCATTCGTAAAAAGAACAGGAGTGAGCGATAATGTGACATCGGCACTCGGTTCTACCTGTAAGCGTACATTGACCATGCGCGTACCGCCATTTTCCCCAACAGTAGTACGCAGAGTACTCACGCGAATACCCGGCACTTCGTTATCTATTACGGTGACAGTGAGCGTGGTTGGAGGCACACTACTAAAAATATTATCTGCAACAGTGAGAGCTGAGGGATCTATTTGCACACTAATAATTGCCGAGTGATTGCCGGTCACTCCATCTTCTACACCAATCACTGTCGCCGTTTGGGCGGTATTCCAGTTGGTTGGCGTAAAGATCAACATATCATTAGCCAAGATAGCATCTTGCGGCGCATTACTTTCAAGGATAAGATCAATGTCATTTTTAGGTTGTGCACTAAGCCGCACACTAAAAGATCCTTGCCCACCTTCTTCAGCAACGCTGAGCGTAGTTGTGCTGACTATCATACCAGCCGTTTCATCGGTCTGCAATACAACGCGTACCGAAGTGGATTCTATTGCACTATAAACACTATCGCCGGAAGGATCCAGCGTAATATTCGCCACATCGGTAACCGCAAATAGATCGTCCACACTAGTGATCGTGACAACTTGATCGCCATTCCACGCATTGAGCCCAGATGGATTGAAAGTCAGCAATGATGGTGATACAGTTGCTTCAGCAGTCGAATCACTGACTACCAGGACTGTAATGGGATTATCTGGGCGGGTGCCCAAACGTACTGAAAAATTTTGACTGCGCGTTGTCTCTTCTATAGTGATGACATGCGTTGACAAAATCAGATTACCAATATCATCATCTACAACAATAATTTCAACTTGACGCGATGGAGCCGAAGCGTAAAAAATATCAGATGATAAGACAACGACAGCCGCTTCCACACGTGAGGTATCCATGCGCTCTCGGTTATCATCAGTTGCATTAACTATTACGGTTTGCGACACAGCCCAATTAGTTGGAGTAAACACCAATGTTTGATCAGCAGCATTCACTGTTGCTTCGCTCGGATTATTAGAAACAGAATTTTGCACCGACACATTGGATTCCGGTTGTTTGGTCAGCGATATTGCAAAAGAAGCACTGCTATTTTCCGTCACTTCCAAATCGCATAGAGTAGATGGATTACAAAAACCATTCGTTGCGGCAATATTAAATCCAGAGTCATCGTCATCCCTAATAGTGACGCTAACTTCAGCATCATTGACCATCGTACGATAAATAGGATCGATCGTGACCGCCGTATCCACAGAAACGGTAATCGTCGTGTCGCGGTCGACCAAGCGCTCATCATCAACTGCAGTAATTGTTGCTTGCTGATTCACCAACCATGTATTGGCATTAAAGTTCAATGTACTGGGGCTAATCACGACATTGGCAGCGGGGGAAGCAGTCAAGTGCAATCTAACCAACCCTTGCGGACGGGCATTCAAACGCACACCCATATTGAAAAAATTACCTATTCCCAATTCCTCAATAGAGATATTATTGACTGTGGGCAAAATGCGGGGAATTTCATTATCTGTTATGGTGAGGGTAAACGAAGACACTGGTACAACCAAACCAGGACCCGAAGCAATGGATGGATTAAAATGAACAGTTTTATTCCCATCTGAATCACCATCATCAATTGCCGCAAATGAACGCTGTTTGGTAGATTCACCAGGCAAAAATACAAAAGTATTATTAAAGGGTTCATATTCCGTACTCGCAGCAGTACCACCCAAATTGACCGTTACCGTAATCGTGTCTGGAGAAACCGAAATCAAAGACACAGTAATAGTCGTTGCACCACCGAATTCGTTGATACTCGATGGCGACGCACTGATTCGCACCTCTGGCATCGGCTCATTATCTACCACGCGAAAAACACGGCGGTATAAATTGGCATTG
>JAHRAO010000003.1 GCA_020027215.1 Gammaproteobacteria bacterium
GACTATATTCAACACAGCTATGTCATAGGCCCTGGGATTATCGGCGTATGGGGACCGCCCATGACTGTGGGTCTTTCCGTCACCTTTAATAATTAATTGCACTATCCCTCTTGTGCATAAAAGGGAGAGCATTAAGCTGAAGCATTGCACCGCCATCATTTGATTGACATAGCCCAAGTGGATGAAGTGTATCTGTGTGGGCCTGAATCTATGATGTCCGAAGTCTCAAGAGGGTTTCGCAGCACTGGACTGCCCGATTCACAAATTCACTACGAATTATTTGCCAATTCACCAGAAGAAGCACGTCAGCGATTAGAAAAAGCAGAGGAACGATTGCGTAAATATGGTGCAGAGGATACCAGTGTAATTACCATGAAAATTAATGGTCGTTCCACTCAGTTTAATTTGGCGTAATATGGCTGCATGGCTATGGATTTCCCCGCTATCGCGGCGGTCCTTTCTGGTATGCCGATAGATTAGGTATAGATACTTTAGTGGGAAAAATCAATCATTTTGCCCAGCAACATGGTGAGCGCTATTGGCAGTTAGCCTCGCTGCTTTCGCGCTTACAAAGCCAGAACAAACCATTAACTGATTTATAGTGTTTAATTATGCTGTCTTTACGCTCGGTATGCCTTTGTCTTTGCGTTCGGTGCGTCCGTGCACTTTTATATGTTTATACTGTATTGAAAATCCATGTTATTGAGGAGATCATGATGACTAAATTAGCCCCTATTGGTATTATGTTGAGTGTAGTTTTTTTGTGCTCCCATTGTGCAATGCGACAAAGTGCGGATCCTGCAGACGGCAATTTGCACGGTGCAACAAGCGATAAAGTGGGCAAGATGCAAGCGACGGTGCAAAAGCAGATTAGGCGAATCAAACGTCTGGATAAGATCTATAATGCATTTATTGCCCTTGATGAATCTGGTGCGCGGCAATCGGCTGCCGCTTTAGATGCCAACCCAGCAGCAAAAAAATTACCTTTAGCAGGATTTACTTTAATTATTAAGGATAATATTGACATGGCGGGTTTGCCGAATAGCGCTGGGAGCCATGCCCTTTCGCATTTTGTCCCGACAAAGGATGCGCCAATCGTGACTATCTTAAAAAAAGCGGGTGCAGTGATTATCGGACGTGCCAATATGCACGAACTGGGATTTGGTATCACCAGCAATAATTACGCATACGGTGCAGTGGGTAACGCCCATAAGTCCGATTATTTTGCTGGTGGCAGTAGTGGCGGAACGGCGACAGCGATAGCCCTCAACTTTGTTCGCGCCGGTTTAGGCACTGACACTGGAGGATCCAGCCGCATTCCCGCGGCATTAAATGGGATTGTAGGGTATCGCCCGACAGTGGGTAGATACCCTCAAGGCGGTTTATTCTCTTTATCTAGCACCCGCGGCACTATAGGCCCTATGGGACGCAATGTCGTCGATGTTGCCCTATTGGATGCTGTGATGGCCGGCGAGCCTACTCATTTGCCACAATTGAAGGCGACCGATATCCGTTTGGGGGTGCCGCGTAAGTATTTTTACGCAGATCTGTCTCCTGATGTGGCTAAAGTAATGCGACAAACTTTAACCCGTTTGAAAGCGGCAGGGGTTACTCTCGTTACCAGAGATTTAGATGTGGGCGAATTAAACCAAAAAGTAAGTTTTCCCATTGTGCTTTATGAAACTAAAAAACTACTACCACTCTATCTTGCTTCAAGAAAAATTGGCTTAACCCTGCCCGAATTACAAGCGAAAATAAAAAGCCCCGATGTGAAAAAAATATTTGGTGATTTAATCCGTAAAGGGATACCCGAAGATGTCTATCAAAACGCCATACACAATCTTCGCCCGCAGTTGCAAAAAGTATTTAGGGATTATTTCAGTCGCCAGCGAGTGGATGCAATTATTATCCCAACGACACCGATGCCCGCACAACCGATTAAAGGCAGCGATGAAAAAGTAATGTTGAATGAAAAGCTTGTCCCCACATTTACGACTTTCATTCGCAATATGGACCCTTCTAGCAATGCAGGTATACCTGGTTTAACCATTCCAGCAGGCAAAGCACGTAATGGTCTGCCCATTGGAGTAGAGATAGAAGGTCCAGAAGGCAGCGATCGTCATTTGTTAGCGGTTGGAAAGGTATTGGAATCCATTTTGGCACGCTGACTGTCTTAGCACTCGGTATGTCTCTATACCTCGCTTAGTGCATTGGATAAAAATCGGCACAAGACAAATAATGTATGCACTTTATCCATAAGATTGATATGATTAGTAATGAGTAGCGACTTATCTTTATAGGTTATATGTAATGTATTTTTAGTTTGAATAAGTGAGACCCTCAAATGAAATATCAGATAACATCTCAAATCAATTTAATTAAACAATCGGATAAAAATTACAACGCCTTTATTACGTTAAATGAACAAGGTGCATTGATATCGGCACAGGATGCTCATGCATCAGTATCTCATTCACCGCTGGCGGAGTTTACCCTGGCAATCAAAGATAACATTGAAGTAGCCGAATTACCGACTACCGGCGGGACTAAAGGACTGGCGCATTTCATTCCCCCTCAAGATGCGCCCGCTATTGCACAATTGCGCAAAGCAGGGGCTATTATCTTGGGAAAAACTAATTTACATGAATTGGCATTTGGGTATCACGAGCAACAACCACGCTTACGGTGCGGTACACAATGCACATGACCCCACACGTTTTGCTGGAGGCAGTAGTGGCGGTACCGCAGTTGCGATCGCTTTGGGTTTCACTCGCGCAGGTCTGGGAACTGATACGGGTGGACCTAGTCGCATTCCAGCCGCCCTAAATGGTATTGTAGGTTTCCGTCCAACAATGGGGCGATATTCACAACAAGGCTTGATTCCTTTATCTAAAACGCGTGATACAATCGGTTCCATGGGCAATAAGGTTGCCGATGTCGCTTTATTGGATGCGGTCATGAGTGATTCAGATACTACTTTGCCTACATTAAAGGCAGAAGACATTCGGTTAGGCATCCCTCGCCAGTATTTTTATGACGATTTGCACCCTGATGTTGAAAAGGTTATGGACGATGTATTGCAACGCCTAAGCAAGGCGGGAATCACTTTGGTGGAAGAGCGTTTTGATATAGATGTAGGCGACTTAAACCAACAAATAAGTTTTCCTATTGTGTTATACGAGACAAAAAGATTATTGCCTGCTTACTTAGCAAGCAATGGTATCAGTTATCAGGAAGTACTGGACCAAGTTGAAAGCCCTGATGTTAAAGGGGTGCTCAACAGTCTATCTGGCGATGGCAATATTCCCGAAGCGGTTTATACCAACGCAGTAAATGTATTACGCCCCAAATTACAAAACGGATTCGCAGACTATTTTAAGCGGGCGCGCATTGATGCGATGATCATCCCAACGACACCGCTACCAGCAGGACCAATTGAGGGTAGCGACGAGACCGTTGAGTTGAATGGCAACCAGGTGCCGACTTTCCCTACCTTTATTCGTAATATGGATCCTTCTAGCAATGCTGGCATTCCCGGCTTGACCATCCCTGCAGGCAAAAGTGCAGATGGATTGCCTATCGGCGTTGAAATAGAGGGGCATGCAGGTAGTGATCGGAATTTACTGGCTATCGGTCAGTTATTGGAGGGGCTGTTTTAGCGATCGGTGCTGGCAGGCGCTGAAGGCGTTGTAGAAAGAACTATCTGCTATTTATTGTGGTCTGCTGGCGGGCAACGAAATCACTTTGCCGCCCGCACTATCGTTTTTAATCGCTCCTTGCGGGCGCAGCTCGGCTTGCCAGTCAATTTGTCCCACCAAAATGGGAATTGCAAAGGTATTCGCATGCCTTTTGCCGTTTTTTTCCACTTCGGCATGCACTAACAAATGATGAGCCCCTGCACTCTGCGGCGTGATATTCACCTGTTGTACCGATGTGGATTGCTCTCCTTCGCCGAAAAAAATCATTGTGCCGATGAAGGGTGTATTCAGTAATTGTGCGCTATCTACAATCTGTACACTTACCCGGTCACCTTGCTTTGTCTGCAGGTTTAATTCAATAGTCAACGATTCCCCCACCGCAGGAGTACCGAGCAGTCGGTAGCGCAATTCCATTGGGATAGCAAGTTTTTTATCAGATTTCAGTACAGTAAAATTATCGGGGTGGGCAATTTTCGTCGCTGGGGAATCACAGGCAGCGAGAAATAAGATCGCCAAGGCAATAATGAAAAAGTAAATAGAGGACATCATTTTACCCATCTTCAGTTGAAATACCAATCGTAAAACAGCCGTCAAAAGTGGCTGATGTATTCAGTAGAGTATTTTGATAGTTGTAAAAAGCCCCACGCCACAATCCACTCTGCAATCCACGCCGGAGAGTTTCCGATGCACCATTCCCCGCACTAAAGCTTAAATGCCCACCCAGTTCGCGCAACGATATTCTAAAACCCACATTGGTATTGGTGGAATGGGGCCCAGTCGGAGAAGCCCTTATAGTGTAAATATTACTCGTGGGTAAATTAAAATATATGAAGCGCGTCACCGACAGTGCAAAGCGCTTGAATATAGGATCTTGGAAATCATCAATGCTACATAAAGTAGCTAATGCGCCATTGACTTCCAGTCGGGTATAAATCGGTAATACATGGTCACTGTTGCCAGCATCATTAGTTTCGTTGGTTCCATAAATATCGGTTTGGGTGGTGATACGGTGTGCCACCAACAATTGGTTGATCATAGGGAGCATTGTGCTGCCCACCTCCTCTTTGAGGTAAGTCATAAAAGTAAATATACTCACATAAGCGGGAGTAGTGCGCTGCGAAGAGACCATCACATTATACATCGGCGTAAATCCTAAGTTTACGACATCGGTACTATTATTGGATAAATCGTACAAATCGTATATCAACGACTGGATAGATTCCTCAACATACCACCCCGGCGTAGTCGGGATATAGTTATCAATATTTAAAGCACTATAACCAAATTGCGAAGGAGGACCGCTACTATCACGCAATACAGGGTCACCCAACATGATCGATGCGAAAGCATAACACCACCCTTCATTGAATGCCAACCGCATATCCAAAATATTATCACTTCTATGCCGCCCACCAGGGGAATCACTGCGTGACAATGATTCTTCCAGATGGTGGCATATCTCGTGGGCCAATACAGAATCGTCATACTCATCGGTATCTGTTGCTACATCACCTAAAACATAGATTTGCTGAGTTGCCCTACGATAATGGGTAGTGATAATATTGCCTGATGAGACATTGCCACTTATACTCCGGTTATGGGGACTCCAATTGATAACCAATGCATTAATCTGAATATCCGAATCCTCTGCTACTAATTTTTGCAACACCGTGAAAGCATTATCCAAGATGTGAAATGGAGCGGCAACTCGTGGTTGAGTATAACCACCCGATACTCCTCCAATCCAGCCGGAGCTAGCGTGTAGATTCACCGTGGCCACACTGAGACCAGAAGCAGTCGCAGTACTATCTAAGACATACAATGCTCCGTTATTGGTGTTGTCAACTACCCGCAATGGCCAGATCGCATCACCATATGATAAATATTCGGCACGCACTCGCACTACCGTGCGGGTAGATTCCATCACCGTCACCTCAACCTGGTAATTCCCATTGAGATCGGTATGCGTACTGGCTAAGACTACTGGCGTGCTCTCTACCGTCTGTGCATCTAACACCTGCACAATCGCACCACGTACTGGTTGAGTCGTGCTTGCATCAAAATTGAGTACCCGATTATTGGCTGCAAAGGGCACATCTTCGTAAGTCACCCGCCCACTCAATGTTAGAGTAACGGTGCTTTGCATTGGCAATAGCGATATCGCTATAACCATTACCGCACTAGAACAATTATTGGCGGTTGCAGTTTCATTGGGTACCAGATCCACGCATAAGCCATAATACACCGTTTGCGCTGTCATGGGCAGTTGTATCTGCCGACTCACTGTTTGACTGCTATTGGCAGCAAGTGCAGATAGTGTATCGCTATGCAACAGTGTATCGGCGGCAGTAATCTGATTGTCGGTGGATTGGTAATAGCGCAACATCGTCGCCACCGCGGCCCCTGCACCTGTATTATGCACAGTTGCGGTGATTATAACAGTACTGCCGACCGAGCCTACTGTGGTGCTGACACGAATGCCAGTGATGGCCAGATCGGGAATACCCTGAGCGCCACCAGTTCCCGATAAGCCATTATCAGAAGAATCCCCTCCCCCACCGCAAGCAGTCAATAAAATTATCCATAAACCGATAAAAAATGGTTTAAATAGCATATATATACAATAATCCAATCAGTGTAAAACTAGGCACCTTGTCCGCTGGGCAAAATCAAGCACTACTCGTCTTTCATAGGTTTTATCCTATGCAAAAAAGAGGTATAGAGCATACCAAACGAACTACAGCCTTACTGAAAGGATAGATAACCTTATTTAGGCTGTACAGTGCGGGCACGGTTGCGCAGTTCACCTGCAGAGGTGAAGTAGTAATTGCGAGCAGTGGCAGTGACATTGTTCTCGGCTAACTGCCTAAGGGCATCCGCTTTCATCAGCATCACCTTGCTATTGTTTGGTTCAAGAATCAGTATGTAATCAGCCAACTGGCATGCCCATTGTGCCTCGGCATTATCCATTGCGCGCTTTAAATCTCTTTTCATTTGAGTCATCCCGCCAGCGAGGGCAACCATTTTTTCTGCTTCTTTTTGCGGCAGTAAAGGGAAAAGGTTAGTAGGATTGCCGTCAAACCACCCCAAATACCCATTAAAAATGGATCGGACTGCCCAATCAGGATGACCATAATAGGGGCGCAATACGCGCTGATTAGCTAGATCAGACGGTAATTGGGCGTAATCCACCAATTCATCGGGCGTCATACCGCGATTAATCCCCTCTATTGTTTTGGTGAAAACGTAGTTAATGCCATCACGATAAGTGGTCAGTGCTTCACGCACCTCTTGCGTGCCGAGGATAGGACGCGTATGCCCGCCGACCAGCACATCAGCGTTTAAAGACAGTAAAGTATTGACAGCGGCTACCCAGGATTTTACATCTCTATATGGCGTACCGCGAATAGCGTAGAGGTTCGGCCAACTTTTGTAAAAATTATCGCCTGCAAAAACGATGCGTTTGGCGGGATACCACACGTAGATTTGATCTGCGGTTTCTCCATCATTTTGAGCAAGAGTAAGCGCAACGCCTCTGATGGTAATATTTATTCGATTCTTGAACGATTGATTCGGACGCACAGCGTTGGCGGGATTGAATGCATCCTTGCTCTTAGGGTAGACTGCAGGGGCGATCCCGTTATTAATGCGCTTTTCGGGGGGTAATTTGAACCCCGCCTGCCGTACGCCGCGGACGCGATTAATAGTGATACCTGCTTGTTTAAAACTGATCGTCTCTGTGCCAAAATTATCCCGTCCCCAGATTTGCTCTACCGTGCCATCGGCAAAAAATGGATGTGCGCCGTTCAGGTGGTCGCCATGACTGTGGGTGAAAATAATAGCAACGATTGGTTTATTTGAAATTTGCCGATACGCCTTGAGTGCTTGCCCGGACGCGACTGGCAATTGTCCTGAGTCTATTAAAATAATACCGCTATCGCCTTCAATAAAGCTAAATGTGGAAGCACCATAGCCGATGGCCACATGTACTTTATCGGCTACTGGAATCAGGGCGCGCTCAAATTCTGGATTGATACTGGTGAGCTCTTTGGTCGCTGCAGAAGGTGTAGCCAATGAGACAGGAGCGGGAGCCGTTGATTGGGGATCGGGTGATGGCGTGCAAGTGGTTAATGCCATAAAACATAACGCACAAACCAATTGGAATAAATATCGCAGAGTATTCATCTGAAACTACACTTACCTGCTCCATATTTTAGTGGATTTTCATTATGGTTTGCATCTATTGCGCCGATTTTTTCAATAGTTCAAGCGAAATACACGGATGTATTGAGCGCTAAGAAGAAGCAGATATGGCGTGATACCCTTGGAAAGCGATAATGCCTTCGTAACCAAAATTACGTCCTATACCGCTATTTTTGAATCCGCCAAATGGTGCACGGGTGTCTTGTACGGTAGGTCCGTGACCATTGATATAGGTAAAGCCAGCTTCAATTTGCCGTGCTAAAGACACCGCATGGTCAAAATTTTCAGTCCATATAGATGAGCATAGCCCAAATTCGCTGTCATTGGCAGCGGTAATCGCCTGGTCTTCATGGTCAAACGGCATAATGGGTAACGCAGGGCCAAATTGCTCTTTGACCACTATATCTAACAATGGATCTGGATTGATCACTAGCCGCGGTTTGACAAAATAACCGCGGGTGGCTGTTTTTTGGTGCCCGAACTCTCTAACATCGGCACCCGCTTGCTCCGCTTGCTGAATAATCGCATTGATTTCTTTGAATTGGCACTCATTATTGACGGGGGCAAATGATACATCGGGGTCGAGCGCATCCCCTATCACTTTTTGAGCGAGAATATCCGACAATCCCTGCACCACTTCCTCAAAACGCGAGCGATGCACATACAATCTTTTCGCCGCCATACAAACCTGCCCCGAAGTGAGGAAAGATCCAATGTATAAGTTTTGCAGTGCCGTATCATCCAGTTTGGCGTCTTCTAATACAATGCTGGCGTCATTACCACCAAGTTCCAAGGTAACGGGAATCAAATTTTCCGAAGCGACGGACATCACATGCTTACCAATCGGTACGCTCCCCGTAAAATTAATATATCGTACATGGGGGTGGCGCAGCAAAGGATCGCCAATGCGGGACGAATTGCCAGTAATCAGATTGACCACACCCGGTGGAAAAGTATCGGCGATTATAATAATTGCCTGAGCAGTGGCCAGCGGAGCGTTTTCGGATAATTTAATCACCACCGTATTACCGGCAATCAAGGCTTGAGGTAGCTTGGCTCCGAGAATAGCGAGAGGCCAGTTCCAAGGCACAATAAGGGCAGCAACACCTCTCGGTTGACGGGTAACAATGGTATGACGCGGCGGGCTGGGTAATTCAGTATCAGTAGATAAACGATCCGCATAAGTAGCTACTTCTCTGAAACGATCGGCAATACGGGTCGTTTCTATTGCGGATTCTTTGCGTAATTTACCGTTTTCTCTGGTCAACAAAGAGATACGATATTCCACATTCTGCTGATCGTGCATTAAATTCTGTGCCGCTTGATTTAAAAATTCCCCCCGCTCATGATATGTTAACGCTGCCCAAAGGGGATATGCTACTTGTGCCGCTTGGCACGCCCGATCAACATCCGAGGCAACGCCATTCGGTACATTGCCCACTTGCGCATCTAAGTTGGCGGGATTGAAAACAGGATAGGTCTCACCACTATCTGAATCGCAAACATGGCCACTAATATAGAGTTTGCTATCTGTGATCATAGTATTTCTATCAGCCTAGATATAAACTTTTATTATAATATAAAGCGATGTGCCACCACAATATATGAAATCTTTACCAAGAATGACTGCAGGTGAATAAACTAGCGGACAAAAATGGTGTACCACTCAATGTCACCGAATATGTAGAATCCGCTTTGGTGGGGGGGTTCCATATCTTGATGATGGTCCTGTGCGGGCTGGTGATGATTATGGATGGCTTTGATCTGATATCCATGGGTATGGTGGTGCCGACACTTTCCGATGATTGGGGTGTTCAGCAAGCAGTATTTTCCCGGAACATTGTCTCCCCTGTATCCGCGGTATTATTTGGAGTTATTTTAGGTTCAATGGGCGCTGGGTATTTAGCAGACAAATACGGGCGCAGGCCAATTATTATTATCATGTTGGTACTCGCTGCCATCGGTATGTTGCTCACCACGACCATCACGACTCTCAATGAACTCATTATTTACCGTTTCTTCACTGGCATTGGTGCCGGTGGTTCCATACCCATTGCCATTGCCATTACCTCTGAATTTGTCCCCAAAAAACATCGTAGCCTGATGGTGATGACCATGTATACCGGCGCGCCACTTGGCGCTTCCTTAGGCGGAATTATTGGTCCAACGCTCCTTGAACAATACGGGTGGCAAGGCATATTTTATTTTGGTGGTTTTACCCAACTGGTCATCGCTGTATTCATCTTATTACTACTGCCCGAATCAGCAAAGTTTATGGCACGACAAAGCGGTAAGGAAGAAAAATTACGGCAATTACTCACCCGCATTCGTCAAGATGTAAATGTGGGGGCAATCACAAAGTTTACCTTCACCGAAGTGAGCGCAGTCAAAAGTAGTATCAAAGCACTGTTTACCGAAAATCGCACCAAACTCACTCTTGCACTTTGGCTCATTTTTTTAGGCATGCAGTTCGTCTTATTCTTTGTCAGCCTGATGATGCCCGCCTACTTAAAATCAGCCGGATGGAGTTCAACGGATGCATTGCGTCCGCTCGGTTTTTACAACTTCGGAGCATTGTTTGGCGGGATCGGCATCGGAATCTTAGCCAGTAGAATTGGGCCCGCCAATAGCCTGTTGTTCACTCTCCCTGCCTCAGCAATTTTGTTAACCGTACTGGGTATCGTGGTTGATCAGACGCCATTATTTTTTGCGGTGGCATTCTTCGCCGGCGCAATCACTATCGGGAATGGCATGGCACTGGCTCCATTGGCCGCTGCTATTTATCCAACTCAAGCGCGATCTACTGGAATTGGTTCAGCACTGGGCATAGGCCGTGGGGGCTCGATCAGTGCACCCTACATTGGTGCGATTGGGCTGACAGCAGCCTGGGGTGCGCATGGCTTCTTTTTCATCGCTGCTGTGGCACCGGTGGTTTGTTTTATTGGATTGCTTTTATTAATGCTCTTTCTAAAACAAAATGCAATAAGTCGTTAGATTGACAGACTGATGACCGCCATATTTGTGAACAGAAAGTGGAATCATTCATGCAATGGGATTGTACGATTTAAGTAAAAAAACTATCGCCATCACCGGTGTTGCCTCGGGAATTGGCAGGGAAATTGCCGCTCAACTAAAAGGGTATGGATGCCACACTATCGGTTTAGATATCAAAAAAACCGATGAATATGTTGATACATTTATTCCGCTGGATCTCAGTAAACCGCAATCAATCATTGATGCTGCTGCGGCAATAACAGCACCATTAGATGGACTGTGTAATAATGCTGGCCTCCCACCTCGCCCTGGTTTAGAAACAACTATCTTGCAAGTGAATTATCTGGGGGCAAAACAATTTACAACTGCCCTATTACCCCAAATGCATGAAGGAGCATCTATAGTGAATATGGCTTCTCGCGCAGGACAAGGATGGCGTAATGCGATCGCACAGATTAAGGCCTTGTCCCTCGTTGACCATCATAACGCGCTCAAAACTCTCATTGACCAAGAAAAGATTGATGCAACGCGTGCCTATAATTTATCTAAAGAAGCCATCATTGTTTGGACGATGGTGGAAACCGAAGCATTACTCAAAAGCAATATTCGGATAAATTCAGTAAGCCCTAGTGCCGTAGCAACGGGTATTTTGGATGATTTTGCCCAGGCTTTTGGCGATAAAATGGCTTCCAATGTCAAGCGGTCAGGACGCCCTGCCCAACCGCAAGAAATAGCTCGCGTTGTATGTTTTCTCTTATCCAATCAAAGTGCATGGATTAAAGGCACCGACATCCAGGTGGACGGTGGAATGGGCGCTTTTGCCTTTGTAGACCAAGTGTGGATGGCTTCCTAGCGGGCTGTTTTAGCGCTCAATACGTCCCTGTTTTAGCGCTCAATACGTCCCTGTATTTCGCTTGTACATTGGGTAAAAAACTTCGCAAGACAAGTAATGCTCGTTTTTTACCCAATGGGGCGGTGTTCCCTGCACCGCTTTCTTTGCGGGCGGTGCTTTCTTACCGCTCCCGGCGGTGCATCCTACGCCGCTTTCTTTACGCTCGGTGCGTTGCTGTATTAGCGCTCAATACGTCCCTGTATTTCGCTTGGTACATTGCCGAAAAATTATCGCAAGACAAGTAATCCTCCATTTTTCGGCAATGAGCGGTGCATCCTGCACCGCTGTCTCTACGCTCAATACGTTGCTTTTTTTGCGCTCAATACGTTGCTGTATTAGCGCTCAATACGTCCCTGTATTTCGCTTGTACATTGGGTAAAAAACTTCGCAAGACAAGTAATGCTCGTTTTTTACCCAATGGGCGCTGTTCCCCACAGCGCTGTTTTAGCGCTCAATACGTCCCTGTATTTCGCTTGATGCATTGGCAAAAAAGTGTCGCAAGACAAGTAATGCTCGTTTTTTACCCAATGGGCGCTGTTCCCCACAGCGTTGTCTTAGCCCTCAATACTTCCCTGTATAATGAGTGACTATTCGCCACTACGGTACCTAAGGGACGGCGTTTATTTATCATTGGATGATAAAAAGTCATAATAGGTTGAGTGGGGATGAAAGCTCGCCCATGCCCGAATAAATTGTTGATAGATTTGCACGCCACGCAATTGAGTGCCTTGTAGTTGTCCCTCTATACAATAGCCAAAAATATTCCACGTAGAACGCGTATTAGTGTCGGTCAGTTGATCGCCATTAATTTCAAATTGTAATATGGCGGCGTCTATAGCCCTGTCATAGGCAAATGGAGATGAGCCATCTTCTGAACTGATTAAAAGCAGGTGATTATCGCCCACAGCGTCCATAACCATTCTCCTTTTTTTGAGCGCATCCCAATCATAAGCTTTGCTATGGCCGTTGATCTCTAACCCAATAACTAATGGCGGTGTTTTCTGTCGGTGCCATCTGGGCAGACTGGCTTGATAATTCATTAAACTGGTTAGAAAATCATACTTTTTTTGATATTGCGGATGATATTGTAGAATTTCGGAATCGGGGTACTGCGCTAACCAGTGCGCCAATGTCATTTGTTCCATCGGTATATCTTTTAACTCGATTCCACTGAATGGCCCATTGACCGCCTCACCGGTTTCCTGTCGCCACCACGAACCAGACTGATGATCTTGGAATATCGCATTGTAAGTAATAGCGCCTACTAAGGTAAATTCCAATGCTTGCCCATCAATGCATCGATCGTAAACGCGCCCACTGCGACATAAACCACAATAGGTCACCCAAATCGGTTGACTGCCAATGGTGTCAGAAAGTTGATGATGATAAAACAGCATGCTGACTGGATAAGATTTCTGTACGCCATCACGATTTAGCCCGATGACTTGCACAGATTGCGGGATTTCATTTTGTGCAGCCCTTGCAAAAGTCGGGTTGTTTAATGGAGCGAATTTGTATTTACCGATCCAAAAAAGATTAAACAACCAGTAGATCGATGCCCAGATCGTTGTAAAAATGACACTATCAATGATTATAGAAGATTGCGCCGGTAAAGACATTTGCCAGACGAGTAACAGTAAAACTGCCAGCAAAATAATTCGGATATACAAAATATTTTTCCACATAAACCAGGCAAGATTTAATTGCCAAGGATACTTTTGTAATACGGGAGGGGTGCCATTAGTGCTCAAACCTTTGATGATCTCAGCAAAAATCAAGGCAATAAATACAATATAAAAGTAGATCATAGTCAAAAAATAATAATAGGGGCTACTACCCTATATTACTGCTACTGGATATCTTAATAGCATACCGCAGACAGCGGAACAGATCATCGGCAATATAAACCGCATTATCAAAAATGCCCGCGATACATGCGCGCCCAACAACTGTATTCCACACCATTTACGCCCATACCATAACAGCATCCTTTAATGCAGTCGGCATAGCCTTGTGTACCTAATTTAGCGCTGACCACCGCCTTGCTTCAAAGGCGCAAACTTCTTGATCTACAAGGTGACTCCATGATAGATTATCTGAGTGGCCACGCCTCAAGCGTGCACAAATGATCAATTTTGGGCAAGATTATCGGCAAAGTAACAATCGCAGTGTTTCCAAAGTACCGCACTGGCGTCTATGCTTGTCAAATTGTGGGTGCGCGTGTGATATTATACGCATAAGTTTTACTTGTTCTGCATTGGAAGTGAATACATTGAAAACCCAAATCGGCATCATTGGTGGTGGCCCTTCAGGGTTGTTATTATCACAGTTATTACAGATGAGTGGTATTGAGACCGTCGTTTTAGAGCGATGCTCCAAGGCGCATGTCCTTGCCCGGATTCGGGCAGGCGTGCTGGAGTGCGGAACGGTCAATTTACTGGAGAAAGCAGGGGCGAGTGCAAATCTTAAGCAGTACAGTGATACTCATTCCAGCGTAGATATCGTTTTTCAAGGTGAAACCTGCAAAGTCAATTTTAGCGAACTACTAAACGGGGCTAAGGTCACCGTATACGGTCAAACTGAACTGACCAAAGACCTCTATCAGGTGAGAAATAAAGCAGGAGGGGTAATTGTGCATCATGCGGATGAAGTGGCCGTACACGCTGTCGATTCGGATACCCCATTTATCACCTATACCCTCAATAACACGCCCTGTCGTTTAGATTGCGAGTTTATAGTCGGCTGCGATGGTTTTCATGGTCCCAGCCGTCAGGCAATACCCGACAGTATTAAAACCGAATACGAGCGTAGCTACCCTTTTGGATGGTTGGGCGTATTATCCGATACACCGCCCGTATCTCCCCATTGCGTCATCTACACTTACCATCAACGTGGATTTGCTTTGTGCTCAATGCGTTCTGCCACGCGCAGTCGCTACTATATTCAGGTGCCGATCAATGCCGATTTGAACACATGGTCGGATGATCGGTTCTGGCAGGAATTAAAGCGGCGTTTGCCAAAAGATGTATCTGAACATTTAATAACGGGCCCTTCCATTGAGAAATCTATTACGCCATTGCGCAGTTTTATATGTGAGCCAATGCAGTGGAACAAGTTGTTTTTAGCGGGAGACGCCGCACATATAGTGCCGCCTACGGGTGCTAAAGGATTAAATCTAGCGGCATCCGATGTTTATTACCTACACCATGCATTTATAAAGTACTATGCAGATGGCGATGATTTTGGTTTGATGCATTATTCAGACCAAGCACTCAAACGGGTGTGGAAATCCAGTCGGTTTTCATGGAGTCTCACCCGCCTATTACATGATTTTTACGAGGACGATGCATTTATCAATAAGATGAGACTTGCCGAGTTTAATTACTTAAAATCATCGCCCATTGCACAAACTTCATTTGCTGAAAACTATGTTGGATTACCTTACTAATGAAAATATTACATATTGTGGATAAAAAAATTGTGTTACCCGCATTAATCTTATTGCTCTGGATGAGTTTTACAGGCGCACAGGCAGAAACCAAACTGATTATGTTGGGCACCGGCACACCTGTTCCTAATGCCGAGCGCGCTGGCCAAGGGATTGCCATCATTTATAACGGCAAAGCCTATCTGTTTGATGTCGGCGGTGGTGTCGTCAAACGGTGTATACAGGCATGGAAACAAATGGGCTTTAAGTCTCTCAACCCTACAAAAATATCACATTTATTTATCACACACTTACATAGCGATCATGTATTGGATTACCCAGAATTCGCTAATACTTACTGGTGGCGCCGCACCTCGCAAATCAATGTGTATGGTCCGGTGGGCATTGAAAAAATGGCCTGGGGGTATTACCAGATGATCCGATTCAGTATTCGCCACAGAATAGAAGGCAAGCAACCAGTCAAGAATCCAACTTTTTATCAAACTATCCAGCACGAATATAAAAAAGGCGGGTGGACTTTTAATAAGAATGGAATCAAGATTGAAGCCTTTGAAGTGGCGCATGGCGATCTGCACCCCGCTTTTGGATATAAAATACAAACCCCAGATAAAACCATCGTCATTTCAGGCGATACGATGAAAAGTGAAAAAGTCATAGAAATGGCCACCGGTGCCGATATCTTAGTACATGAAGTGATCAGCGAAGATGGGATATCACGCATATCCCCTTTTTGGCAAAAATATCATTCCAGCTATCATACCCGTACTCCCGAGCTCGCGGAGATCGCCAACAAGGCAAAACCGAAGCTCCTGATATTAACCCATGTCTTGCATTACACAGCCCCCGTTGAATCAGCGTTGCACGAAATTAAAAAACTGTACAAGGGCAAAGTGGTTCTGGCCAATGACTTAGATGTATTTTAAGCCAGCGAGCATGGATAGTTAAATTATCGCCACAAGAGCACAACAATGAATGATCCATGGAAAATAATTGACACTACACCGATGAGTGTAGTGCAGATATTCGCAGTCAGTATGTGTATCGCACTATTAGCATTAGACGGGTTTGATGTATTATCTATCGCTTTTGCCGCACCCGGCATCACCGCAGAATGGGGTATTAATCGCGCTGAACTCGGGATTGTGTTATCCATGGAGTTAATCGGTATGGCGGTAGGTGCTATGATATTAGGTTATGTCGCCGACCAAATTGGGCGCCGACCAACCATTATGGCGTGCCTCGTTGTAGTCGCTACCGGTATGTTTTTTGCCGCCGGCACTAGTGGTATGATAGAGTTATCTATTCATCGTTTTTATACTGGGCTGGGCATTGGTGGAATCTTAGCGACCACTAATGCGATGACCGCGGAATTTTCTAATCGGCGTAATCGCGACATGTGCGTTATTCTGATGGCAGCCGGCTATCCTGTTGGCGTGATAATCGGCGGATCGATCGCTTCGTATTTATTGATTGACTATAGCTGGCGCGCCATTTTTTATTTTGGCGCAGCGGTCACCACTGCTGCCTTGCCATTAACATGGATTGCCCTCCCCGAATCAATCGCATTTCTCAATAATAAGCGTCGCCCTGATGCCTTGCAACAAATTAACGCCACCCTAAGCCGTATGGGGAAACAAACCATAGAAGCCCTCCCAGAAATTACGGCAAAAGTCCAGACCAGCGTAGCAGAATTATTCCGTCCACAATTGCTCACCACTACAGTGGTACTGACTACAGCTTACTTTATGCACTTTATGACTCTTTATTTTCTGTTCAAATGGACGCCAAAGATTGTCGTAGATATGGGTTTTGCCCCTTCCTTAGCGGGCACTGTCTTGGTATGGGTGAATATCGGAGGCCTAATGGGTAGTGTATTGCTTAGCCTGCTGTCGCGTTATTACCCTGTAAGAACCATGCTACTAGGTGTTATGGCGGTATCTTTCGTGATGGTGGTCATTTTCGGTATGGGGTATGACAACTTACACCAGCTATCATTGGTCGCCGCCGCCACCGGTTTTTTTGTCAATGCGGGGGTGGTCGGCCTTTATGCCTTATTGGCAAAATCTTTTCCTGCTAATGTCCGTGCCGGTGGCTCTGGTTTTGTCATCGGCATCGGTCGTGGAGGCGCCATGTTGAGCCCCATTTTAGCCGGCTATCTATTTTATAGTGGCTATAGTTTGCAAACTGTCGCGTTTTTGATGGGGATGGGTTCCCTATTAGCAGGAATCGCACTTATTTTTCTTCGCAATAAAAAAGAGCTGTATGATGAACCACGCCAAGCGTAAACCTTACCACAAGATCCCTGGGACGAGGGTGTTCGATTCCGAAATGGCTAATAAAGGTTACCACCTCAATCAGTTTGCTATGTCTTTGCTCAAGCCAGAAAATCGGGAAAAATTTAAAGCTGATGAGGCAGCATATATCTCGGAATGGCCTATGAGTGCGGAACAAAAACAAGCGGTGTGCGATAGAGACTATAACAAAATGCTCTCACTAGGGGGCAATATATACTTCATTTCCAAAATATTTACTACAGACGGTTTAAGTTTTCAACATGCCGCTGCCATGATGTGTGGCATGACCCCTGACGATTATAAAAAAATGATGGTGAACGGGGGGCGCTCACCCGAGGGCAATATACTGAGTGCAGCGGAGCTCTACGGGGATGTCACCTAATGGCCAGAATTACCGCAGGCGTAAGTACTTCGCATGTGCCCGCGATCGGCGCATCCATTGATTTAGGCAAGACCACCGAAGATTATTGGCAGCCACTGTTTGCCGGCTACGAATACTCTAAAAAATGGATTCAGCAGAACCTTCCTGATGTGGTGGTTTTAGTTTATAACGATCATGGGACAGCATTTGATATGAATATGATTCCTATTTTTGCCATAGGCTGTGCTGCAGAGTTTCAACCGGCGGACGAAGGTTGGGGGCCGAGACCAGTGCCCATTGTTAAAGGTCATCAAGCCATGGCAGCCCATATTGCCGATAACTTAATACAGGATGATTTTGACATCACCATCGTCCGCAAAATGGATGTCGATCATGGGCTCACCGTGCCGCTGTCGCTGATGTTTGGACAGCCTACGCAATGGCCTTGTCTAGTCATTCCTTTAGCAGTGAATGTGGTGCTGTATCCTGTTCCCTCTGGGAATCGTTGCTATCAGCTTGGCAAGGCTTTGCGCTGCGCCATTGAATCTTTTGATGCAGATCTCAATGTACAGGTATGGGGGACTGGCGGCATGTCGCATCAGCTGCAAGGAGAGCGCGTTGGCCTCATCAACCAAGCATTTGACCGCCAGTTTTTAGATGACCTGATTGCTGATCCAGAAACCGTGGCACAGATCCCACTGCTGCGCTATATTAATGAAGCTGGATCTGAAGGTATCGAAATGGTGATGTGGCTCGTTATGCGCGGCGCACTGGATGACAAAGTAGAAGTCAAACATCGCTTTTACCATGTACCCGCTTCTAATACCGCAGTCGGACATTTAATTTTAGAAAATCCTGGGGCACTATGAAAGTCGCTTTAGCGGGTGCGGGTGCTTTCGGCATCAAACATCTTGAAGCCCATCGTCATATTGATGGGATTCAGGTGGTGTCATTGGTGGAAAACGATAGCAATAAGGCACAACAGGTTGCTGAACAATATGGAATAGCACATGTCACCACCGATCTGGCCGAAGCGCTAGCGCAAGAAGTGGACGCAGTTATTTTATGTACCCCTACCCCAATGCACGCCCAACAAGCAATTGCGTGTATGGAAGCTGGCAAAAATGTTCAAGTCGAAATTCCTGTAGCCGATTGCTGGCAGGATGCGCAAGCGGTGTACGATTTACAACAGAAAACAGGACTGGTCTGCATGGTGGGTCACACCCGACGATTTAATCCATCCCATCAATGGTTGAAACAGCGAATCCTAAATGGTGTACTGCACATCCAGCAGCTACATGTAGAGACCTATTTCTTCAGACGTACCAACACAAATGCACTGGGCAACCCCCGTTCATGGACCGATCATCTGCTTTGGCATCACGCCGCACATACTGTAGATTTATTTCAATATCAAACTGGCGAACAGGTCACCGTTGCCAATGCAATCGCTGGGCCCCTGCACCCCAATCTATGCATAGCGATGGATATGTCCGTGCAGCTCAAAACCGATTCGGGAAAAATCTGCACCCTGTCGTTATCTTTCAATAATGATGGCCCTTTAGGGAGTTTTTTTCGTTATATTTGTGATAATGGCACTTATATTGCCCGTTATGACGATTTAGTCGATGGCCAAGAAATCGCGATTGATGTTTCCGACATAGCGGTGTCCATGAACGGCATAGAACTACAAGATAGAGAATTTTATTCAGCTATACGGGAAGGACGCCAACCGAATGCCAGTGTAGCGGATGTCTTACCCTGCTATGCCACTTTAGAACAATTAGAGCAATCGCTCAATCAATCCCCGTAAAGCATGCCGCATCCTCCGATGATTGCACGTAGTATTGACGGTCATCAGGTCTCGGCGATTGGTCTCGGATGTATGGGATTCAGTCACGCTTACGGTCATCCGCCGCACGAAACAGAGGCTATTAGGGTGATTCACGCTGCGATTGATCAGGGGGTCACTCCCAGTCAACTGGCCTTAGCCTGGCTCCTCCATCAGGGTGAGCATATATTACCGATACCCGGTACCACTAACGCTCACCATTTAGCGGAAAATATTGCCGCCGCACCGCTATCACTATCTGATGAACAGATTCAGCGTATAAATGCCTGCATTAATCAGCACACAGTGAGTGGCATGCGCTATACACCCTCTGTTCAAGCCGATATAGACACAGAGGAATTTGTTCCATGAGCCACCGTTCTATAATGCCAAATCGGCACATTAAAAAATGAGGTGGTCAGTATGTTAATTAATGAATCAAATGCTATTCAGCGAATGGGTACGGCGCCATGAGCCAATTTATTAAAGATGTAGATTGGTTAGATTGGCATCCCAATCCAGTCAAGCCTGATTTTCTAGTGCCTGAAGGGGCGGTGGATGCCCATTGCCATATTTTTGGTCCTGGCGATCAATTTCCCTTTGCGCCCCAACGCAAATACACGCCCTGTGATGCGAGTGCGGCGCAATTGTGGGCACTGCGCGATTATTTGGGATTTTCGCGCAGTGTAATTGTACAGGCAACCTGCCATGGCACAGACAACAGTGCGATGGTGCATGCCTTACAACATTTAGGCAATACGGCGCGCGGCGTGGCCACAGTAAAAACCAATGTGAGCAACCAAGAATTAGAAGCACTACACGCTGCGGGCGTACGTGGGGTCCGCTTTAATTTTGTTAAGCGATTAGTTAATGTGCTCCCTTTTGATGATTTAATGTCCATTGTAGAAAAGATCCACAAATACAACTGGCATACCGTCATTTACTTTGAAGCACAGGACCTAACCGCTTACCGCGATTTTTTTACCGCATTGCCCACCATTGTAGTGGTCGATCATATGGGCAGGCCTGATGTAACACAGGATGCGAGAGGTAAAGCTTTTGAGCCCTTTATCCAACTATTAGAAGAAAACAGTAATTTCTGGTGTAAAGTGAGTGGTGCCGAACGCTTATCGGTCATTGGACCTCCTATATATGATGACTTTGTGCCCTTTGCCCGTAAAGTCGTTAAAAGATTCCCCGACCGCGTGCTATGGGGTACGGACTGGCCACATCCCAATATGAAATCCCATATGCCCGATGACGGCGAATTGGTCAATTTGATCCCGCGCATTGCGCCAACCCCATCACTACAACACCAGTTATTGGTTGATAATCCAAGTCGTCTGTACTGGGACGAGTCACCCTCACACTAACCGCAATCTATAATTCACTATAATAAAAATGCACCATGATTATTGACTGTCACGGACACTTTACCACCACACCGCCCGGAGTCGGTGAATGGCGCAACATACAGAAAAAAGCTGTCGCAGCTGATCCAGATTTTGTCGGTGAGAAAGGCGTGATGCAAGTCAGCGACGACGAGTTGAGAGAAAGTATAGAAACTAATCAATTAAAGTTACAACGCGAGCGAGGCACTGATTTGACTATCTTTTCCCCACGAGCAAGCTGGATGGCCCATCATATTGGCAATGAACATACCAGCCGTTTCTGGAGCGAACATCAAAACGAATTAATACGGCGCGTGTGTGATTTGTTCCCCCAAAACTTTGCGCCGGTGGCACAGTTACCGCAATCGCCTGGCGTAGATCCTTGTAAAAGTATTCCTGAAATGGTGCGTTGCGTAGAAGAAATGGGTTTTATCGGCGTCAACTTAAATCCAGACCCCTCTGGTGGTTTTTGGACGGCCCCACGTCTTGACGATAAATCCTGGTATCCCTTCTACGAAAAAATGCAGGATCTCTCCATACCCGCGATGATTCATGTCAGTGCCGCTTGCAATGACTGTTTTCATACCACCGGTTCGCATTATCTCGGGGCAGATACCACTGCCTTTGACCAATTGATGTATTCTAATTTATTTGACTCTTTTCCCGAACTTAAACTGATCATTCCGCATGGCGGCGGTGCGGTTCCCTATCATTGGGGGCGGTTTAGAGGAATCGCTCAGGATAAAGGTTTAGGCGATATCAATGAAGTGATGCTAAAAAATGTTTTTTTTGATACTTGTGTCTATCATCAACGGGGGATGGATCTCCTTTTGGATATTATTCCGGTAGATAATATTTTATTCGCATCGGAAATGATCGGGGCGGTGCGGGGAATAGACCCAGAATCGGGGCATTATTTTGATGATACCAAACGCTATATTGACGCCAATCCCTGTCTAGCCACCGAAGATCGCTATAAGATTTTTGAAGGGAATGCGCGGAAAGTTTATAGCCGTCTCAAAATAGATTGGTGACGTTACGCCTATGAGCCAGCACGCAGTGAGTTATATGCAGATACGCGGCGGCAGTTCCAAGGGGCTGTACTTCAATGCCAACGATATCCCCTCTGTACCAATTGAGCGAGATGCTTTTTTAGTCGCGGCAATGGGTAAAGGCAGCAGTCAGATAGATGGCCTTGGCGGCGGTCATCCATTGACCAGTAAGGCCGCCATAGTTTCACCTTCCACTCGCCATGATGCCGATATTGATTATCTATTTTGTCAGGTGGTCGTCGCTGAAGACCGAGTAGATACCAAACCTAATTGCGGAAATATACTTGCCGGCACAGGCGTATTTGCACTTGAATCGGGGATGATAAAAGCACAAGACAGTGAAACGCGTTTGACCGTGCATATGGTCAACAGTAGCAAACTCTGTGAATTGGTCATCCCAACCCCCAACGGTAAAATAAATTATGCGGGCGATGCAAAAATTGCGGGCGTGCCGGGGAGTGCGGCACCCATCATCTGTAACTACAAAGATATAGCAGGGTCAGCCTGTGGTGCATTACTGCCGACTGGCCGTCCGCTCGATATTGTCGACGGCATTGAAGTTACATGTATTGATAATGGTATGCCTGTGGTGGTGATGCGTGCTGCAGATATGGGCATTACCGGTTATGAAAATCCAGCAGACCTCAATGATAACGAGGCACTAAAAGAGCGGTTACAGGCGATGCGCTTGCAATTGGGGCCCTTGATGCATTTAGGTGATGTTGACGGCGCCGCCGTGCCCAAAATGTGTATGATATCGCCACCACAGCATGGAGGCTTGGTCAATACGCGCACTTTCATCCCCTATAAATGCCATGAATCAATCGGCGTATTGGGTGCCGTATCGGTCGCGACTGCCTGTTTGCTCCCTAGGGGTGTTGCCAATACAGTCACACCATTTTCTGCTGGCTCGCAGCGCACACAAGCGATCACTGTGTCTATTGAACATCCCAGCGGCGAATTTTCTTGTGTATTAGATCTGTTTATAGAGCAGAACCACATTAAAATCAACAGTGCGGGATTGATGCGTACCGCGCGTTTATTAAGCCGCGGACAATTATATATTCCCGATGAAATGATAACAAGTAGGTGAAAAATGAAGACAGTGGCCATAAAGAATATTGCACGTGTTAACGTCACAGTAGCAGAAGCACTCGGTGCACTGGGCGTGGCGACCGTACACGAGGCGGCGGGAAGAGTAGGCTACCTTAAACCCTATATGCGCCCTATATACCCACATGCCCGAATCGGCGGTAGTGCAATCACCGTATTGGCACAACCGGGAGACAATTGGATGATTCATGTGGCGATTGAATTATGTCACCCTGGCGACATTTTAGTGGTGGCCTGTACCAGCGACAGTACTGACGGGTTTTTTGGCGATCTTCTAGCCACTTCGGCAAAAGCGCGAGGCGTCAAGGGGTTGGTGATTGACGCCGGCGTGCGCGATATCAGAGATTTGCAGAAGATGGATTTTCCTGTTTGGTCAAAGGCGGTGTCCGCCAAAGGGACGGTCAAAAACACATTGGGTGCAGTCAATGTCCCTGTGGTCTGTGCGGGGCAGCTCGTCAATCCAGGTGACGCTATTATTGCCGACGATGACGGAGTGGTGGCGATTGAACGCCACCGGGCAAAGCAGGTTTTGAGTGCGGGACAAGCGAGAGCCACCCAAGAAGCACAAAAACGCGCACAATTACAATCGGGAATATCGGGGATAGATTTATACAATATGCGCCCGCGACTTGAGGAGAGCGGTTTCAAATATTTAGATTCGCTGGCAGATTTAGACGACCGCACAGACGACACCTAAGCTAGGATAAAGGGTATGCACAACTGTGCGAATGGTCATTAAAACCATACGGCAACAAAAACATCATCTACCTAAAAATGATGGTATAGTATTGTGAGCCTTATCCAAACTTAGGCTTTTTAGTAATGTATGTGCCATTGTTTTTAGTATGAGGGAAGATTTACAAAATGAATACCATATTTAACTCTGCTGCATTAGCCATCATTAGTGCCTCACTGCTATTGCCTGCAGTGAGTTTCGCCGAATTAGAGGAAATCATCGTCACCGCACAAAAACGACAGGAATCTCTGCAAGATGTGCCCATTGCGGTCACCGCCTTTACCGCAGATACACTGAATGCGTTAGGAGTCAATGATGTCACCGATGTGGTTAAATTCACCCCGGGACTAACCCTGAGCCAGCAAAATGGATCCAACAGAAATTACTTTCTGCGCGGTGTCGGCACCTTTGATTTTCACCTCACCGCTGCATCAGCTGTAGGGCAGTATTTCGATGGTATCACTTTAACCAGCGGTTTTCACGCCCGGTCGGCGCTTTTTGACATGGAGCGGGTGGAAGTATTAAAAGGACCACAAAATACGCTTTTTGGCCTGAATACGACTGGCGGCGCCGTAAATTATATCTCCAGAAAGCCAGAGATCGGTGACGGCTTAAACGGAGCGGTCAGCGGCAAGCTCGGCAATGATAGTCATTTGGGCATTGATGTCGCGATCGGATTTGACAATGGCAAAAATCTCGCCGGTCGCATCGCAGTCCATACCAATAGACATGATGGACCCTATGAAGCCATTTCAGATGGGCAAAAATTTGGTGCAGATAATTTAGTGGCCTATCGCGCAACATTGTTGTGGCAACCTACCGATGCCACCAAAATCACTTTCAATATGCACGGATCATCCAACGACAATGATGGCGCTGCCGTGCGCGCAGTGGGCACACGGACGATCGATAACAATGCTATAACAGCAACCAATACTTATGGCTTGGTACTCTGTTCGGCACTGCAAAACACCCCCATTGATTATGGCCAAATGACTAATTGCGTCAGCCGCGGCAACCGTCTAAATGGCCAGGCGCCAGTGAATCCCTCCACTAATGATTGGAAGCGCGTGACACAAGATTTAGGTTTTGAAGATCTATATACTTTAGGGTATTACCTAAAGGTAGATCATGCATTTGATTTTGCCACTCTCAACTTGAGTCTCGCCATGGATAATCTTGAAGTGCAAACAGCACTGGATGGAGACGGGGGGCCGACAGCCTTACTTAACCTTCAACAAGAAGATGATCGCGATACGCAGCAATACGAAATCCGCTTGATCTCGCTCGATGATGCAGCATTTCGTTGGATTGCAGGAATCTATTATTTAGATGATACGTCCGATTCATATACGGGGGTCAATTCACCCGGATTTCCTGGACCGCCCGTATCACGCGGCATCAGAGTGGCGAATATACAGCTGGATACTGTAAAAACCAATTTAGGGGTATACGCCCAGGGTGAGGTTGATTTTAGTGATGCGCTGACCCTGACAGTGGGGTTGCGCTCGTCTGATGAAGAAATTATTGGCGATTACCTGCCGTCTGCTCCTGTTGCGACGAGCACACAGCTCGCTGCGCCTATATTTTCCGATACTATTGCGACATTGGTGCGCCAACAATTCGCGGGGCAAACAGGATTTGACGCAAATGGCTATGAAATTGCACGCAAAGTGCGGCGAGTGCTCGACAACAATGATATCGGCTATACCATCAAGCTTGATTATAAAATGTCTGAAGACTCTTTGCTCTATTTTAGCGTATCCAAAGGATTTAAGGGCGGGGCTATAGACACCCGCGCCGCCTATGCATTAGTACCCGTGGCCAATGTCCAAACCAGTTTGGACGCAGCACAAATAGATCCCGAATCGCTTGACGCCTATGAAATTGGTTACAAAAGCGCGTTTGGCGAGAATATAAATCTGGATGTCGCAGTATTTCAGTATACCTATCAAAATCTACAACAATTTATTACACCTGGGGGCATTCCATCGCTGGATAATGCACCTGAATCTGAAATCACGGGATTAGATGGCAATTTGAGATACGCCACTGACCGTGGATTCTACCTTGATTTGGGATGGTCTTTCCTCAATTCAGAAGTGACCGATGGCGGAAATAGTCCTAATTTCTTTGCGGGGGCAGAGTTATCCAATGCACCGGATATGAGTTTATCTTTATTAGCCTCGCAGGAGATTTCATTGAGCGGCAATTTGCTGACTTTAACCGGCGGTATCAGCCATACGGGCGATCAGCTCCGCCGGACATTAGTTAACGGCAGTAATCAAATAGGCAATCTCCTCACCGAACCTGCACATACTATAGTAAATACCAATGTGGCCTATCGTTTTGGGGAAGATCAAAAATATAACCTCGCATTTTTTATTGATAATGTACTGGATGAAAATTTTTGTGGGGGTCGGGTCGTAAACGACTCAAATGGCGTCCTCGCCAGTAATTTTAATCATCGGGCTTTAAGCTATAATGCGGTATGCCGTACATCCCGCGCCGCAACACGAACTTTAGGCGTATCTTTTAATTTAGCGCTGTTTTAGCTGGGGGCTGTTTTGCGCTCGGGGCGTCCGTGCACCTCGCTTATTACGCCAGCCCAAAATTATCGCAAGACAAGTAATGCTCCATCTTGGGCTGGCGGGCGCTGTTCCCGACAGCGCTGACTGACTTTGCGTTCGGTATGTCTGTATACCGAGATTGATGCATGGTCAACGCACCCAGCGTTGCTGTTTTAGCGCCCAAAAACATTTATAATAAGCAAATGTGCCTGAGTATAGCAATTTATCCTTTTTTGATATGGCTGCTGCATGGCGATTTGTAGTGCGGATGAGCTGCGCCAATTTATTTGCTGGGCGGCAGAACGCCGCCACAAAGTGGTGATGACCAATGGCTGCTTTGATATATTGCACCCCGGGCATATCGCTTACTTGACCGCAGCAAAAGCGTTAGGCAACTACTTAGCGGTGGCGATCAATGATGATCATTCGGTATGCCGTCTCAAAGGATCGTCACGTCCGATCAATCCATTAGCCGATCGTATGGCAATGCTCGATGCACTGCGCAGCGTAGACTGGGTGCTCTCTTTCCCCCAAGATACCCCTCAAGAGCTTTATCAGCACTTGCGACCCCATGTATTAGTCAAAGGGGGAGATTATCGTATTGCCGATATTCCCGGTGCACAAGATGTGCAGGCACATGGCGGAGCAGTGGAAGTGCTCCCCTATGTCGCCGGCTATTCTACCTCACAATTTTTGCAACGGGTACAAGGATTAGTATGATCGCAATCACAGGTGGCGCTGGATTTATCGGCAGCCATATCGCCCGCAAATTCAACGAAATACACAGCGAAGAGGATCTCTTACTCGTTGACGATTTAACCGCTGGACAGCAAAAACTACGCAATATCGCCGATCTCAAGATTGCCGATTACTTAGATAAGGAACAATTTCGCACCCGTGTTGAAAAAGAAGATAAAAATTTGAAGTTAAAAGCGGTATTTCACTACGGCGCTTGCACCGATCGTAGCGAAGGGGATGGTCGCTATGTGATGGATAACAATTATCATTATTCCAAAACCCTCTTACACTACTGCTTGAATAAAAAGATTCCATTTATTTATGCCATCAGTACACAAGCAGAAAAAAAGACGAACATGGTTGATTATAGCCAATGGTTATTTGATCAGTATGTGCGAAACCGGCGTGAACCCAACAGCCGAATAAAAAGCCTACGGCTGTCCAATGTCTACGGTCCTTACGAACAACATAAGGGTCCTCAAGCGAGTTGTATTTTTCACCTTTGTCGCCAGGCGCTTCATCAACAGCGTATTCATCTACACGGATCGGCGGAAGCGGAACACAATAAAAAAAAATACCAGTTTCTCTGGGTTAAAGATATTGCCGTTACCAATGTTCATTTATACACTGAACTATCAGAAAAGAATATGGATTATCACGAAACAAGTCGTTATATCGTCAATGCCGACACAATATCACTGTATGAATTAGCAGTGATCATAGCGCAGAAAGCCGGAATCAGCACTGATATGCAATATCTGAATACAAAGAGCGGCAACTATACTCCTGTACACAGCATCATACCCACTGATTCGAGTCCGTTCACTTGCGAAACATCCGTCTTTAATGGCATTGCCATGTATATACGCTGGCTTAATGATAATGCCGAAAGCATAGAGTGAATTTCCCAAAAAATCACCGCTACTTAGCGGCGTTAGCGCAGGAACCCGTTGATCGCGTTCCCGTGTGGCTCATGCGCCAAGCGGGGCGATACTTGCCCGAATACCAGAAACTGCGCCAGCACGCTGGGGGTATTATGCCCCTTTTCCGCACTCCTGAATTAGCATGCACTGCCACATTACAGCCTTTACAACGCTACCCCTTAGATGCCGCTATACTCTTCTCCGATATTTTGACTATCCCCGATGCCATGGGGTTAGGTCTTTACTTTTCAGAAGGAGAAGGTCCACGCTTTCGCCACCCCATAAGAGAATTGCGCCAGATTAATGATTTACCTCTCATTGCGCCGGAGAAAGAATTGCGCTACGTGATGGATGCGGTAGCACTGATCTGCCGTGAATTAGCAGGGCGTACCCCGCTTATCGGATTTTGTGGATCGCCATGGACAATGGCATGTTATATGGTAGAAGGCGGGAATTTAGGTAATTTCCGCTACATTAAAACCTTATTGGGCGATTCGCCGGCGGCTGTGCATACTCTATTAGATAAATTAGCCCGTGTGGCCGCTGATTACCTCCAACAACAGGTCGTTGCCGGTGCACACGCCATACAAATTTTTGATAGTTGGGGAGGGGTTTTACACAAATCAGCCTATTGTGAGTTTTCACTGCGCTATACCAAACAAATTATTGACCGCCTCCGTTCATCTTCCATCACGCAAAACATTCCGGTCACTTTATTCACCCGCAATGGTTTTGCGTGGCTCAATGAAATGGCGCAGTGCGGATGCGATGCACTCAGTTTAGATTGGCAAGTTGATATAGCGGCAGTGCGCACGCAATTAGATCGGCAAGTGGCCTTACAGGGCAATTTTGATCCTGCTCTCCTCTACACGTCGGTAGAGTATATCCGTCAACGCGCCGCACAAATATTGGATGGACATGATGGTATCGGGTATATTTTTAATCTCGGACATGGGGTGCCGCCCGATGTCCACCCAGAAAAAGTTGGGGCATTGATCACTGCAATACAGGAGTTATCGGCGCAGCAGCCATCATCAAGATAATAAAAATCACTCTTGTGCAGGCGGAATGCGGGTGGTCAGCACGCGAGCGACACGGCTCTGGGTATCAAAATATATTTTCAATACAAGTTCGGGCTGTTGATACTGTGTCTGACGCACAGTATCAGGCACAAATGAGATCACTGTGCTCTGCGCTGTGCTGTGTTCGGTGAGTACCTGTCCATAACGCCGATACATCCACACCACTGTGCGGTCAATTTCTTTTATTGTATCGGGCACTCCGATACGATAAAGGATTTCTTGCTGAGTTGTCTCACCGATATGCAGGTGAGTCACAATACGCTGCTCCGCCAATAGCAATGACTGCTCCTGATCGTTATGAATCAGGGGCGCAGGACGATAACATTGACCGAGCACCGCAACCATTACCACAATAATCGCCGTATAAGGTAAGAACCAACAATTCACATATGACTTCAATTGGCTTTATACCGTAAAAGAATAGTACCGATAGTTCTCAGGGCGATATTAATATCTAACCAATAAGAACAGTACTTTATGTAATACAAGTCGTATTCTAATTTCACCCGAATGGCATCAATGTCCACCGCATGGGTGTGTCCATGCATCACTTGCGCCCAACCGGTAATGCCCGGTTTAATCATATATTTATACCTATAGTAAGGAATCTGTTTTTTGTAGGTGTCGTGGAGTGATTGATCTTCAGGGCGGGGACCGATTAAGCTCATATCTCCTTTAAGAACATTCCATAATTGTGGGAGTTCGTCCAAACGAAAAGCACGGATAAAACGCCCGACAAAAGTCACTTGCTTCGTTGGTGTCGCCGACATGCTACGGAATTTGACCATCTTAAACGGTTTTTCTCGCTGTCCAACGCGCAGACCAATATACAACACCGGTCCCTTGGAGGTTAACTTCACGGCAATGGCAATCATGATGGATACAGGTATCGTGATGATAAGCAATGCCAATGCGGCAACAATATCGAGCAAACGCTTAGTCCATAATCGGAGGGGGTGGATAAATAATTTATCTAAGTGATCGGCACGCGCATCTTGCAACGCAATTTGCCCAGTCAATCCTTCTCGTAAGTGAGTTGCATCGTATACAGTCCGATTATTCATCACACAATTGGCGATAAAGTCAGCCCACTCGTTAGGCAAATTAGCATATGTATCTACAACTATTGCTTCTTGGGTAGCAATAGGTTCCTCGGGAGGGCGGCTCAACACTCGCCAATGTCCTGGGAATTGTAAAAGAGTTTGTGATGTCCCATAAGGAACAACCAAAAATTGTTCTACGCGGGTTTTGGGCTTACGCAACGAATAACGTATCGCATACCATAATAAAGTAATAATAAAACTTGCCACCAACAATACGCGCGAATACTCTAGTCGGGATAATATCAAACCCAATATGAGCAACCCAAAAACCGAGGCGGTCACAGGGATCACATGCGATAAGACTAACTTTCCGGGTAGTTTTTTCATTTGCTGTAAAAACACCGCGATAATAAACACCGCACAGTTCGCCCCGACAAGAGTATTGACCTCGCTATCGGCGAGCGGTACATTCATTCCAAGCCACCTCACAAGTGCTAATAGGCAGAGGATCAGCACAATGGCGAGAAAATCACTCCACAATAATAATTGGCTCAACGGGTTGCGAGTAAACATTTTTCAATTATAATAATCATCATATTTTAATTCCTACCAGTACCTATTATGAAATATTACCGGTTATAGAATAAGCGCAACCATGTCTAAAAAAAAGAAAAAAGGACAGCGGGATAAATGGATACCACCTGTTCCAGTAACCAAAACCGCCGATAAGACAAGCCCGTCTGCCGCTCCCGCGAATACGGCGCCTAAGACGCTAGGGCGGACCATGCATCTTAGCATGGTGGGCAACACTCTACCCGATTGGTACATTATTCTCTTAGCATTGTTTGTCGCACTACCAGCAATTGTTGCCCCGTATGGACATAAATACGGATATTCTCCCGATTTACATATGTCGGCATATTTACAGGTCGGTGTGCCGGCGATGCTGGCAGTGCTCTTCGTCCTACAATCGTGGGGCAAAGGTATCGTTATCCCTAAGGATCGCTATTTATTTCTTTTGGCCTCGCTCATTGTATGGTCGGCAATTTCTATAAGTTGGGCGCACAATTTATACGAAGCCGTGGTCAAATTTTTAGACTGGGCAGCGGCGGTCGGCGGGTTTTTGTTGATTATGCTTGCCGTCAACAAACGCCATCACTTAAACTGGGTAGTAGAATTTATATTTTGGAGTGGGGTGGTATTAGGATCGCTCGGCATTGCACAATGGTTATTTAATGTCAACTGGGTGGATCAATACGCCGCCCCATCGGCAACTTTCAACAATAAAAATATGGCCGCCCAATACGGGCTTTTGACTTGGCCTTTGGGAGTTGCGCTTTTTTTACGTGCGCGCACGCCGATACAAGAATGGGTATACGGTTTGACCTCGGGAGCGATCCTGCTATTTATTATCTATACACGCACCCGGGCGGCGTGGCTATCCATTGCCTTAGAATTTACTTTATTACTCGCCTTCCTCATTTACAGTGCGCTGGTGCTCAAACGCAATTTCTTACGCGAAGGAATAAAGTTACCTATAGTGATTGTAGTATCTATATTGGTTCTCTTCTTTGCCCATTTAACTTCCGATGGTTTTCATTGGTTTTTTCTTCAGGTCGGTGAAATTGCCCAAACCACTGCTGGTCAAGTCAAATTTGACGGCACAGGCATCCACCGCATCTCAATATGGGCAAATACCTTAGCCATGATTTGGGAACACCCTTTTGGTGTCGGTGTCGGTAATTGGGTTGTCGAATACCCCCTCTATCATACCAAAGTATTGATAGACCATGAAATGAGCGAAGCGGTACAACATATTAATACGCATAATGATTATTTAGAAATTGGCGCCGAATTAGGTTGGATTGGTATAGTGATATTAATCGGTTTGGCGATTAGTCTTGGCAACAATACCTTGCGTTTAATCAAAAATGTGGATACCAGTAACCGAGAAATTCTATTAGGGGTATCATTAGCAATAGTGGGCATATCATTTGATGCTATTTTTAGCTTTCCTTTCCAGCAACCCGTCCCCATTTTCTTACTCTGCGTCTATATCGGGATCATTGCGGTATTCAATGCGCGTGAACGCGATACTGCGATACTATCTTCTGTGTCGGCAGAGACATTTCGGCGGCTATTCAAATTGCCCCCTAAATCAGCAGAAGGAATGAAGCGGGCGATACTATTAACCGGCAGCGCAATATGTGCCGTTTTATCTATATGGGCGTTAACTGTACATATCCGGTGGTTTGATTCGGAAGTAGAATTTCGTAAAGCCACCATCAATTCACAAAAAAATGCGGCTTATGAAATGCTCCTCGCTGGGAAACGCTCCCACGAGCTATCCCCGATGCGCGATCGCATGCTCAATTTTGTCGCTATGGGGCATATGCGGCGCGACGAATTGCCCGAAGCGGTGGAAGCATTTGAAGGCGTACTTAACAGCTACCCCCACCTCATCCATACCCTCAATAACACTGCTTTAGCGTATAGTTATGCCAAGCAGTATAGAAAAGCGGAGAAATTGTTGCGGAAATTAGTCAAAATGCGCCCGCATTCGGCAAAAACAAAAGTCAATTTAGGGATTCTCCTTTATCAAGAATTACAGCAACCAGCCGAAGGGGTTGCCCTGTTCAAAGATGCACTCGAAATGGAGCCCGGTTTACCGCAGCGCGAACAACTCGTCCTAGCCATTGAAACATACGAAAAATCCATGGAGACTGGGGTAAACCCCGCATCTGACACGCCCACTGCAACGAGCACGCCCACTTCTCCAAATTAAACCTCATTATTTGCACTATTGTGCACAGTACATTTATGTCCGGTACAGTGGCGGCTATCAGCACTCATTAAGTAAAGATACGCATTCACCACTCTAGCGGGTGGCGGAGTTTGATCGGGCGCTTCGCCCGGGTAAGCTTTGCGGCGCATATCGGTCTGCACCGCACCCGGATCAATACTATTGACCCGAATACTCATGCACTCCAATTCATCAGCTAACACCGCCATGAGCCCTTCAAGGGCACATTTTGAAACAGCATAACCGCCCCAATACGCCTGTGGATGTCGCCCAACACAATCCGCAGACAATATCATGGACCCGTATTCCGCCGCTTGCATAAGGGGTAATAGCGATCGAGTGAGCAAAAAGACTGCACTGACATTCACTTGTAATGCGGTACGCCAATCGCTTAATGTTACATCGGCAATTGGAGATAAATCGCCCAAAAAAGCAGCATTATGTAATACACCGTTTAATTGAGGGTAGTGCTCAGATAGAAGTTGAGCAAAACGAGCGTAATCGTTTTCATTTTCACTCTGCAGATCAAAAGGGGCAATCATAGGGGTGGGGCCACCAGCGGCGACAATGGTATCATACGTTTTCTCTAACTCCGATACATCGCGCCCGCTAATGATCGTGTGGGCACCATATTCGGCAAAGTGAATTGCTACAGCGCGCCCAATACCGCGACTCGCCCACGTAATTAAAATATTGTGTGCGGCAAGGAGTTTAGGGTGAGGAATGTAATGGTCAGGTGGGATTTTCAATGCCGAGATCAATATCTAAACAAGTTTCCCATATTTCATCCACCTGATGGATGATACGGTCAGCAGACCAATGCTGTGGAGCACTATCGTCACCATATCCGTAAGTAACAGCAACCGTATGACTTCCCGCACTGTTGCCCGCCGAGATATCTCGCGAATGATCACCGATAACAATGGCTTCGGTAGGCGTGCACCCTATTTTCTCACATGCCCAATAAACACCTTCGGGGTGGGGTTTAGTGTGCTGCACATGTTCAGGGCAAACGAGAATGTCCGGCGACCACGATAAAGCATTGAGGAGGGGGTCGGCATAAATCAATGGTTTATTCGTAATAATTCCCCAATGCAATGCGTGTCCATCCAAGTTTTGTAATAATTGAGTGATACCATTAAACGGACGGCTATTGATATAGTGCTGGTTATAGCACGCAAGTAATTGTTGGCGTTTACGCTCTAACTCTGCTAAAGGGATAAAATCTCCACAGATCATTTTAACTAATGCGCGCGCACCTTGGGATACATTTTTACGAATGATCGTAGCATCGGGGATGGTATACCCATTTGCCGTACAAAAGTCACGCACTGCGCTCTGAAATTCTGGTGCAGTATCCACTAAAGTACCGTCTAAATCAAATAAGAGTGCGCGGATGATTTTCATATGACCGCAATGACACCTATTCAATGGGTGTCCGCCATTGTTATCGTGGATGGGCTAAAGACAAAATCTAATTGGGTGGCACTTGTTTATCTACTTGCTCCTGCAATTCTTCAAATGCTTTATCCCCGCGAAAGCGTTGCCATAACGCACGCTCATTGTCGTAGCTGCTTTTCACTGAATTTTGTAACGCCTGTTTCCTCGCCTCAGGGTTCATACCGATTAATACATATATTCTCCCATGTGGACCAACAAGGCTTTTGATAATGTGCGAACCGATCAGGTTTTCCTTCGCAATAGTGCGCGTGATCGATTCCGATAAACGATCAACTGTTTCTGTATTGCCCACACCAGTGGTGCCGACATAATTTTTGATCATTTGCTCGACTTCTGTTTTCAAGCGCGTGGCTAACTTACCGCGTGCATCGGCGGCAGCAATGTCTTTCATAAAACTTAAACCTGCGGCAGATTTCTCAGCAACTCCTACCGCAGAAATTCCCACTCCAGAGATTTTTTCATCACAAATCCATGCGGGGGCGGGAGTGTTGGTGCCCGGAAAAGCACAATCTATTGGGGCAACGGATGGGGATGGGGATGGCGGAGATGCACAGTTTGCTAATATCATTGCGCCTACACTCAAAAAAAAGCCACTCAATGGACGATTATTCATACTCATTGTATTCTCCTCGGTTGCCAATTATGCAATGGTTATATTATACTATCTCGTATTGCGTAAAAGTATAATTGCTATAGCAATACCCACCTATGAATGAACGATCGCTTTCGACATTAGACCGTGTGCTCATGCATGCGGGGCGTATGTTAAATACTTTAGCACATGGAGCACAAGCCGAACGTCCATCACCTGCTGAAAATGCTCCAGCTGATGATTTACTGCCGCATGAAAAACGCCACGCGGGTGCTTTGATGCGCATCAATCATGCGGGCGAAATATGTGCACAAGCCCTCTACGAAGGGCAAGCCCTTGCGGCAAAAGATCCCGCTATTCGGCGGTTTATGGTATGCGCCGCACGGGAAGAAAACGATCACCTCGCGTGGTGTGAGCAACGGATCACTCAGCTCGGCACGACATCTAGCCTGCTCAACCCGCTATGGTATTCACTATCATTTGGCATCGGGTGGGGAATGGGACGTGCCGGCGATAAAATTAATCTCGGCTTCCTCGCCGCAACTGAAGAAAATGTATGCACGCATTTGCAAAAACACGACGCACTGCTTCCCGCCAATGACCAAAAAAGCCGTGCCATTGTGCAGCAAATGATTGAGGATGAACGCGCACATGGAACGGAAGCGTTGAACATTGGCGGAATGCCATTCCCCGCCCCTGTCAAACATGCGATGATGGTTTCTTCCCGAGTCATGACCGGGTTGAGTTATTACATCTAATTCGGTTGTGTTGGCGCTGACGGAAGGCACATAAACTGCACTAAAATTGCTGCTGGATCGCGGCAATAGAAACTGCGGGAGCGATCGCGGTGGGTGCATGGCGGATGGACAATAGGCACTCCTTGAGCAGACAAAAAATCATGCCAGCGATCAACGGCGTGCATGCTGTCAAGGATAAAGCCAATATGATCTAAACGAGCATTAGATTCTTGACCCATCATATGACGATGTAAAGCTAAGTTATCCGTTCCGTTGGTCAAATAAACATTATCTTCATCGGGAGACCAATCCACAGTCATACCCACTAAATGGGTATAAAATTCTACAGTTTGAGAAAAGCAATGGTCGGGAATACGCAATGCGACGTGTGCTAAGCCAATCAAATGCGCTGGTCGTGTCATTCTGCGACCATTTCGTATGAATGTGCAATTTGAACACCCCCACGGCGCAACATCGCCGCTGCCGAACAATATTTTTCTGCCGATAGGCGAACTGCTCGGGCGACGTGGGTTTCAGATAAGTCATCTCCCCGCACTTGAAAATGCAAATGAATATTTTCAAATACTGACGGAACAGTATCAGTGCGTGTCGCTTTAATCTGCATCCGGCAGAGAACCATTTTTTGCCGTGCCTTGCTCAAGATAGTCACCACATCATACGCCGCACATCCGCCCATGCCCATTAAAAGCACCTCCATCGGGCGCGCACCGCGATCGCGCCCGCCATGATCTATTGGACCATCCATCCGTACGCTATGGCCCTTGTCGGTTTCTCCACAAAAAGTGACTTCTTGCTCCCAATTAATATTCACCTGCATTGTCTCACCCATACTCTCCTCCTTCACTATGATTAGATTGTGTAAAAAACAATTCTTGTAATCGTTTGTCGGGGCGTTCGGTGCGCATTAATGCTTCCCCAACTAGAAATGCGCGCACATTATGGGCATACATTTGTTGCACAATCTGCGCACTATTCACTCCACTTTCACAGATAGCAACCCTATCGGCAGGAATGCTTTTAGATAAGGACAGCGTAGTCGCAATATCGGTCTTAAAAGTATGCAAATTGCGATTATTGATGCCGATTAAGAGTGTTTCGGTTTCCAATGCCGCCGCTAACTCATCTGCACAATGCACTTCAATGATAATATCCAAATCAATTTCACGCGCTATCGCCACCATAGCCGGCAATAAATCTCCCGGTAATATCGCCGCAATTAACAGAGCACAATCGGCACCCATTGCACGCGTTTCATATAGCTGATAAGGGTCAATGATAAAATCTTTGCGCAAAATTGGTAAATGACAGGTTGAATGCACTTCCCGCAGGTGTGCTTCATCGCCGTAAAAAAATTGTTTATCGGTGAGCACCGACAAACAAGTCGCACCGCCTTGCGCATAATAAGAGGCAATAGCCTGCGGATGATAATCGGCGCATATGATGCCGCAGCTCGGAGAACCTTTTTTCAGCTCAGCAATGACCGCCACATTTTGTTTGCTCTCCCGACAAACGGCAGCAACAAAACCGCGACATGGCGGTAAATCTATGCATTGCGCTTTGAGGGTGAGGAGGGGCTTTTGATTTTTAAGCTGTTCTATTTCACTCCGCTTATGGGCAATGATCTGTTCAAGCATCTGCGGACAATAAGGCACTAAAATTAATCCATTCTTTGAGTTTTTCCCGCGCTTGGCCTGAAGCAATGAGGTCATGGCTCATCGCCACACCCTGTTGTAGAGTGTTGGTGATACCACTTACATATAAAACTGCTCCAGCATTGAGTGATACCATGCGCCCAGGGGCAGAATCTTCTTCGCGTAAAGCGCGGTGGAACATTGCCACACTCTCATCAAGATTGTGCACTGTTAATTCATCTCTATCGTGAGTACTCAATGCAAAATCATTCGGGTGAATGACATATTCTGTAATAACGCCATCCTTTAATTCCACCACAAATGTCTGTGCACTCAGGCTAATTTCATCCAATCCATCGGCAGAATGGACGACCATTACTTTTTTGCTCTGCACGCGCTGCAAAATTTCAGCTAACGGGCGACACCACCGGCGATCATAGACGCCTAACAATTGACATGGCACTGCTGCCGGATTGAGTAAAGGGCCGAGAAGGTTAAATAGAGTACGCACTCCGATTTCGCGGCGCACAGGAGCAACGTGTTTCATAGCTGGGTGGTAAATTGGCGCAAACATAAAACCTATACCAATCTCTTGCACCGAGCGCACCACCACATCGGGATGACAATCAATGGCAATTTTGAGTGCCCTCAGCACATCAGCACTGCCGGTCACGCTGCTCACCGCACGGTTGCCGTGTTTGGCGACATGCGCTCCACCTGCGGCGGAGACTATTGCCGCCGCAGTGGACACATTGAAAAGACCGCCATCATCGCCCCCAGTCCCACAATTATCGACTAAATGCGGCACATTAAGAGGTACCGATCGAGCGAGACTCCGTAATACCTGCACCGCACTCACCAATTCATCCACTGTTTCCCCTTTCATACGCCATGCAATCAGTAGAGCCGCTAACTGACTCGGCATAATCTGCCCTTCTTCCATAACTTGATGAAAAACAGTCGCAACTTCTTCCGCTGTTAAATCATGTCCAGTAACAAAATGCTGAATAGACTGTTGTATATTCATTGAATTGATAAGCGATCTGGGGCAATAAAATTCTGCAACAAAGCATGCCCGTGTTCGCTCATGACCGCTTCAGGATGAAATTGCATTCCTTCCACATTGTATTGATTGTGACGAATGCCCATAATCTCATCCCGTTCTCCCTGTTCGTTTAAGCTCCATGCCGTCGTTTGTAAACAATCTGGCAATGTTTCCTTTTGAACAATGAGGGAATGGTAGCGGGTAGCTGTAAAAGGGCACGCAATATTGCGATAGATTTTTTTTCCATCATGCGTGATGCGAGAAACTTTACCATGCATAATTCGGCGGGCGCGCACAACTTCACCACCAAAAACGCGAGCAATACATTGATGCCCCAAACATACCCCTAATATCGGTATGGTGGGAGCAAAATGGCGCACCAAGTCCATTGCGATTCCTGAATTTTCTGGGATACCTGGACCGGGGGAGATGACAATGCGTTCCGGGTTGAGTGTGACAATTTGCTCAATACTGATTTCGTCATTGCGATGCACTTCTACTTGCGCATTTAATTGCTGTAAATAATGCACCAAATTATAGGTAAAAGAATCGTAATTGTCTAGCATAAATACTTTCATTGCCCAAATCCCATGTGTGTGCCTTATTGTAATCCATTCATACGAGAGTAAATTATCTGTCGTGTATTTTCCTCCTAGAATGTTTGTAACTGATGGTCGGCAATGTATACATCATCATGACTCCCTTAAGGTAAAATACCACTATGGCAACACTCCGCAACGCACGAGGCACATATTTGATTGACCGCAAACAATATGCCGATCTCTATCACCAATCCATTACGCACAATGAAGAATTTTGGGCACAACAAGGACGCCGCATTGATTGGATAAAACCTTACACAGCAGAGCAGGTTAAACGAGTCAGTTACGCACGCGATGATTTGCATATTCGCTGGTATGCAGATGGCACACTCAATGTCTGCGCAAATTGCATTGACCGTCATTTAGCGACGAAAAGCGAACACACCGCTATCATCTGGGAGGGCGATGAACCCGGTCAACACATACATATTTCTTACCGCCAGCTTCATCGTGAAGTGTGCCAATTTGCCAATGCCCTGCAATCACTCGGCGTACAAAAAGGCGATTGTGTCACCATCTATATGCCTATGATTCCCGAGGCTGCTTACGCTATGCTCGCTTGTGCGCGTATCGGTGCGATCCATTCAGTCGTATTTGGTGGATTCTCACCCACCGCATTATCCGAGCGCATTAGTGACTGTCAATCACGCTGGCTGGTCACCGCCGATGAAGGCGTGCGCGGCGGCAAAACTATTCCCCTCAAAGAGAATGTAGACCATGCACTCTCTTCGTTACCTCTTGTGGAAAAAGTATTGGTTGTCCCCCATAACGATGCACAGATCAATTGGGTAGAGGGAAGGGATATCAACTATAGCACATTAAAACCCTCTTTGGCGACCGATTGCCCTGCAGTAGAGATGAACGCCGAAGATCCGCTCTTTATTCTCTACACTTCTGGCTCGACAGGCAAACCGAAAGGTGTTTTACATACCTGTGGTGGCTATTTAGTTTACGCCGCACTCACCCACCAATACGTATTTGATTATCAAGAAGGCGACATTTATTGGTGCACAGCAGATGTCGGCTGGATTACTGGACATAGTTACCTTATTTATGGTCCCTTAGCCAATGGGGCGACCACGCTTATGTTTGCTAGTGTGCCCACTTATCCCGATGCACGCCGTATATGGCAAGTATGCGATACACATCAAGTCACCATATGCTATACCGCCCCTACTCTTATTCGCACTTTGATGCGCGAAGGCGACGCCCCCGTGCAAGCGACTTCAAGGAGCAGTTTGCGTTTGTTAGGAACGGTGGGAGAACCCATTAATCCACAAGCGTGGGAATGGTATTATCAAGTGGTCGGCAATGCGACATGTCCAATCGTGGATACATGGTGGCAAACTGAAACCGGCGGTATTTTAATCACGCCTTTGCCCGGGGCAACCGATCTGAAACCGGGATCAGCCACTCGTCCATTTTTTGGCATCCAGCCAGCCATTGTTAATGATCGCGGTGCCGTTTTAAGCGGCACCGCAAGTGGCAATTTAGTCATCACCGATAGTTGGCCCGGTCAAATGCGCACTATCTACGGTAATCACCAGCGTTTTATTGACACTTATTTTTCTACTTTTGACGGAATGTACTTTACCGGTGATGGAGCGCGTCGAGATGAAGATGGTTACTATTGGCTCACTGGACGTATAGACGATGTGATCAATGTGGCGGGACATCGTATCGGCACTGCAGAAATTGAGAGCGCACTCGTCGCCCACCCATCGGTTGCTGAATCTGCGGTAGTCGGTTATCCACACCATACTAAAGGTGAAGGAATTTACTGTTACGTCACACCCGTTATTGATGTCATTCCCGATGATGATTTGCGCAGTGCATTGATTCAGCAAGTGAGAGATACTATTGGCGCTTTTGCGACCCCTGATTACATTCAGTGGGCGACGTCATTGCCCAAAACACGGTCGGGAAAAATTATGCGCCGCATTTTACGGCACATTGCCAGCAACAACTATACCGATTTAGGCGACACCTCTACATTAGCGAATAAAGAAAGTATAGATACCCTCATTGCCGAGCGCCTGAATAGTCATCTATAGAAGACAGTATAACCATAACACTATAGGACCAATGACGCACTCTACCTTTGCCGCTGCCGCTCTTCAATTTAACCGTTCGCTCATCGGTATTGAGCAAAAGTTAGATTTACAATTACCGCCACAGTATCGCTTAATGAACCCATTTGCCACCGGTAAAGCACTTGATCTCAGTGCTGTGTTTTACCGTCAGTTTTACTCCGATAATAAGAAACGCCATTTAATTTTAGGCATCAATCCCGGACGTCACGGCGCGGGGGTGACGGGTATTCCTTTTACCGACACGAAAAGAATGCGCGAAATCGGTATTGATCCACAAGATATTCGCACCTATGAAGTCTCCGCAGAGTTTATGAGTCAGTTAATGCATCAATACGGTGGAACAGAAAAATTTTATGCCGATTTTTACATTAATTCGCCTTCTCCTCTCGGATTATTACAGCAGAATAGTAAGGGCAATTGGATCAATGCAAATTACTACGACCACCGGACTTTGAGCGATGCTTTGTCGCCGCTCATCGCTTATGCAATTGATTACTATTGTCAAATGCCGATACACTGTTCAACCGTCTATGTATTGGGACAGGGGCAAAACTACAAATTCCTCACCCGCTGGAATACCCAGCATCCAACTTTTGATCGGGTGATCCCTCTCCCGCACCCGCGTTACGTTATGCAATATCAACATAAAAACATTGCGACTATTACTCGCGAGTATTTAATGCAGTTACAGCGCAACAAAACCGGCGCCTAATCGTTTATAATACTCTGTGCTCCTATGCCTAAGGTCTACATTCACACACATGGTTGTCAGATGAACGATTACGATTCAACGCGTATGCGTGACTTACTGGCACAAAGTCACCATTGTATGGACGAGACCTATGACCCATACCAAGCAGACTTGCTTCTACTCAATACCTGCTCCATCCGTGAAAAAGCGCAAGAAAAAGTATTTGATCAACTCGGTCGGTGGCGTGTACTCAAAAAACAAAAGCCTTCAATGATGATCGGTGTCGGTGGTTGTGTAGCGAGCCAAGAAGGGGAGGCAATTTATCAGCGCGCCAATTTTGTGGATATCATTTTCGGTCCGCAAACTCTCCACCGCCTACCGCAGATGATTGATCGCGTTTACCACAATAGGCAAAAGCTGTCTTTTTCACCAGTAATCGATACTAGCTTTAATGAATTAGAAAAGTTTGATCTGCTACCTCCATCACAAGAAGATGGACCCAATGCACAAATATCCATTATGGAGGGGTGTAGTCAATACTGTTCATTTTGTATTGTTCCCTACACGCGCGGTGAAGAATTGAGTCGTCCACCCGAGAAAATTGTAGAAGAAGTTGAGCAATTATGTCAGCGTGGCGTGCGGGAAATTACCCTGCTCGGGCAAAATGTCAACGCCTATATGGCAACCGATCGCCACAAGCACACGATTGATTTTGCCGATCTTTTATATATCCTCTGTGAAGTGAATGGTATACAACGCATTCGTTATACCACCTCACACCCTGCACAATTTTCATCTGCACTGATTGATGCACACCGTGAATTACCCAAATTGGCCGAACACATTCACTTGCCGGTGCAAAGTGGATCGGACGCTATTTTGACGCGCATGAAACGGGGTTATTGTGTGCAAGATTATAAAAATATTGTGCAACAACTTTATTCGGCACTACCGAATATCAGTTTATCATCCGATTTTATTATCGGCTTTCCCGGCGAAACCGAGCAGGACTTTGCCCAAACGATGGATCTGGTCAAAGAAATAAAGTTTGATTTTTCATTTAGTTTTCTTTATAGTCCACGGCCCGGAACTCCGGCAGCAGAAATGTCAGATGAGACCCCGCACAAAATTAAAAAAGAACGCCTACAACTACTACAAAACACCTTACAAGAACAAGCGCAGAATATTAGTCGGCGGATGGTTGGCAGCATTCAATCGGTTTTAGTGACTGGGCGATCAGCACGCAATGCACAACAATGGACCGGGCGGACATCTAATAATCGGGTCGTCCATTTTGCCTCTTCCCGTAATTGCCGCGGGCGGTTTGCGAGTATACGTATTACCCAGTCAATGCCCCACTCTTTGCGCGGTGAATGCATTGCGATGGACATTCCCCCACCGACTCATCATCGCCAACAGGTTATTTGTGCAAGCTCTTAAACAGCGTGCTTTTTAGATAAAGCATGCATCTTGAGCAATAGTTCGGCGGGCGTCTCATGGTATTGTGGATCTTGAGGAATACAATCCACTGGGCACAGCATACGGCATTGCGGTTCGTCAAAATGCCCGACACACTCCGTACATAAATTGGGATCAATGCGATAGTGCGTTTCACCCATATCAATGGCATGATTAGGACAAACCGGCTGGCAGACATCACAGTTGATACATTGATCGGTGATTTTCAGCGCCATCGCGATCTATGCGGGGTATTTTGCGCGCAATGCGCGGCTGACCGCTGGCGGCACAAAAGTGTGAGTATCGCCCTGTAAAGAAGCAATTTCTTTTACTAACGATGAAGAGATATAGCCATGTTTTTCATCGGTGGGGAGAAAAATAGTTTCCATTTTGGGTTCAATTGCCTTATTCATATTGGATAATTGAAATTCGTATTCAAAATCCGACACCACTCTCAAACCACGGAGCACGGTATAGATCCCATTCTCACGCATAAAATGGGTGAGGAGCATTTGCAAGCCGACCACTTTAATATGTGTTAAATGACGCAACGATTGCTCAAGCAAGGCGATCCGCTCATCCAAATTGAACAAGGGCATTTTTTTTTCGTTGCGCGCGACCGCAATCACCACTTGATCAAATAAAGCAGCTGCGCGCTCTACAATATTGACATGTCCATTAGTAACCGGATCAAATGTTCCAGGATATATCACTTGTACCATCAGCTAAACCCTATCATCATTATACCCGGCAAACTACTCGCCATTGCTAAATGATTCAAAATGATACGCAAGATGTAGATGCAAACAAACCCCAATATAGGGGAAAAATCTAAAGCGCCAAAGGAAGGGATGAGTCGACGGCATTGATTGAATATGGGTGCGGTCAATTGCGCAACTAAAAGTAATGCGGGGTGTCGATGTCCCGGTAATAGCCAACTACTCACAATGACAATCAACATGGCAAAAAAGTAAATTTCTAATATCACCGAAGCGACCCCTAAACAGGACCAAATAAAAATAGTGCCAAGTGGTGCGGTCATATTAAATACAGGAGCAATGAGCATAGCCACTAGTCCTTCAACAAGGATTGCCGCCAGCAAAGCACTCAAATTAATATTAAAAAGATCGGGTAAAATGACCTGCAAAGGACGCAGAATAGGATGGGTGAAGCGCAGAATAGATTGGGCAATGGGATTTGTACTATCCGCACCCGCCAGTTGCAACAGAAAGTGCATCAAGAGAGCCAGTAGGAGCACTCCTCCCACAACCTCAATTAACACTAAAAAAATATCAGTTGCCATTATGATGTAGAGAATTGGCGGGCGCGACGGTAAGCGCGGGTCAATGCCTCGGCAAATAGATTGCGCCCATTGCCTTCCTCTAAATACTGTATTGCGTGCTCGGTCGTTCCACGCACAGAAGTGACGTTACGGCGTAAAGTGCCGAGATCCATCTCGCTATTGCGCGCCAATGTAGCGGCGCCAAAAACGGTTTGCACAATCAACTGTTCCGCTAACGAATGGGGTAACCCATTGGCGACAGCAGCGTCACGTAAAACTTCTGCTAACCAAAAAAAATATGCTGGGCCGCTACCCGATAAAGCAGTCGCTAAATCAACCTGCATTTCATCGGATACCCAATACGACCGACCAATCGCACTCAATAGTGTTTCTAGGTGCTGTTTTTTCCGTTCATCTAACACATTATTCGCCATCACCACAGAGGTCGATTGGCATATTTGTGCCGCAATATTCGGCATCACGCGCACCAACGCAGTGGGTAGAGGCAACCATTCTTGCAATTGACTTAAAGTGATCCCTGCGATGAATGAAATGACTACTGGAGGAGTGTTGTGTGTCGATGATAATACAGACGCAACACGAGAGGCTACTGTATGGGCGAGCGCTGGCTTGACTGCCAAAACGATATAGTGTGCATCTGTGACCGCCGAAACATAGTCGGTCGTCACCGGCAACTGAGTCATAGCACAGGGTAGCATACGCTGGCGCGTAGCGACTATACGAAAATAGTGCTCATCTATTCCTGCACGCAATAACCCGCCGAGAACGGCCTGCGCTATATTTCCCGCACCAATAAAAGTGATAGGGGCATTCCAATTGGTCACATTTATTTCCGCCATCAACTTACTCGGTTCAACATATCATTTTTTATTGAGTTTCCATCCGCCTCATATTGCTCTAATGTCGCACTCTTTTTAAGCGGTGCCATTAAGAAAATACTCGCCGGGGGGTTAATTTATTGCCTTCCAGCACTTCACCGACTCCGATAAAACGATCATTTGGCGTGAAGACGGTCACCCAACGCCAAGGACAATATGGGTATTGTATCGCTTGCCCGCGGCAAAAATAATAGCTATTTGTATTCTCTAAAGTAATGCGCGGTAAATGAGATACCGCACTACTCATCGGTAGAAGTAATTTATCTAATAAAGACAGCGCATTATTAGCGCTTAAGTCGGTCAATTGTTGCATTGTAATGCTCTGCTCATCGCTATAATTACCAGCCATAGTCCGATGAAGGCGTAAAACACAGCCGCCGCAAGATAATGTCGTGCCAATGTCTTCAGCAAGGGTGCGAATATAGGTCCCCTTACTGCATTTGATATCCACGGTAATCTGCCCAGATGCGGGCACAGCAAAATCAACCAACGCGATATCGTAGATGGTGACGGTGCGCATCGGGCGCTCAACGGTAATACCTTGTCGTGCTAATTTATATAAAGGTTGTCCGCGATACTTGATTGCTGAATACATGGGGGGGATCTGCCGAATGTCGCCAATAAAATTGCGCAATACCTTGCGTAATTGTGGCAAGGTGACTTGTGAATAGTCGCGTTGCTCAACAATGGTGCCATCAATATCTCCTGTAGTCGTTGTGGTCCCCAGTTGAAAGACACAGCGATATTGCTTATCAGCATTGAGCACATATTGCACCAATTTAGTCGCTTTGCCAAAACACAAGGGCAACACTCCAGTCGCTAAGGGGTCTAAATTTCCTGTATGCCCCGCTTTAGTTGCAGAGAATATTTTTTTAACCCTTTGTAATGCTTGATTGGACCCCATCCCTTGCGGTTTATTCAACACTAAAATTCCATCCACGGTACGGCGATTCATAGGCACTATGCGTTGAGAAATACGGAATCGGAGAGAATATCAATCAACTGGCAGTTTATTCATGAATTAAATAAACGATACCGATTTATTGCGTGCGGATCGTAAATAAAACGCAATTTTGGGGTGACGCGCATATTCAAGTTATGTGCCAAGCATTTACGCAAGAACCCGCCCGCTCGTTGTATACAGCGAATAATCTGTGCGGGTTCGTCCGCCGATGGGTGCGCATCTAAATGCTGCGGTGTAAAATAATTAACATAAACTGTGGCAGTCGCACAATCACGGCTCAAGCGTACGCCGACAACACTGACTCCAGTTAATTTTGGATTGCGCAATTTATGACACAATAAAATATTGAGTTCACGAACCAAGCGATCCGCTAAACGTGTCACGCGATCGTATTCTGCAGGCATAGAAAAAATTAGCGAATTTTTTGTTCCACCATTTCGTAAATTTCTATATGATCTCCTACCATTATATCCGTATATTTTTTCATCCCAATGCCACATTCCTTACCACTGCTCACATTATTGACATCCGCCTTAAATTGACGCAATGATTCCAACTCACCATCGAAAACAATTTTGTCGTCGCGACGCACGCGTGCCAATTTATTTTTCAGAATACTTCCTTCACGGACAAAGCAACCGGCAATAGCGCCAAACGAAGATGAACGAAATACCTCACGCACTTCGGCAATTCCTAATAACAGTTCTTTCTTTTTGACGGGGGTTATCCCGATTAGTTTTTCTTGCACACTCTCTAATAATTCATAAATTAAATTGTAGTGCGCAACTTCTACTTTATGCTTTATCGCTAATTTATTCGCCGCAGTATCCGGTTGCACATTAAATCCGATGACCAGGGCATTCATTGTTGTCGCTAGTTGAATGTCCGATTCAGTGATGGCGCCTACGCCGGACAACACTATATCTACGGCGGCTTCTTCGGTATTCATTTGGGTCAAAGATTGTTGGATCGCTTCCACAGATCCGCGATTGTCTGTGCGCAAAAGTATATTCATCTTGCGTTTTTTGTCGGCAGCCTCACTATGAAATATATCATCCACTGACAACTGCGCTGTGCTACGCCCTGCTTGTATTGCTGCGTCTTTGCGACTTTGTGCTATTCTACGCACTTGTTGCTCGTCATTCAACACGACAAATTGATCACCTGCCACTGGGGGATTATTCAATCCTAATATCTCAACAGGTATTGACAAACCAGCACGATCTATTGTTGTGCCTACATCGTTGCGTAACGCACGGACTTTTCCATATTCCTGCCCGACTAAAATCATATCACCTTTTTTCAAGCATCCTTGTTGAACCAATGCGCTGACAATAGGCCCCCTATGCGTATCCAACCCAGATTCAATGATGACACCTTGTGCACTGACATCTTGGTACCCCTTTAATTCTAATAATTCGGCTTGCAGCAAGATGGCATCCAATAAAGCGTCTACGCCATCGCCTGTTTTAGCGGACAAGTTGACAAATAACACATCGCCGCCCCATTCTTCACACACAATATTTTTTGCGGACATTTGCTTACGAATATTTTCTGGATCAGCGTCTGGTTTGTCTATTTTATTCACCGCCACAATCATCGGAACTTGCGCCGCTTGAATATGTTGTATGGCTTCTTCGGTTTGCGGCATCACCCCATCGTCAGCGGCAACAACTAACACCACAATATCGGTGACCTGTGCGCCACGTGCGCGCATTGCAGTAAATGAGTGATGTCCTGGGGTATCTAAAAATGTAATCTGTCCTTTATCCGTGTGAATAAAATATGCACCAATACTTTGGGTGATGCCACCTGCTTCTTGCTCAGTCAAATTTTGGTGACAAATACTATCTAAAAGTGATGTTTTTCCGTGATCCACATGCCCCATAATAGCAACCACCGGTGGACGCGGCACGGCAACTTTTCCCGCCATGTTTTTTTCCAATGCTGCTTCTATATCCTCTCCCGGTGTGGGAACTGGGCGCAATTTAGCTTTGTGACCAAATTCCTCTACAATGACCGCAGCAATTTTTGCCTCAATGCTTTGATGAACGTCTACTGTTTCTCCTAAATTGGTGAGCAATGTAACAATTTTCTTGGTTTTCACCGACAAGAGTTGTGCTAAATCGGAAACCATAATAGTAGGCGGCAAGATAATTTCGTTACTCACTTTCCCCGTGGGGCGCACAAAAGCATGGCGTGCAAATTTGGATGGCACTTCTATGGGGTTTTGTTTAGTTTTTGATGCCGCCGTCACTGGTTGGACGACATTATTATTTCCATGCGCATACATACTCCACGAGGTGCGATGCGATGAGTCACCTGCCCCATAGTCATCGGTGCTCCGATAAGTGGAGCGCTTGCCCGTTTTGGGTTTTGGTTTTTTATCGCTGGGAACGGGTGGCGGCGGTCGTTTTAGTTTTTTGTCTCCCTCTTTTTTTGTACTTGTTGTTATTTCGGCCGCTGTCGGTTTAGGCGGTGCATCGGTATCCTTTTTGACCGGAGGTTGGGCTGTTCTTTTTGTTATCGGTTTCTTTTCGGCAGGCGGAGCAGTCGGTTCAGTTGCGGCCTGCTTTTTAGGTTGGTCGGTTGGTTTGACGCGTTTAGATTTCTGCGTACTGGCTTTTGATTTTTCATGTGCAGCCACATTCTCTGGTGGTGGTGTAATATCAGGTGGCGAAGTTGTCGATGGCGGTAAAGAGGAGTAGGTATGACGTTTGCGAGTTTCCACCTGGATAGATTTGTGCGTGCCAGCGGCTTTAAGTTTGCTGGTAGTCGTCCGATTTAATACAACTTGCTCGGTAGATTTATTTTCGCTCCGCTGCCTGCGCATAGCGAGCAAAAGTTTCTTTTTATCTTTTTCAGTGACTTCGTCGTCGATGCCTTTATGAGGGAAATCATGTTTGCGCATGGTATCCAGTAAATCATCTGGATTAATACCAATCGTCTTGGCGAGTTTTGCTATGGTGGTATTCATGCTCTTTTCTACTTTAACGCATATACGCTATGCAGGCTGCTCTTCATTCCATATTTTGCGGGCAGTCATAATCAGCTGTCCCAATTGGGCTTCATCTAAATCCAACTGAGTCAGATCCATATCTCCAATAGCCTGATCAGCCAGATCTGCACGCGTGACTACTCCTTGCGCCGCTAATTTATGTGCAACATCCATACTCATCCCTTCCATAGTCAACAAATCATCTGCTGGTTGCTCTTCGCCAGAAAATTCCAAACGCAACAAAGCATCTTCTGCTTTACTGCGTAACTCCTCTGCCAATTGCCGATCAATGCCCTCAATGGCGGTAATATCATCTAATGGAATATAAAGCATTTCTTCTATGGAACGAATGTCATTATTCACTAATAATTGTGCGATGGGTTGTTCAATCTGTAAATATTCCACTAATTTATCGCGCGCAACATTAAGTGCCACATCTTTCTTTTCCTGTGCTTCATCTTTACCCATCAAGCGAATCGTCCATCCGGTTAAATCAATCGCCAACTTCACATTCTGTCCGTTACGACCAATTGCGGTGGGTAAATTATCTTCGGCAATAATCACATCCATAGAATGTGTTTCTTCGTTGAGGACAATAGAATCCACTTCAGCAGGGGTGAGCGCATTGATGACAAATTGCACGGGGTTTTCATCCCACAATATAATGTCAATGCGTTCACTCGCCAATTCATTTGAAATAGCTTGCACGCGCGAACCACGCATACCGATGCACGCACCGACTGGATCTAATCGCCCATCATTTGTTTTCACTGCAATTTTAGTGCGATATCCCGGATCGCGCGCCACACCGCGAATTTGAATAGTCTGTTCAGCAATTTCTGGCACCTCAATTGTAAACATTTCACTCACCATTTCATTACAGATGCGACTCAATAATAACTGCGGGTGTCTATCTTCTTGTTCACTCATTTGCAATACAGCGCGAATACGATTACCCACACGAAATATTTCATTGCCAATGAGTTCACTGCGCGGCAAAAAAGCTTCGGTATCTCCCAGGTCCACTATCAAATGATTGCGTGTGACCCGTTGCACAATCCCGCTTAACAATTTACCTTGACGCTGTGCGTATTCCGCTATAATTTTTGCTTGTTCGGCTTCGTTGATTTTTTGCACTAACACCTGACGGGCAAGTTGTGTTTCGGTGCGCCCAAACGGTATATTGTCTACTTTTTCGCGATACACATCACCGACACACAAACCGGCATCTTTTTCATGGGCTTCGGCTGTCGTCAGGTGTATACCCTCTTCTATTTCGTCATCATCAGCAACGACCAACCAACGGCGAAAAGTTTCATAAGTGCCCGTAGTGCGATCAATTGCAATATCTATGTCTACGGGGGTAGATGTTGCCTTGGATACCTGCCGGTCTGTGTATTGATATTTATAGTAGTATCGCTGTGTTGCCAATGCTAAAGCATCTTCAACTGCTTGATAAATTACCTCTAATGGCACATTTTTTTCATTAGACAATGTCGTTGCAATTTGTAATATCTCTTTCATAATTGATCACTTACTTATTTTTTACATTACCACAAAGATGTATGCGTTTAATTGCTGTAAATGGCACACGATATATTTCACCTTTCATATCCAATCCAATCCCATCTGTAGTCTTTTCCGCTAACCTTCCGGTAAAATTATGCTGTCCATTTAGTGCAGTGTTTGAATACAATTTAACCTTCTCTCCTAAATAATCATTCAGCTGCTCTGGGGAGAATAAACGTCTATTCACACCAGGCGAAGAAACCTCCAACAGGCGATAATCACCCAACACATCCGTGCGCATATTCAGCATTGCCGTCATTTGGCGATTGACTCGCATACAATCTTCTATGCTGACTCCTTCCTGTTTATCAATATAAATGCGCAATATTTGCTGAGCCCCTCGCCCTGTGCATTCTATGCCCCACAGACGATAACCGAGTCCAGCGACGACACTGTCAATTAAACGCTCTGAATCTGCGCTCATATTGTGGTGCGTCCACATCATTCCTCACTCTTTTTCATCAGACAACAAAATAGCCGTGGGCACCTATCGCCTAGTTTTTACTACATTACTATTAAAAATAGCCCGATAATCCGTCGCCAGTGGTTGCGGGGGTCGGATTTGAACCGACGACCTTCGGGTTATGAGCCCGACGAGCTACCAGACTGCTCCACCCCGCGTCATTCTTGCCAAGGTGTCTATTATACACCACAATTGAATACCATTGAGCCCGTATCCATTACCGATAAATGTAATATACATGCCCAACACAATGAGTTAGCCATCCAAAGCACCAATTGCGAGAGCGGTATCAATCATGCGATGAGAAAAACCCCATTCATTATCGTACCATGCCAATACTTTCACTTGATTGTCAATCACTGCCGTCTGCGTTTCATCAAAGATGCTTGACGCACTACAATGATTAAAATCACACGACACTAATGGTTCGCTATTTATTTGAAGTATGCCGGAAAGGTCACCTTGCGCCGCCACCCGCGCCACCTCGTTGATTTCTGTCACCGATGTTTCTCGTTTCGCTTGAAAAGTGAAATCTAATAATGAAGTATTCGCGAGGGGTACGCGCACCGCCAAACCATCCAATTTACCTTTGAGATCGGGAATCACTTCACCAATAGCCCGCGCAGCTCCCGTGCTTGTCGGGATCATAGACAACAGTGCCGACCGTCCGCGACGGAGATCTTTATGATGTACGTCCACAACAGATTGATCATTCGTTGCCGCATGAATGGTCGTCATCAACCCATTTTGTATGCCCACTGTTTTATGAAAAATAAAAACGAGCGGGGCGAGACAATTAGTCGTACAGGATGCATTAGATATAATACGATGTTCGGGGCGTAGCTGATCATCATTGACTCCATAAACAACCATAATATCTGAGTTTTTGCTGGGGGCAGAGAGCAGGACGCGTTGTGCTCCCGCCTCTATATGTTTTGTCGCCCCTTCACGAGAAAGAAATACGCCAGTGCACTCTAATACCAAATCAACCGCTAAATCTCCCCACGGCAGTTTTGTTGGGTCTTTTTCACAGAATAATGCAATCGAATCGCCGTCTACGCTGAGCGTATTATCGCTGACGGCGACCGGTAAAGGAAGCCGCCCATGAATGGAGTCATATTGCAACAAGTAGCCAGTATGTTGCAGAACACCCTTATCATTAACTGCAACAATTTTAATCTGATCACGCAGCGAGCTTTCATATAAAGAGCGTAAAATATTGCGTCCAATACGCCCAAAGCCATTAATTGCAATCGTTATCATATGCTATCCCCATAATTTAAGTGTACTAGTGATAATTTAAGAGCATATTATAATCAATACACAAACAAACTAGCATATTGAAGGAGAGAAGTCCTGTATAATTGGACACATGGACGATGACAAAAAATCATCACCGCTACAGACATTGTTTGATATTGCATTTAATATCGCAATACCGATCATTATTTTATTTCAATTGAGTGGCGAAGATTATTTAGGCCCCTTGTATGGGCTCCTCGTTGCATTGGCGTTTCCAGTCGGATATAGCGTGTGGGAATTCTTGCGCCACCACAAACTCCATCCGCTCGCCCTAGTGGGTACGGTGAGCGTACTCTTAACGGGTGGAATTAGTTTATTGGCGCTAGACCCCCAATATTTAGCGATCAAAGAGGCTGCCATTCCTGGTGTTCTCGGCATTGCGACCTTAATTTCTATTAAAACGCGTTATCCGCTCATCCGTTTAGTGGTTTACAATGAGCGAATAATGTGTGTCAATAAAGTAGAACCGGCCTTAAAAATGAATGGGACTGCCGATCAGTTTGCTGGGTGCCTCAAAAGCGCCACGCTGATGATCGCCTTGTCATTTCTTTTATCTTCCGTGCTCAACTATATATTAACCCGTTGGATAGTCACCAGTACCCCAGGCAGTGAAACATACAACATTGAGTTAGGAAAAATGATGGCACTGAGTTTCCCCGTCATTGCCCTTCCATGCACCATTATCGTCATCGCCTCTCTATTCTATATCGTGCGCACTATTCGTAAATTGACCGCTTTAGAATATAATGAAATCTTCAGAATTTAACTGCAATATGGAGTACACTTATGCCCAAATATAATTTTTTGTGCGGGCTCGTTGCCTGCGTCTTATCATTGACCACAAGCTGCAGCGACAATACAACTATGACTACGACTATTCAAACATCTATGGGGACAATAGAAGTTGAATTATTTACAGAACAAGCCCCTATTACTGTAAAAAATTTTCAGCGCTATATCGATGAACAATTTTTTGATGGCACGACCTTCCATCGCGTCATCCCGGGTTTTGTCATTCAAGGCGGGGGGTTGCTTCCCAACATGCAACAAAAACAAATTCCTTTCCCTTCTATCAAAAATGAATCTTACAATGGACTGAAAAACACCGCCGGCACTCTATCTATGGCACGCACACCCGCACCAGATAGTGCAACATCTCAATTCTTCATTAACTTAAAAGAGAATTCATTTTTAGATAAAACCCCAACTAATCCCGGATATGCTGTATTTGGTAAGGTAATCGCAGGAATGGATGTGGTCCATGAAATTGCTAAAGTGGAAACCACTAACGTCGGTGGTCACCAAAATGTGCCACGAGAGCCCATACTTATTGAATCGATCCGGTAACGTAGCGCATTATGACGCAATTGAGCGTCAATATTAATAAAATTGCTTTATTGCGCAATGCGCGCGGTGGATCAGTGCCCAACCCCGTACACTATGTTGATATCATCGCACGCGCAGGGGGGCATGGGGTCACCATTCACCCGCGCTCGGATCAGCGACATATTCACGCAGATGACGTGCATCTCCTTCACCAACATATCACCACACATAACCGACAACATCCTTTATTGGAACTCAATATTGAAGGTAATCCTTTTGCTCAATCGTGTGCCAGTACAAAAAACGGAGTCAGTGATTATCCAGGATTCTTGTCTTTAATTCGCGCTGCTCCACCACACCAATGCACATTAGTACCCGATACACCTCACCAATTAACTTCCGATCACGGTTTTGATCTCACCCAAGATTGCGCAGCACTCGTGGAGGTTATTGCCGAAATACACCGCATAGGTTCGCGCGTCAGTTTATTTTTAGACGCCGACATCAAACAAGTGGAGCGGGCGGCGGAAATAGGTGCCGAGCGCATTGAACTGTATACCGGCCCCTACGCGACAATTGCAGCGCACAATCAACCGGTCGATGCTATGCTCCAGCACTACCAGCACATTGCTCGCCGAGCACAAGAGTGCAATTTAGGGCTCAATGCGGGACACGATTTGAACTGCAGCAATCTTTCACCCATTATACAATTACCCGGATTATTAGAAGTATCTATCGGACAAGCATTGATCACCGATGCTTTGGAATACGGACTATTTGAAGCAATAAAAAAATATTTAGCCATTATAGAAAACGCACCCCGATGAGTCATGATGAAATAAAACCTTATCAATTGCCAGAAGATACGGCGGCGGATTTACATCTTGCCATAGTCTGTACACGCTGGCACGACGATATTATCCAGCACATGCGTGATGCGTGCATCTCGCACTTACTCCACAACGGTATAAAAAGCGATCATATTATGGAATCGACCGTTCCAGGAGCATTTGAATTACCATTAGCCGTGCAAACCATTGCACAAAGTGGCAATTATCACGCCGTGATCGCTTTTGCCGCGATCATAAAAGGCGAAACTGCGCATTATAACTATATCGCTCAGGCCTGCCACTGGGGGCTCACCCAGGCCACACTCAACACCAAGTGCCCTATCCTTTCCGGCATACTCGTCACCAACAATTTAGCACAAGCACGAGAGCGTGCCGATGTCAATCGACTGAATAAAGGTGCTCAAGTTGCAAATAGTGCGTTAGAAATGATAAATTTCATATGCCAGCATCACACAGATTAACACCCCGTTTTCCTCTGTCGCCACGTGCACTGAAGTTCTCGAGCGTCAAGATCTGTATATACTAAAAGACATGTCTCACCACGCATCCATTTTATTTGTTTGTTTGGGGAATATTTGTCGTTCACCGATCGCACAAGGCATCTGTGAAGCAGAACTCCGCAAGCGACAACTCATCCATCGTATGCAGGTCGATTCGTGTGGCACTTCACATTATCACATCGGTCACGCTCCCGATCCACGAGCGATTCAGGCAATGAAAGCACACGGATACGATATTTCCCCACAACGTGCGCGACAGTTACAATTATCCGACTACGCTCAATACACATATATTGTGGCGATGGATCGTACTCATTTGCACACAATTGAGCAGCACAAACCAGTGCATTTTAAGGGCCACATTCACCTCTTGCGCAATTTTGATCCCAGCGATAATGGACTTGATGTGCCTGATCCTTACTACAATAATAATTTTGAGCACGTGTTTGCCATTATTGAACGCGGTGTCCATGGGCTTTTAGCGCATATGTGCAGTCATCTGTCCGGCAATGGATAATTCCAATACGCATACTCCCATGATCCGCCAATATTTGGCGATAAAAAAAGAGTATCCCGATACCCTATTATTTTACCGTATGGGCGATTTTTATGAAATGTTTTTTGACGATGCACAAAAGGCTGCACCACTTTTAGACATTACCTTAACCCAACGCGGACAATCGGGAGGACAACCCATTCCGATGGCCGGAGTTCCCTACCACGCGGCGGAACGTTATCTTGCCAAATTAGTCAAATTAGGTTTATCGGTCGCAATATGCGAACAAGTTAATGATGACACCACACAAAAAGGACCGATGAAACGCGAAATTGTGCGCATTATCACTCCCGGCACAATCAGCGATGAAAATTTATTAGATGAACGGCAGGATAATCTCATCGCGGCGATCACCTACACTGACCAACGATACGGCATTGCTGTGTTAGATATCACTAGCGGACGATTTGAAATTGACGAAATGAATGAGAGAACAATGGCGATCTCTCGTTTACAACAGATCAACCCCGCTGAAGTGTTGATCCATCACGATCTTTCTTTACCCGAAGTTAACCATCATCCAGGGTTGCGCCGCCTCTCGGCATTCGAATTTGATCTCAAGCAAGCGCAGCAAGTGCTCAATGACCAATTTTCCGACAGCAGGGTTTTAAGAGAGCATGATTATCCTGCTGCGATCTGTGCGGCAGGATGCTTATTACGCTATGCCCGCGAAATGCAACGCTCGCCTCTCATACATGTTCACCGCATACAACTGATGCAACTGTGCAAAGAAATGATCATTGATGAAAACACTTATCGCAGCATGGAAATTATCGCCAATACAAACGGCACGACTCAATATAGCTTACTCAATATCATTGATCGGTGTGCAACCGGCATGGCATCTCGATTATTACGCCGTTGGTTGCGTTATCCATCATGCGACCGCACTGTAATCAGCAATCGTCATCAAGCCATTGATACACTACAAGCGGCAGGATGTGTGAATGCGTTACGACAAATACTGCAAAAAGTAAGTGACTTGCAACGTATTTTGGCACGGATCGGCCTACAATCTGCCACACCGCGAGATCTCGCACACTTAGGCACTTCCTTGACAATCATTCCAGAGATTCATCATACTTTACCACCCGATAAACAAGATTATTTATCCCAGATCCACAAGCGTATTGTGGCTTTTCCAGAAATTGCCGAGTTATTGGCACGCGCTATCGTCCCTAATCCCCCAGTGCATATCCGAGACGGCGGCGTCATTCAAAATGGGTACGATAAAACTTTAGATCAACTGCGTTGTGCGAGAGAGGGCATGGCACAACGCATCTTAGAAATAGAAGCCATGGAGCGAGAACGCACATCTAACGCCAAACTCAAAGTCAATTACAACCGAGTGCATGGATATTATATTGAAGTGAGTCGGCATCAAGGCGGCGACATCCCCGCACACTACATCCGCAAGCAAACTCTCAAAAACACCGAACGCTATACGACTGACGAACTCAAAGTGTGTGAAGAAAATGCCTTGAGCAATAAAAGCCGTGCGCTCACTTTAGAAAAGCAGATCTACCATCAATTAATACAGCATATTGGCGAATCTTTGATTCCATTATTAGATACGGCAGCGGCAATTGCCGAATTAGATGTACTGAACAACCTTGCCGAGCGCGCCACCACTTTACGTTTAACGCAACCATTCTTTCACGATAAATCCGAAATGCACATTGAAGGCGGTCGGCATTTGAGCGTTGAGCATTCTATGGATACGCCTTTTATTACCAATGATCTGTATCTCCATCCCGAGCAAAAGATGCTCATTATTACTGGACCCAATATGGGAGGTAAATCCACCTATATGCGACAAACCGCACTCATCTCATTACTCGCACAAACCGGTTGCTATGTTCCAGCACAGCGGGCACTCCTCCCGATTATCGATCATTTATTCACGCGCATTGGGTCTACCGATAATTTAGCAGGTGGTCAATCCACTTTTATGGTAGAGATGAATGAAGTCGCTCATATTCTCCATAATGCCACGCCCCACAGTTTGATATTGATTGACGAAGTCGGTCGGGGAACAAGCACTTTTGATGGTCTCGCTTTAGCCTGGGCATGCGTGCATTATTTATCAGAAAAAATCAATGCGTTTACTTTATTTGCAACCCATTACTTTGAATTGACATCCCTCTCTCACCATTTACCCAATATCGCCAATGTGCATTTAGCCGTTACCGAACAAAAAGATGAAATCATATTTATGTATGCCGTGCAATCAGGTCCAGCAACGCGCAGTTACGGGATTCAAGTCGCAGGTTTAGCGGGTATGCCCCCAGAAATACTTGGACTTGCGCGGGATAAATTGACCGCTTTAGAAAATCAATCCATCGCGAATAGCGGCGACCAACAAATGGACATGTTTGTCTCTCCACCCATTGAAACCAATCAACCGTGCCCAATGTGCGATGCTGTAGCGCAAATCCAACCAGACAGCCTTTCCCCCAAGGCAGCACATAATCTCTTGTATCAGTTAAAAGATATGGTGTCTGGCGATTTTGTTACAAAACACAATAAAAATTGAAATTTTTATAGATTATAATTGCGGTATATAATCCGATGATCATCTAACTTATGACTTTTGTAGTGACCGATAGCTGTATTCAGTGCAAACTCACCGACTGTGTTGAGGTGTGCCCTGTAGATTGCTTTTATGAAGGGCCCAATTTTCTGGTCATTCATCCCGACGAGTGTATTGATTGTGCGCTGTGCGAGCCAGAATGCCCCGTAGATGCCATTTATTCGGAAGACGATGTTCCCGCAGAGCAACAACAATTTATTGAGATCAATGCGACTCTTGCCGAGCAGTGGCCGAATATTACCGAAAAAAAAGATCCGCTCCCCGATTACAAAAAATGGGAAAAAGTGCAGAATAAACTTCAGTATTTAGAGAAGTGAGGGCGCGTGTACAGGGCTGGACGTTGAGCAAGTAGTCCAAATATCCCTCCCGTCGATATAAAAATAATATCGCTACTTTCGGCAAAATATCCTTTTTTGATTTCGCACAACACGGCATCAAATGCCTTGCCGGTGTATACTGGGTCCAATACAATTCCTTCACTGCGCGCCACACGAATAATCGTATCCCATACATGCTCAGACGCTAGAGCATACCCTGCTCCTACATAACCATCCAATATTTCAATCGGCAGGTCGTTCACTTTTATATGTGCTTGATAATGCTGTTGCCAAGCGCAGAGATCTCCACGAATTTTCTGTTCAAACCACCGAGCATCATCGCACACATTCACCCCCAAGACACGGGCATTGATTCCGTAATACTGGCACCCTAAAATCAATCCTCCCTGCGTACCTCCAGAGCCGGTCGCACAAATGATATGGCTCGGGGCTATACCGGCAACGGCACAATCTTCTGCCAATTCGGCGCACGCAGCGATATAGCCCCATAATCCACAGCGGTCACTACCCCCTATAGGGATAACCCATGGATTATGTCCCAATTGGCGATAATATTCACGCTGTTCAGCCATTAAGTCGTGTAAACGGTCGTAGTCGGTATTTTCATCACAGAAAGTGACTTGTGCTCCGGCAAGATAGTCCAACAATAAATTACCTTCTGGACACTGCGTGGGTTTCCCACGTAGCAATAAATGGGCGTGCAAACCGCACTGCTTAGCAGCTAAAGCTGTTGCACGACAATGATTAGATTGAATGCCACCGCCAGTAATCACGGTATCACATCCATTCGCCAAAGCCGCGGCGAGCAGAAACTCCAGTTTGCGCACTTTATTGCCGCTCAATGTGCTCCCACTGAGGTCATCGCGCTTCACCCAAATACGGGGGCCACCGATGGAACGGGATAAGCGGTCTAAAGAATGCAACGGGGTGGGAAGCTGAGCGAGCGTTACGCGCGGCGGAAGCGACGGGAAGAGGTTACTTTTATTGGCGATGGTTTTTTTTATCGGTCTGTCTTTATTTTTTTCAAACAATCCATTCAATGACACCTCCATATTACCTTATGTTGAGAGTGCGTATACCGTCTTAAATCCGATAAAATTGAGCCACCACCGCTATTGTTCCACTCGCTACAATGGGGTCGCATAGCGTATCTCTTTCATCAGAGAATATACTTAATTGCCGGTGGCCTTTGCGTTTGAAACACCGATTGATTTGAGCGTTCCTTTGGGAAGAATGGCATGCACCGCTGTTTTTTGCATTTTGAAGGTCGTATTGGAAGCAACTTGTATATCAATATACCCTTCATCAATATCACTCACTTTACCGAGAATACCGCTCGCGGTGATAATTTCATCCCCTTGGGTGAGGGCATCAACCATTTGTTGATGCTCTTTTTGTCTTTTGCGTTGCGGGCGTATCAATAAAAAGTAAAACAAGGCAAAAATGCCAATAATAAAGACAAATTGATAAATGCCGCCAACCGAAGAAGTCGCCTGAGCATAAGCAGGTGCAGCACTCACCAGTGCCGCACAAATGGCGATGGACTTATAAATCCCAGCTACCCACTCTTTCTTCTTCATCATATTTCAATTCCAACCATATCGCATTCAAAATAGACAAAGCGCAAATGAAGCCGACGCCTAATATCCACGCAAAATACCACATATAGCAAATACCTCTTCTTTAACAATTAAACAATTAATACGAACTATCTTCAGCCATCACATACGCTGCATTGACTTTACCGCGCATCATACGAAACACCCAACTGACATAATAAATAATCAGTGGAATAAATATCATCGCAAATAAAAAACTAATGAATAAAGATATATGACTCGCCGAAGCATTCCACGCAGTCAGACTCGATTGCGGGTAACGATCGGAGGGGAGCAGAAAGGGGAACAAGGTGCAGCCATAGGTCACGATAATCCCGGTAGTGGCAACGGATCCAGCGAGAAAAGCATACCCTGGCCGTTTGTTATAGAAAACCAGCCCCACTGCGATGGCGATTGATAACAACGTTGTTAATGGCAACAACCATAAAGCGGGGTAAAGGTTATAGTTGTTCAACCAGCCACTCATTTCATAGAGGACATGATTATCTGCGGTCAAAATAAAACCAGGCACCAATGATATCCATATACCGCCAATAATGAATAAAAGTGCTAAAGCGAGACTACTAAAAATAGTGACTGTCCGAATGCGCTCTTGCAACGTCCCTTCCGTTTTAATATTGAGGTATAGCCCTGCTTGCATCCAACACAAGGCTAATGCCATAATGCCAACCAATAGGGGGAATGGGCGCAATAAACCAAAAAAACCCCCTTCATAAAATCCGCGCATGGTCTCATCGTAGTAAAACGGCACCCCTAATAATATATTGCCTAATGTCACTCCAAAGAGTATAGGCCCAGCGGTGCCACCGATATAGAGACAAGCATCCCATACATTGCGCCAGTATTTATTTTGTACTTTTGAACGAAATTTGAACCCCACCGGGCGCAAAATCAATGTCACTAACACTAAAAACATTGCGATATAAAAGCCCGAAAACGCCATACCATAGACACGTGGATATATGCCAAACGCTAAACCACCAAATACAACAAGCCATACTTGGTTACTTTCCCATACAGGACCCACTGTATTCAGCAAGATGCGCTTTTCAACATCGTTTTTCGGCACCCACGGGAGCATAGATGCCGTTCCTAAATCAAAACCATCCATCAAGGTAAAAGCAGCGAGCACTAAACCAAACACTAACCACCAAACGATTTGTAAAGTGGAATAATCTAAAAACATGATCTTTTCCATGCGCTAATCTCCCAATGGGCCTCGTTTGATGTACTTACACAATAAATAGACGTCGACGATCGCCAACGCCGTATAGAAGATAATGAACCCCGATAAACTTGCCCACACTTGCCCCGCCGATACACTCGATACACCAGCCGCAGTGGGTAACAATCCTTCAATTGCCCACGGTTGTCTACCATACTCAGCAACAATCCATCCCAATTCAGCGGCAATCCACGGCAAGGGTAGAGAATAAAATGTCAAGCGCATAAACCATGGATGTTTATCCAAAGTGCGCACCGCAGCGAAATAAAATGCAATAGCAAAAATCACCACCAAATAAAACCCAGTGAATACCATACCGCGAAATGACCAAAATAATACGGGGACATTGGGAATAGTGCTTGCCGCTGCGGCGTTAATTTCTTCATCGGTCGCATTGATCACATCGTCGGTAAATTGTTTTAATAGCATCCCGTAACCTAAATAGGATTCGTTCTCCTTAAATTCAGCTAATGCTGCTAAATTAGTCTGATCCTTGCGATAGCGTTGTAAGGCATCATAGGTATGCATACCAATACGGATACTATCGCGCGCTTTATGTTCTAAGTCAATCATGCCCGGGACTGGTGTGTCCAAAGAGCGCGTGGCAATCAAACCCAATGCCCATGGGATATGGAGTCCATAGTGTGTTTTTCTCTCTTCCATATCTGGCCAGCCGATAACAGTAAAGCTCGACGGCGGGGGTTCTGTTTCCCATAACCCTTCCACTGCCGCTAACTTCATTTGTTGATGATCAGTGGTGGTGTAACCACTCTCGTCACCTAAGACCACTACACACAGTGCCGATGCCAAACCAAAGCTCGCCGCCACTGTCATTGAGCGCTTCGCAAAATCAACATGTTTGCGACGCATTAAATACCACGCACTAATGGAGAGCACAAACATTGCGCCAGTCGTATAGCTTGCGCTAATAGTATGAACAAATTTCACCTGCGCCACTGGATTAAAAAATATATCGTATAACGACAGCATTTCCATGCGCATCGTTTCAGTATTAAAATGCGAGCCCACTGGGTTTTGCATCCAAGCATTTGCCACCAAAATCCACAAAGCTGATCCACTCGTGCCAATCGCGACCATCCAAGTCGCCATTAAATGTTGTACACGGGATAAACGATCCCAGCCAAAGAAAAACAAGCCGACAAAAGTCGCCTCCAAGAAAAATGCCATCATTCCCTCAATAGCGAGTAATGGACCAAATACATCCCCGACATAGTGGGAATAGTACGCCCAGTTGGTGCCAAATTGGAATTCCATTGTGATTCCTGTCGCCACTCCCATAGCAAAGTTAATGCCGAAAAGTATTCCCCAAAATTTTGTGATTCGTTTCCATATGTCACGCCCGGTCATGACATAAATGCTTTCCATGATCGCAAGCAATAGCGCCATACCAATGGTGAGGGGGACAAAAAGAAAATGATATAAAGCCGTAATAGCAAACTGTAAGCGGGAAAGAATTATCGGATCATCCATCGTCAACTATAACCTTAAATAATAAATATATTGTTTCTATCATAACACAAAGGGCCTTATGGATTCAATTTCCTCGGGCATTTTAAGACAATTTCCACAATGAAATCACGGGATTAAACGGATTTTCTGATTATTGTTGTGCCCTCTTGACAAATCATAATAAAGTATTATAATAATGGATTGGATTGTGCCATGCTCCTGCCCTCCATAGGGTGGCGCGAAACTGAAGGATGCATGCGGAACAATGGATGTGAAATGGATGTAAACAATGGACAACATAACGGATAATCGTAAAAGGAATAACAAAGGCAGGCGAATGCTCTCCCACGCATTTTTACCTGTCATCCTACACATACTCCCCGCGACTTTATACGCCAATTTCGAAATTGGATTAGGGGCTTATCGTGCGAGTAGTCTTGTGGGCTCTTCTGCTATTGTGTGGGCACCCGCACACTTATCGTATCACTGGCACCATCGGCGAGATGGACGACAACGGATTCATTGGGCTTTTATGCAGGCGCCGATCAGCGGACAAATACAGCGGGCGCGATTGAAATATCAGTCCCTCAGTTGGCATTGGGAAAAAAAGTGGCGTCTCTCTTCACAGTTTAAGCCCTGGTGGTCATTGGGTATTGCCTATGTGCGCGAATCACTGACCCATCGCTATGCAACAGACCGAGAAGGTTTCCTAGTCCAAGGATTGCCATCCATTCACCAGCAGGGTTTAGCGACCATTACTGGCATCAATTTCGCATGGCACTACCGACAACAACATTTACTCTCTCTTGGAACACATTATTATTTCCCGCTTTACAAAGGGGCAGAAATTATAAGCATACAGTTTATGTACGGTTACTTATGGGGACGACAAATACCGTCTGAATAACAACAAAATGTCTATTCGCAATGATGCGTCATAAAGGAGGATATCCATGTCTATAGTGCGTTTATTTGTGGTGAGTTTTTTACTCACCGTTCATTTGGCAGCATTCGCCAATAACTCTGCAGTGCAGCTCCCTTCATGGGGACAGCAAAGTGACATTCAATCGACCTTATCCAGTAAAGGTGAGCAAATCGCCAATATTATCAGTTCAGTCGTCGCTATCTTATCCATATTAGGGATGTTAATCGGAGCGGCAATGTTTTCAGTCAGTCGCACCGATGATGGAAAAAAATGGATATTGGGGAGTGTATGCGGGTTGATTGTTGCGGGATCGGTCTACGGCATAGTGGGGCTCTTTATCTAATGGCTGCCTTCAACGGACGATTTGTCATCAAGCGCTGGTTCGGTGTGCCGGCGCATGCCCTCGGGAGCGGGGTCATTGCTCTCCCTATCGCCATTATCGCCCTGCTCACCCAGATATGGTTATTGAAAGCATTTTGTATATTGATTGCGCTGATATGTATCGCCATCGGCATCGTCATTTTTATCATGGGTGCAGAGTGGCAATTTATTTCCATCATATTGGCATCTCGGCGAGAAAGAACCCAAATCACCGCGGATGGTATGGAGTGGGGATCATGAGTCAACCAGCGCTTCGACACACTTACAGCACTTACTATACTTGGTCGCATCCGCTCAATGACCAAGTGATTGCCCATAAAGACGGTGCCGTATCATTGATGTGGTCATCGAACGGGGTGGATAGCGAATTGATGAACGAGCGTGAGTGCCTGAATTGTTGGGAAGTGTACTATCGTTTACTCCATGCTATTCCATTGCATTACGCCTTAGAAATCCATGCGTGGCGAGAAAGCGACGATCAATTGGCACAGAACTACTTAGCACAAAACAAACGTATTCAGCGTGCGCAGACATTAGCCACTATGGTGCGCCACAAAATGGCGGCACATCTTTCGGAGTATGCCCGCACCAACCAAGTGATGTTTGTTTTAGTCAAATTGCCACCGCATAAGCATTTTTTTCGCCCTCAATCACTGCTCGTTCAACAAAAAAAAACAGCCCACGAATTAGTCCAAACGGCGCAGCGGCTCATCCGTTTATTAGGGAATGGAAGCATTGTCTCCACTCAAATTTACTGCCATAAAATTATTCAATCTTTTTCTCGCGCCCATTACCATCCCCATCAACAAATCAATATTCACCCCTATTTATTTTTAGATGAACAATTGATCACTGACACACCCATCATAGAGCGCAATCAATTACGTTTAGGCAATCAGTACACCAAAGTCATGCTCTTGCATCTTTATCCCAACGCGACGCCAGGCTGGGCAAATTACCTGCTGACTCTTCCCGCCACTCTCCATATTACACAAATTATTCTACCCATCAACACCCAACTCCATATGCGGCAAACTGAACGCGAAGAGGACATAGTGGTCGGCATGCGTTCGGGGCGGGATAGGGAATACAGTCAAAAAAATATTGGTGATTTAGCTGGTTTTCGCCATTTTGTCGTCGAAAATAACTTATCCATTTTTCGCAATTGTTTTATTGTCCATATTCACAGTGAAACAGAAGAACAACTACATAAAACAGTTGAACTCGTCCAAGATTGGGTGCAACGACAAGGCGGCGTATGGAAAACTGCCGAATATATGCAACTGCCTTTTTTTCGGCTTGCCCAACCCGGACAAGGTTATCGGAGTGGGATTTTTCGTCCAGATCACACATGGCAAATCGGGGATATGATGCCATTACAGGTATACCAAACGGGGACTGACCGCCCCGAATCATTACGCCTCGGCACCGGATCACAGCTCGTTGGATTGTCCATCGGTGACGAAAGCATTGCCCACAGTTTCACCATCGCCATGACCGGTGCAGGCAAAGGTGTGGAAAAGGGAACCTGTATATTAGAAACCTATCCTTTGGGGATTGATTGGTATATTGCGGAGGTCGGTCAATCTTACCGCTGGATTGTAGAAGGGTGTGGAGGGTGTTACACCACCATAGATCCAGACAAAAATGTCGTCAATCCGTTACCGCCATATCAACTAGCCAATAGCGATCATACACTACCATTGGATGCCAAAATTGTGGGAGGGACGGTGCAAACACTCGGTTTTTTACTGACCGAAGGGGCAGTGACCCTCAACGCACATCAAAATGCCGCTGCGCAAGTCTGTTTGCAACAGTTATATATCCAGCCCACCGTGGATTCTATTGCCCCCACCCTCGGTGATTATCAGCGTATTTTGAACACTGCCGACCATTTTGACAATCAATACCAACGCGATGCGGCGCGCACAATGGCGGCCAATTTAGAAAGTTTTTTATCCACAGCCGAAGGGCGTCTTTTTCATAGTCAAGAAAACTTTACTTTATCTGAAGGTATTGCGGGAGTCGATCTAAAAGATGTGATGCATGCTTCGCCGACCCTGTTGAAGTTTTATCTCGTTTTTCTTTCCGTGCGCATGGCGCAATTGGCATTTTATCGCGCCAACACGGCGCGCATTTTATTAGATGAAATGCATGTTTTTGCCAATAGTTTCCCCGAAGTGATCGGTCCTTTAATCAGCGGTATTGCACGCATGGGGCGCAAAAACGCCGGTTATATTGATCTGATTACGCAAGGAATTAAAGAAATAGATTGTTTAGAGCCAGAAATACTCAACTCTATGCCTTTGCGTACCCTTCTGTATCGCCCAGATGGGCATAACGAGATAGCCGACCGCATCGCGATGCGTGACGGAGTTTTACAAAAATGGAAAGAGATGCCTTACCCAGAAAAACTCCCCTATCGCCCCGGTTTATGTTCGGTCGGTAATCAATGGTTCAATTTACATTTAACTGTCCCCGTTGAAGTCATGGCGATGACCGATACCAGTCAACTAGCACGCAAAGAACGCATTGCTCGTATGACCAGCGATCCCATTGAACGGATACGATTATTTTATGCAGGAGAAGAAGAATGAAATTACGACTCTATTTATTAATGCTGTGTTTAGCCCCCTCTCTAGCTTACAGCTATGCAAGTGCACTCAATGATATCAAAATCATTGCTGAATTGCAGATGATTTACAAGCAAATTACCGAAACAATAGAACAAATACAGCAGCAAAAAGAAATTATCCACCGGATGCAACAAACCATTGAAAGCGCTGAGCAAGATATGAATACCATTCGCAATACAAAATTGGAGGCATTGTTACACAATCCGGTGCGCAACAAATATCGTTTGAACTCATTAGAACAAATAAGTAATTACCTCAATCAAGTCAAAGCACAAAGACAAAAATCTCCAGCGAATAGTAAAGAAAATGCTGTCTATCAGCGTATAGAAGCACAACTCACCTCTCTGACTCAGCGCCATGAAATACTGAACTTATTAGATGAAAGCGTTGAAGATAACCTGCACACCGCAAACACAGATGTATCTGAACGCCATAGTGCGCAAATTATGGCGCAATCGCTCAGTATAGTGGCGCAAATTGAAATTAAGCGAGAGAAAAGAGCGTTAGCACAAGAAAAAACTAACGCCGTCTCTGCCGAAATGGAATACAAAGTCGTAGAAATGCAGAGTGAGTTAGGTGAGTTAATTAAAAGGAGCGGTTGGTAGTATGGAGTGGCACAATTTAGGCACCTTATTAAATGCGCAATATATCTACGAAGGGGGAAAAAACCTCTCCTTTTTTATTGCGGGAACCATTACGCCCGTATTGTTAGTCATCAATTTATGGATACGTTTAGCGCGTCATCAAATGGACACTTTGACTGCCGGGCAAGGGAAATGGTCGGCATTGGCAAAAGATTTAGCGATTTGGTTGCCCATTTTGGGGTTGTACTTTGCCCTTGCCCACCTGTTGAGTGGTGTATTACAACCTATCTATAACGCATTTAGTTCATTCGGCACTCTCGGACAAACTTTTGATCTCTTTAAGAAGCTGCTTGAAGTTGAGAGCCCCGAAGCATCGGTGTTATCTTTTGTGAGCAATCTATCGCTCATTCTGCCCTGGATGCTCTATTATTTGTCCAGTTTAATTGCCAGCATCATCATCATTTTTATGAAAATGGCGCATGCGGTCGCCTATAGCATTGCGCTATGCTGGGGATTAATTGCCATTCCATTATCTATTGGCGGTTTTAAGGTATTGCGCGGATGGGCTATTTTAGGGGGCACAGTTTTACTATGGCCGATTATGCACTACATGTGCTTTGCACTTTTTAATCCCGTTTTTAGCAAAATTATTACCTCTATTGACACCGGAACGCTAGGCGATACTTCGGTTAAATTGCAATTTTATTTGCTCCTCAATATTATCAATTTCATCACTGCTGCTATTTCCATTAGTGCTCCTTTTATTGCATCGGCACTCATCAACAATAGCGGTGCCATAGGAAGCATCGTGACTCCTATGGCGACCGCCGCATTAGCAACGGCAGCTATAGCCGCACAAACGACCAGCAAGCACATGCAACAAAACAGTAATAAAACAGATGGGGGATCTCATCGCAAACGGTACGGTACACAACAAACACCGCAGCCCGATAAAACAAATCCGACGAGTAGAGGAAGCCATGGGTCGTTCTCGCCCACACAACAGCCACCCACACCGCATCATAGCCCGCGCAGCGATCGCCATTCTCCCTCCATAGCGGATACAAAAAATGAGGCGCACGACAAGCCCGCCGCACTTCCCGCACCGCCACCATCTAATCGTTTGTTACCCCCTCCTCCTCAATTGAAGAACTAATAATGACTCCCGACCGCCCAGATACCTCATCAGATGTGCATACTGCACAATGGAATCCTTTAGCGCGTCGTTTTGCCCGCTCACCACAAATGATGGTTTTGCGTTTAGCGCGCTACGCATTGCTCGGTTGGGTACTCTTTTTTATTGTGCTCATTACTTTTGTGTTGCACGCCATGATCGCCACACTACGCCCAGTCCCTGTTATTGCGGTGAATGAACGCGGCGAAGTTATCGGTGAATTTGAGTATCTCAACAATGCAATGCGCACCGATGAAGAGGTAATTGCCGCCTCTATGTATTTCGTAGAACGCTATTTATCTTTGAATAGTGCATCTATTTATGATGATTACGCCATAGCGCTGTCCATGATGTCACCCGCTATGCAAGAAAAAACGCTGGATGAAATTAAAGCCACCGGGTATCTCAAACGCATTGCCAACTCGGCAATACATAGCCATATTGAATATCATGCACCACCGACACTCTTGCAACGTAAAGGTGCGGAAGTCATGGTGCATTTAATAGGAAACATGGTCGTCATCGGTACAACGCAGCAAGACGGCGAACAAACAAAAAAGGCTTTTGATATGACCCTACTAGCCGAAATGGTGCCACGCACCATTAGACAAACTCAAGGAATACACATATTAGACATCCGTCAAACTCAAGGGAACACGGAATGAATTATAAAGGTATGTTGCGCGTGGGGGTCAGCATATTAGCGATCTGCGCACAGAGCAGTTGGAGTGATGTCATGCCTGTAGTGCGCACGGTCACCTTACAACCGCACACTATTCTGCATGTCAAATTGGTCCCCGACTTAGGCTCACGCTTTATATTTCCTTTTATTTTAGATAAAGCGGGCGGAACAGTCCCTTTCACTTTGAATATGACTAATCCCGTCTTTGCACATCATCGGGCGGAAGGGCGCAATTTTTTTACAGTGGAAATTGATCCCCAAAATAACAACGAATCATTTGATTTATATTTTGGCAATTTATTTGTGACCGTCGGCGACTATAACATTTCCATTTTATTATCGTCAACCAATAATTTACAAGAGCATATCAGCGATTATATTTTTCGCTTAGACGATGAAAAAGCACATGAATTGATTGAGGAAAAAATTGCTCATCGCGTCGGTGCGCTCGTCAAACAATATAAAAGCAAAATGGCACGTCTCGATCAGCAGGCACAACAGTTAGCTTTAGAAAAAATGGTGCATATCGTGCGGCACAAGCCACAAATCAAACGCGTGCGCGAAAATAATAGGGTAGAAACTGCCCAAGGCGATATCGTATTAGAATGGCATAGTATATCCAGTTACGGGAAGTTGTTACATATCATCCGCTACTCCATTAATAATAGCAGCACGAAAGACATTGACATTCATAGCGTTGCAATCACTGCCACAAAAAATGATGTGCCAGCACAATTAATCTCTGGAGTCAATCAAGGGCCGCAGTATCTACCCGCTGGCAAAAAAGTCGGTGCCGTTTTTGCGACCGATTCTTCTTTAGTTCGCGATTATCGCTATCAAATTTCCCTCACCCTCCAAACGAGTATGGGGCACTTACAAGTAAAATGGTAATGCGCCCGCTGTTACATAGCTCCCTTCTTATGGTGATCGGTATAGCGTGGCATCATGCGGTATACGCCCAAACGAATGAAAGGATTATTACTGCCGATATGCTACGCCATCTCTCACACGAATCGTATCATCGGCACAAGCACAATCGTGCTCCAGTTTATCCGGGCAAGATTGCGGCATTTATGCATGAAATGCTCCCCTCAGAAATCAGTGCCACTAATACAAAGAATTTGCCGCCACCGCCTTCATCCACCAAAATAACTTCTACAGAAGACGAAAAGCCACCTCAAATGATTGTCGTCACACCACTACCACCTCACCCTAGTTCCACACACATTTACTTCCCACCCCAACGGGTGGTGACAAAATCTCATAGCGACGACATTCACCAACCCAAGAAAAAATCATTTGGCATTGATATTGGAAAATGGATTAAAGGTAAAATTAAGCGGCAACTTACAAACGCCGACCCCGGACTCATTGAAATCATCGTCACCGAAGCGGTCAAGGGTCGTGTACGCACTGTGCCAGCAGGAAGTATTCTGTTCGCACAAAAATATTACAATCAAGGGACTCTCAAGTTAGATCTCATCGTGCAAAGAGGATTGTTACCCGATGGCGAAGAATTTCCCATAAAGGGGTTGATTTATAATACTCAGTTCCACGCCGGTTTAGTCGGGCAAGTGATTAAAAATAAAGATTTTAATAAAAACAAATTGTCCAAAGCCCTTATACAGAGCGGTAAAAAAATATTACAGACCCACATCGGCACTCAATCCACCGCGCCTTTAGTGTCTGTTGCCGGCGATGCAGCCTTCTCACCGTTAGCACCAACGATGAACGCTAAACTACCCTACATTATTTCGGTTGCCCCACAGCAGGTCAACATTCAAGTGCAAAAAAGCTTTTAGCGATACCCTATTCATTGCTTGAGAAAGCAAGGAGGCAGCGATACATGGTAGTGAAAACATTTATAATAATCATTAATGAAAATTGTCATTATCGGCGGTGGCGTGGTGGGGGTCAGTAGTGCTTACGCCCTTGCGCGACGCGGACACGACATCACTTTATTAGAATCTTCATCGCGAGTCGGCGAACAAACCAGTTATGCCAATGGTGGGCAATTATCCTATACGCAAGTTGAACCGATTGCCAATGCCTATTTATGGAGGCAATTGCCACGCCTGTTGCTCGGGCGTGACCCAGCATTTCGCATCACGCATTTATTTGATAGTACATTGTTGCGCTGGGCAGTTCAATTTTTGCGCGCCTGCCATAGCCAGCAAGAGCGCACAACTATCGCCAATATGCTCCGCCTCGGTTTATATACACAAACCGTTACCGCACAATACATGGCCCAAACGGAGATCCAATTCCATCATAGACACAGTGGAAAGCTATGTATTTTTCAATGCCCAAAAGCATGGCAGGAATCCATAAAACGGAAAACAATTAAAAATCAAAACGGGGCATCCGTTCAGTCACTCAATGCCGAAGAATGTGTGGCGATAGAACCGCAATTAGCGCATAAGCAATCCCAGTTAGTGGGAGGTCTTTACGCCAAAATTGACGAATGCGGGGATAGCCATTTATTCTGCCAAGCACTGGCGCATTATTGCCAAAAAAAATATACGATGCAATTGATATATGATTGCCCCGTCACCGGCTGGCAATTACACAACAATCGCATCCAGGCAGTCACCAGTCACAGCGACCATTTTGCCGCCGATTATTTTATTTTATGTGCGGGAATTGACAGCGTTTCGCTCGCCAGATTGTTAGGGATACGCCTACCAATTTATCCATTGAAAGGCTACAGTATCACTTTACCTGCTCAATCGGGCGCACCGCAAACGAGCATCACCGATATGCAAGCCAAAGTCGTTTTCTCGCTTTTAGGGAATCATCTGCGCATTGCAGGGATTGCCGAACTGGCGGGCTACAATAAAATCATTGACAAGCACCGCGTCGAGCAATTACGCCAAGCGGGGGAAAAACTCTTTCCTCAAGCGGCAGATTACACTGCCGATCCCCATGGTTGGTGTGGATTGCGCCCCTACACTCCCGATAGTGCCCCCATTATTGGAGAAAGCCCATACACTAATTTGTTTTTCAACACAGGGCACGGTATGTTAGGATGGACACTCGCCTGTGGTTGTGCTGAAATTACTGCCGATCTCGTTGAGCACCGCACTCCCGCCATCGGCTTAGATGGACTCACTTTAGCGCGTTTTTAGCGTTGGGGGATACGCATCAAACCGATAGTGCCTGCGCCAGGGCGCCGACTATCGGAAGTCCCAAAGAACAACCCATTACGCCACATGATGGCGTGCACGCTCCCCATCGGAAAGGTGTGTTCAACCTGATGCCCTTTCTGGCGCAATAGAGCAATCGTATCGGGGCTAAATCCCTCTTCTAATTGCAATTTATCCGGTAACCATTGATGATGGATGCGCGGTGAATGCACCGCTTGAGCGATATTCATACCATGGTCAATCACATTGACCACCACTTGTAACACGGTGGTAATAATGCGACTGCCACCGGGACTGCCTAAAATAAGCCATGGTTTCTCATTTTTGAAAATCATTGTCGGGGTCATGGAACTCAATGGACGTTTTTGCGGAGCTATAGCATTGGCATCCCCGCCTAACAAACCAAACGCATTAGGCACTCCCGGTTTAGCGGCAAAATCCGCCATTTCGTTGTTCAATAATATACCGGTGCCGGGAACAGTAATGCCCGAGCCAAAAGAAAAATTAAGCGTGTAGGTATTTGCAACCGCATTGCCATCTTTATCCATCACCGAAAAATGAGTGGTCTCGCGGCTTTCAGTTGGGGGCAATAATTGCCCCGGTTTGATCTTATTAGCAGGAGTCGCTTTAGATAAAGAAATTTCTTTCGCTAAATTCAGTGCGTATTTTCGTGCAGTTAACCGAGCAATGGGCACAGAGAAAAAATCTGGGTCACCGAGATATTCACTCCTATCGGCGTAAGCACGTTTCATAACCTCACTGAGTAAATGAACCGTCTGCGCACTGCCATACCCCATTTCTTTCACCGGGAATTGAGTCAGGACATTCAACATCTGAGCAATATGCACGCCGCCAGAACTCGGCGGAGGCATAGATACGACACGATATCCACGATAATGTGTGCTAATCGCTGAACGTTCGCGCACGCGATAATTTTTCAAATCGCGCATGCGAATTAATCCTCCATTCGCCTTCATATCGGCAACAATCATTTGGGCAATTGTGCCGCGATAAAAAGCTGCCGAGCCTTTTTTCGCCAAAAGCGCAAGAGTGCGCGCTAAATCTTTTTGTTTAATAATTTCTCCCGCACGATAAGGCACGCCATTCTTTTTGAAGTAAGTGTGCGCGGTCTCAGCATTAGCGGTCAACCGCTTGCGACGGCGCTCCAAATTACTCGCCATACTCCATGGAACAGCAAAACCATCTCGAGCTAATGCTATTGCCGGTTGTAATATGGTGCGCCAATCCATAGTACCGTATCGTTTTAACGCGTACGCCATCCCCGCAACTGTCCCTGGGACTCCAGCGGATTGGTGACTGTATTTTTCTCGCTTGCCCTCTACATTCCCTGCTTGATCTAAAAACATTGTGCGGGTCGCAAGAGCAGGCGCCATTTCGCGATAATCAAGGGCAATGGTTTTATTTTTTTTCGCCAAATAAACTAGCATAAAGCCACCTCCCCCCAAATTGCCCGCGCGCGGTAATACCACCGCCAATGCCATTGCCGTCGCTACCGCAGCATCTACCGCATTACCGCCTCGGCGCAAAATATCTGCTCCAACTTTAGTGGCTAATATTTGTTGACTCGCCACCATACCGAAACGACCGATCACCGGATTATGAATGCTATCGCTGCGGATAATAGCACTTTCATTTTGTGTCTGGGCATGGAGTGTAGCACCGTACCCACCTAAAAACATACACCACATCCATGCTATGACGATGCGCTCGATATACGATCGTTGCACACGAACCACTTGCAAACGATATAAACTTATTTCCATCACTCACCCCATTACAATTGCGACTACTGACATTATTATATTGGATTGTCTATTCTTCCTTATAGAAACTAGATACTGGTACACTCATTCCATTAACGCAAATTTTTTGACGATATCTTATTTGTTTATAATAGCCTCTTAATAGGATTTTTTTTTCATCAGCGGTTGTGATACAATTCCTTTTTTGGAATGGCAGTGCCACCGCAATAAATATTCATCCACCCTCATCAAGACAATATTGGAATTATGCTACATATAATAAAATTATTACTCATTGGGACATTCGGAATAGCGACTCTTGTTCACGCACAAAGCAATATAGATAGCGCACATACGAGTTGGATTATGACAACAACCGCTTTAGTACTCTTTATGACTTTACCGGGATTGGCTTTATTTTATGCCGGGCTCGTGCGGGCGACGAATGTATTATCCGTATTGGGGCAATGCTTCGGTATTGCGTGCGCCGTATCGCTCACCTGGTTTGTGATAGGTTATACGCTGGCATTTTCTCCGGGAAATGCGTTCATTGGAGGATTAGAGAATATCTTTCTCAAAAGTGTGCAGTTTAATTCCATCAGTGGCGACATTCCCGAATCCTTATTTTTAATGTTTCAGATGACTTTTGCTATTATTACTCCGGCATTGATCATTGGCGCATTTGCCGAACGCGTGCGATTTGGTGCGGTCATTCTATTTTCAATTTTGTGGATCATACTGGTCTATGTACCGATTACCCATTGGGTATGGGGGGGCGGTTGGCTACAAGAAATGGGCGTGTTAGATTTCGCGGGCGGATTAGTTGTGCATATTAGTGCTGGCGTATCGGCATTAGTTGCTGCTATTTTTATTGGACCGCGCGCCAACCTTCAGAACCAAGCCAGGCCTCCACACAATTTACCTCTAACAGTCGCTGGAGCGGGCATGCTCTGGGTCGGCTGGTTTGGCTTCAATGGGGGAAGTGCCCTTGCCGCAAATGGCGATGCGAGTATGGCAATTTTAGTCACTCACCTGTCCGCAGCGACCGCAGCCGGCACGTGGATACTCATTGAATGGATTAAATTTGGCAAGCCAACCGTACTCGGATTAGTCACCGGAATGGTGGGCGGGTTAAGCGCCATTACTCCAGCTTCCGGATTCGTCGGCCCCGCCGGCGCCGTATTAATTGGTTTTCTTGCCGGCGGCTGTTGCTTCTGCGCAACGCTATTGCTAAAAAAACGACTCAAAATAGACGATTCACTGGATGTTTTCCCCGTGCATGGAGTCGGAGGTATCATCGGGACTATCGCAGTAGGAGTGCTCGCCAGCCCTGCATTAGGGATATTAAGTGGGAAAGGCTTTGCCGATGGCTTCACAATCGGTTCACAACTTTCTGTCCAATTCATTGCTGTCATTGCGGTAACCGCTTATACCGCAATTGTGTCTATCGTATTACTCAAGCTTACCGATATGCTCTGTAAATTACGCGTTTCTCTAGAAGAAGAAATTGAAGGAATAGACATTTCCACGCATAACGAAACCGGTTACGATTTGAAATAGCACAATAACAGACCTCTTCCTTGAGTAAATTGAGGAAGAGTTAATGCAATGAAATACTTGCCTTTATTGCTTGACATCCGCAGTCGCCCTAATAGAGGAATGTCGTGGGTATCGTGGGCAACACACACATTTTTAGTTTCCATGTAAAAATCAAAACTATAATCGCCACCATCCCGCCCAATACCTGATTTTTTGACCCCGCCAAACGGAGAAGGGAGGTTGCGCTTATTTTCTGAGTTCACCCACA
>JAHRAO010000004.1 GCA_020027215.1 Gammaproteobacteria bacterium
ATGAGCCTTTTTATTGCCCAGTATGTGAAAGAACTACATATCCTTGGTATAAAAACCAAGTGTGTTTAGACCATAATCACGAAACAGGCGAAATTAGAGGGTATTTATGTGGTGATTGTAATGCTAGTATTGGTAGAATTGGTGATAACATTAGAACATTGAAGCGGGCAATATTATGGTTGAAAGGGCAAATTAAAAATTTGCAGAAATAAGTATATAATTCCCAATTTTATGGTGACCATTCGGTATTTTGGCAAACTACAGGATAATTTTCCCCGTGCGTGTGAAGAAATTGCTTTACCGCGTGCGGTGAAAACGGCTTCCGATTTGCGCCACTTTATCGCGACCCGCACGCAGGGAGGCGACTGTGTTTTAGCATCATCGGTGCGTATCGTCATTAACCAGCGCCTCCAATCATGGTTAAGCCCCGTTCAGGATGGTGACGAAGTGGCATTTATTCCGCCAGTGAGTGGAGGTTGAATGGTTATTGTGCAGGCGGAAACGATTGATTGCAATGCGGTGCTCGGTGAGTTTTATACCCATTACGCAGCGGCGGGGGCAATGGCAAGTTTTATAGGCACTGTGCGCCAAAATGGTGTGGCGGGGGAGGTGCGCTCTCTGTATTTAGAACACTATCCGCCACTCACCTTGTCCAGCATCAAAGATATTGAAAACCGCGTGTGCGGGAAATGGTCACTGGAAGAATTGTTAATTATCCATCGTGTGGGAACCATGGCGGTGGGCGAAACTATTGTCGTCATTGCCGCAGCCGCTTCCCACCGCCGTCATTGTTGTGCCGCCGTTGAATGCGCCATAGATTTCCTTAAAACGCAAGCATTTTTGTGGAAAAAAGAATTGCTGACCGATGGCGAGCAATGGATTGAGCCTTCGTCTTTAGATTACCAACAGAATGAGCAGTGGCAATAATGTCCTATGAGCGATAAAAATCCGCCCGCTGGGCGTATGGTAGATGTCTCTACTAAATCTGTAACCTTACGCAGTGCGTTGGCGACAGGTTTTATTGCGTTGCGTAAAGATACCATCACAAAAATAGAGCAGGGGACTTTAACCAAAGGAGATATTTTGGCAACTGCACAATTAGCGGGAGTGATGGCTGCCAAAAAAACCGCCACCCTCATCCCGCTATGTCATCCCATTCCTCTTACCCATATAGAAGTCATTCTCACAGTGCACAGTGATGGGATCGCCGCTCGCGCTCGCACTAAAACTATAGATCAAACGGGTGTAGAAATGGAGGCACTCACTGCGGTAGCGGCTGCCTGTCTCACGGTATACGATATGGTGAAGGCGCACGACCGCCAAGCGGTGATCGGTCCTATAAAACTGCAGGAAAAATCGGGCGGTAAAAGCGGCAATTATATCCGCCAGTGATTAACTTAGAGACGGCATATCATCTGCTATGCCAATCCGCACAATTATTACCTTGCGAACGCGTTTCACTCGCCCACAGCGCAGGGCGTATTATTGCCCAGCCAATTATCGCCCCCATTGCCCGTCCGCGTTATCCATTGTCGGCAATGGATGGTTACGCAGTGATCCCCCCAACCCTTACCATCCGCCAGCAATTTAGGATAATCGGTAGTGTGGCGATGGGAGAAATCCCCCCTCACCACCCGTACTCTAATGAATGTGTTCGCGTTTTCACAGGCAGTATTCTCCCCCCAAACTGTGCTGGTGTTATCCCACAAGAAGATGTGGTGATAAAAGGCGATTGTATTCAAGTGCGTGCCTCTACACAGGTAGCACAGTATGTGCGCCATCAAGGAGCGGATTATCGCCGCGGCGAGACAATCTTATCGGCAGGCACGCGCATTGATGCCGGCTGCATTGCCCTTTTAGCCGCAACGACAACTAAAAATGTACCCGTTGTGTGCCGTCCGCACATTGCCATTTTATCGACGGGCAGTGAATTGATCTCTTACGACAGCCCCACAATCCCCCCCACCGCTATGATTGATAGCAATCGCCCGATGCTCGCTCAGTTGGTGGCTCATTGGGGAGGTACAGTGATCGATTGCAATATTGCCGATGATACGGTGGATGCTGTGCGCGAAAAAATTGCCGCGGCGACCGAGCAAGCGGACATAGTGATCGTCATAGGGGGCGCCTCGGTTGGTGCGGACGATGTGAGTCAAGAAGTAGCACAGGGATTAGGGTGTCAATTACTATTTAGGAGCATGAGTGTGAAACCGGGCAAGCCGACTTGGGCAGGGATGCTCGGCAATGTTGTGCTCCTCGGATTGCCTGGCAACCCTCTCTCGGTGTATGTCGTCGCCCATCTGCTCCTCAAGCGGTTGATCGCTTATATGAGTGGAGTCAATTCGTCTATGTCTACAATGCAATCGGGGATACTGTTCAACGATTCCATTGCGCCACAGGGCGATCGCGATGCATATCTCATCGCTCACCGACAATGGGAAAAAGACCACTGGAGCGTTGAAGTTGCGCGCCGACAAGCGAGTGCTTTTATTCGCGATTTGGCGTCCTGTAATTGCTTAGTGTATCGCCACGCACAGGCGCCGCCGGTGAAAAAAGGAGCACAAGTGGCGATATGTCCGTTGTGAATTAGTTAAGTTAAATTGTTGTGCCGCCACGCGACAAATTTTCTGATGGAGTAGCCGGTGGCGTGCGGGAATAAATTAGCCATAACGGGCAAAATGAAATATTTGTGCGGTAAAGTGATTGTGTGTTTTTTGCGCTGCATGGCTTTGATTAATTTGCTGGCACAGTAACGGATATCCATCCCTTTTTTGTGGTAAGTAATCTTGTCGCCAATCCGGTTTTCGTTGAAATGGGTATTGTCCATCCACCCCAACCGTGCTTTGAGTATATGAATGTCGGTCTCCTCTAATGCCAACGAGTCAAAAAATCCTTCTAAGGCATGTTTGCCCGCCGCGTATACCGAATGGCGTTGTGTGCCAATGCCCCCTTGAATGGAAGAAATATTGACGATCATTCCTTTCCGTTCGCGCAGCGAATCTAAAGCGGCATGCGCACACTGGGCGGCACCCCAAAAATTAGTATCGATGATCTCGCGAAATTTTTCCAGCGACGCACACTCGCGCACGGACGCACACATACTAATTCCCGCATTATTGACAAGAATATCTATCCCGCCGTAATGGGCAATAGTGTTGTGGACTGCCGTGCGGCAATCTTCATCTTTGCGCACATCGCCCGCAAAAATCAACGCATCGTTACCACATTCCTGTGCAGTGCGCTGTAATCGCTCGGCATTGCGGGCAAAGAGTGCAAGGCGTGCTCCTGCTTGCGCACAGAGGATAGCGAGTTCTTTCCCTAAACCCGAAGAGGCACCGGTAATCAACAGTACTTTATGGTGCAACGATAGTGAATTAAAAAACCCCATTACATTTTGAGGTTAACGGGAAAGTCGGGGGAAGCCCAATCGGCACTTTTAATGGGGCGTATTTTTCCCGGATTCATTACGCACTGCGGATCAATGTATTGCTTCATTTGATCCACCATACCCACGCCAATAGGCGATAATTCCTTTTCTAACCACGGCGCATGATCAAATCCGACCGCGTGATGATGGGATAGCGTGCCCCCGTTTTGAACAAAACTATCTTGCACTGCTTTTTTTATCGCAAAATAGTGCGCTAAATTATCGCCATTGGGATCATGCACGAATGAAAAACTAAAGTAGAGGCACGCCCCGCTGCGATACGAATGGCTGATATGACAGCCACACCACCCGCGCACCCCGCGCTCGCTAAATGCATTGCGCAAAGCGCCGATACACGTGCTGTGCAAGTGGGGAATGTTGTTCCATTGAGTGGATGTTTCGCTGACATCGGTGTAAATACCGTAATCCCAAAGGTAATCGCGTATGTGTGGAAAATCATACTTTGTGCGCTGAAAGGCATTGCCGACCGCAGTGCCAATGCCGACCCCGTGGTGTTGTTTGTAGATGGAGTTGGTTTGGTGCAAATGTCGCCGACACGCACTGTATTCGCCTTCGTAAGCGGTAATCATAATGCAGCAATGATCTAAATTAATGCGCTTGCCGCGCTGGATATATTGGCGCATCAATTTGGTGAGCATAGTGTGCGCCAGCCCTTTTTTTTCTTGCGGGCGAAAAGCAAAAGATAGTGCCGTGCGTTCGTAATCGCTGAGACGGCTAATCAGCGGGGGCACCCCACGCTGAACACAATGGCGCATAGCCGCTATTCCGTTCTCAAATCGTGGGAAGAGGTGTCCATAAAATATTTTGTGCGCTGGGCGTGGGCGAATTTTAACCGTCGCTTCGGCGATAATACCGAATATACCCTCACTCCCTAATACCATCTCGCGTAAATTGATTGCTGCCGCACTGCGCGGAAAATGTTTAATATTCCACTCTCCATGTGGGGTATATATTTTGATGCCGAGTACAAGGTTTTCAATGCACCCGTATTCGTCACTTTGCATTCCCGCCGAGCGTGTCGCAATCCATCCGCCGAGGGTCGAGTGGAGGAAAGAATCGGGAAAATGCCCGAGGGTGAACCGCTGAGCGTTTAGTTGTTCTTCTAATACGGACCCGAGCGCACCCGCTTGGATGACTGCGGTCTGGGTCTGGGCATCAGTGGAGAGCAAGCGATTCATTGTGGTCATATCCACTGATACCACCATACGTTGCCGTGCATCAAAAGGAATCACACTGCCGACAATATTGGATCCCCCACCGAACGGCACTAAGACAATGTCGTATTTTATGGCGGCAGCTATGACTGCGGCAATATCTTCGTTCTGTTCGGGAAAAAAAACGGCATCCGGTATGCACGGCAATCGTTTGTGGCGTGCGTGCCACAATTCACGGAAACTCTTACCGCTACTATGCACAATCCGTTGCAGTTTATCAAAATGAAACCGATCTGCTTGCGCGGCGAGATCGGCTAAAAACGCCTCGTTGCGCCGTGCAGGTGCTATGTCCATAGTCTGAATATCGGGTGGGGAGAAAATAGTCGGCGGCATACCAGGCAAGCCAAACTGTTTAATAATGAAGGGCCATAAATGGGGTTTGTCGTCATAACGTGGGGTTTCATCTTCATAACCCCATCCCCACCATTTCATTGGGCGGTGCAAATTATTGATAAGTAATAAATTGTCGTTATTCGTCATTGCTGCTCGCTATAAAATTGATTGCGTAGCGTGTGAATTTCTTCCTCTATTGTGCCCGCTAATTCACGACTATTGGGTGCTGTTGTTGCGCTGAGCATAATGGGTTTTCCGAAGACTACCGAGAGGGTCTTCTTTTTTGGGAATAATGTGCCGCGCGGCATACTCAAAAAAGTTCCGTCAATGTATACCGGCACAACGGGTAATTGGAGCATTAAAGCGAGATGTGCGGCGCCGCGTTTCATGTGACCGATTGTGCCATCGCGAGAACGCGTCCCTTCGGGGTAAATGATAATGTTTCGTTTGGCGGCAATATGCGGACGACTTGCGTCTTGTAATATTTGTAACGATTGTCGGCTGGCGGCGCGTTCCACGGGAATTAAAAACATTAATTTTTGATACCACCGTTGTTTGCCGCTATTGGCATCAAAAAAGTAATCGCGTGCGGCAATCATCGCATACTGATTAAAACGTTTACCGCTGGCGATAATTAACACAGGCGTGTCCATATGGCTACCGTGATTGGCACATAAGATATACGGTGATGGCGGCAAATTATCGATACGATAGGCTTTGATGCGGCACCAAAAGCGCAATACGATGCGGCAATAGGTTTCAAACCACCAGTGCAAGATATTAAAGGCAGCACTGTTCTTCTCTTCTTTGGTGGGTGAGGAGTGATTAGCGTCCATAATGAATATGTGCTTGAGTAAATTCATTGCTCGTCACTGCCCCGAGCAATGATAATTCCAACGCTAAAACACAGGCGCCAATAATTTCAGCAAATTGAACAGCAGAATTATCCCCTGTGCAACCGATGAGGGATAAATTTGCCCGTTGTTGCGCTAAGCGTGTCCCCCCACCGACTGTGCCGACTGTGATGGAGGGCATATGGAGGGAAGCAAACAATTCACCCTTTTCGGTCACTTCGTATTCGGAATAAGCGGTGCAGTTTTCTGCGACACATGCCGCATCTTGTCCAGTTGCAATATAAATTGCCGCTAAGGCGTTTGCCGCGTGTGCATTCAGGCCTAATACGCCCGCTAAAAGACTACTGGAGACAAAATTATTGCGGTAACTTATCATCGTCTGAATATCGCTATGTAAGACTCTGCGGATATACCGCTCTTGCAAATGACATTGCGCCACCACGCTATGCCCGCGCCCAGTGACTAAATTGTATTGTGCGGCATTTTTATCCCCCGCATAGTTGCTTTCAATCAAAAAGGATATCGGCTTGGGATAATGCGCGCAAATATACTGACACGCTTCTTGGGTGCAGATCGTCACCATGTTTTGTCCCGCCGCATCGCCGGTAGTAAAGATAAAGTTCAATAGCATTTTGCCGTGGTGGGGGATCTTCTCTATATTCACTAAACGCGCATGGTTGGATTTGGCTTCAGCGGCGACACGAATGGACTCTATATGCTTATCTAACCACTGCGAAAAATCATTTATTTCACGTATACTGGGCAGAAAAAATACTGGACTGCGATTTAGTTTTTGCCCGATATGTTGGGTGTGAATACCACCGTTCAAGTGGGTGAGATACAAGCCGCGGGTCATTGATAATGCCAAAGTGCCTTCTAAAGCGCACAAAGGGACATAAAAGAGCCCATCGCCAAACGATCCGTGAATGCTGAGCGGACCGGCAATTGCGAGGGGGAGCGTCACTTCACCGATTTGATTTTCAATAAGACCGCGTAATTTCTCTGGAGCGTCTAAACCATGTTCCGATATTTCTTGCCCAGTCACTTCGGCAAGCCATTTTCGGCGAGTCGCCATGGCTTCGGCGGAGTGTTCGTTGCCTTTAGGGGGTATTAACTTTGTTGACAATGTGTAATCTCCTTGTAAGTAACATATTTTAACATGCCGAATAGAAGCCCCCTTTTATCTATCACCGTTATCCCGCCGTTGTGCGTAATGGATGACCGACGATAAATCGCTCGGCAATTTCACTGATATTGTTGAGGACAGTGTGTTTCAAGGCAAAATCGGCGGTGTTTTCAATTAAAGTGCTGAGTGCATTGATATCGTAATGTTGTTCACAGTAATGTGCCAATGGATGCCAGCTCAAATGCCACGGTTCTATGGCGACGCCGCCGTCATCATGCTGATAGGGACGGAAAAATCCATGTGCCTTTCTCTGCGTGATCTGTTTGTCTAACCAATGGTGCATGTGCCTAAAATGCCGCTGACTTTCTGTGTGCGTGAGCGCAGGCACAAACTCTGAGCTGACCGCATTGCGATCGTAGACATCTATATCCGTCCCCCAATGGTGGCGTGATGTCCCTGGGAGGGCAGAAAAACGCAATATGGCAAAGGCCTGCTGTTTTTCATCGAGTGTCGCCATATTGATTTCTTCGTCACAGTCATTCACTACGGCAAGCTGTCCGCGCGCTTTGGCATTCCATATAGCGCATTGTCGCTCAAAGCTGCGGAAACCACTGACGATAGTTAAATTGATCCCTTCGGCTGTTGCATCTTGGCGCAACAGGGCAAAGGCGTGTGCGGTGCGCGGATGCATTTTGACCGTGTTGTTTTTCTCTGTGCTGTTTCCTGACAAGGGAAGGACGTGGCTATCGCTTTGTCCGCTAATGTGCTGCCAGTGAAGATTATTTTCACTGTTGTCCATCAGTCTTGATTGGGTAATTCATAACCCTTCCGAATGGATTCGGCAAAAATATAGACCACACTAAAATAAGAAATCAAAGAATAAGACTGATCGAGCAATGGGCTGTCGTCAAATACGCTCTTTTCCATATTGATATATCGCCCGCCTAACGTGAACAACCATTTATTTGCCGTGTAGTAGTTGAAATTGAAGTTAAAGTGACTTCCCGAATAGCCCCCTTGCGCTTGATACGCTGGGCGATTGGGTAATGCGTAGCGTGGTTCCACCCCGTAATAAAATTGATTGTATTTTTCGCCTTGCCAATAAACGCCGCCGGATAAAGACCATGTCAAATAAATTCCACTATGATGTGCGCGACGGCGGATATATGTGAAGCGCGGGTTGGCAATAAAATCTAAGGTATTCAAGTCGCCAGATTTCAACTCCACCGCATACTGTACCGGCATAGAAAAATAAATTGATTTGTGTTCGTTTCGCGCTACATTATAGATAAGAGAAATACCTGGAGAAAGCACTAATCCTAAATTGGGCATCCCGCGTCGGGATACATTACTCGCGCTATTCACTGGGACATACCCACCGATACTGAGATCAATATCTATGGAGGAATTGGTGTCAATTTGACTGCCGACTCTGCCCCGATCAATATAAAATTTTTCGCCCCGATAAATAAAGAAAGGGCGGGGTATAAATAAACTGCGCCGCTGACTCGAGCCAATATAATCTTCATAATTGACATTAAATAAGCCCGCTCCAAATTCCCATAGTGGCTTTGTGGATTTCACTGTGAGTTTTTCTGTTGCATGGGCGGGTGTTGTCCACCAGCATAGAGCAATCGCTAAACCAACCATACGCATGCATTGCCGTGGGTTGGCTTGCGTGGTTATGGTGCTCATGCAGAGGGTGCACCGCCGGCTAATACTTCCAAATAATCCCCAAACGCGGGTTAACATTGAAATTATCGTCAATAGAGTATTGCCCTCCTTCATCATTTAATGCACTGAGGGCGAAATTCGCCTCGTATTGCACGAGATCGGCACCGATGGTGAGTAAAAAATTCCCTGCCTTGTTTGCTTCAAAATGATCGATATCGTAGATGAAATTCAATACGGCACCTGTCCCGTAGCTTCCTAAAAAACCAAAGGAGAATGCGAAGTGTTTATTGCGCCGCTCGCCAAAAGAATAAACCATGTTAAATACGGGAGCCGCCGCAGAGATAGTCGCGCCATCTTCGGTTAATCTGTCGTAGTTTGCTGGCGGGGAAGCATCGCCCGTAAACTGTTCGTTAATCGCCATCAAAGCAAAATCGACTCGCCACCGCCCCGTTTTATATTGGATGCCTAATCCACCAAAATAAACGTCGACATCGGTATAGAAACGCCCGCGGTTATGATCCACAACCCAAGTGAGATATTCTTGGCTTATCAAGCGCAAACCATCGCCCCGTTCATCCTCACGCTCTACATTTTCTAATTCTCCGGTATTTTGACGGTAACTCAGCTCAAAAGTCCAAGTCCAATTCCCTGCGGGTATAGACATCTCCACTCCATAAGCGGTGAGAGGCACCACATCGCTCCGTTCGGTACTGTTCACTTCTATGACTTGATTATTGGCATTACGGTTCACATCCGCTGCATTGCGCACTTCGTTCAATAGGGTGACGCCAAATGCTTGGCGCCCGCTGTAATAAGTGACCCCGACAATACCCCAGCGGGGATAAAAGAGGATGCGTGCGGCTTCTTGGTTATAATTTTCTAATTGCTGACGATTAAACCCCTCTCCATCTGCCGCAATGGTTTCTATCAATGGATCAATACGTGTTCCTTGCATGTGGTAAGCCTGCAATTCCAGCCATTCAACTGGCGACCACGATACTTGTATACTGTCTTGTGGGATACGGAAATTGACTTTATTAAAGTAAGGGCTTGTGGTTTGTGAGCGTAGCGGGAGCTGAAGATCCACCGGTGACAGAATGTCAAACTGCCCCCACACAATTTTTCGCCGACCCGCAGCGATTTTAATAGAAGGTATGGGCGACCAAATGGCATACAATTCATCTAATTGCGTATCGTGCTGTTTGATGTTCAAGGTGCGCCGATTGGGAAAATCGGCGGGGTCATCGTTTGGGCGGCGAAAATTTAACTGTTGGGTTAGCTTGGTTCTTTGATTCCAATCCGTGACTAAAGCGAGAAACTGCCATGTATCGTTTTTCAATTCCCACCCGACATTGGCGACACTAATGGATCGCCCGAGTTCACTGGAACTGATGTTGTAGTGACCAACATCAATAAATAAAAACTGCTCCCATGAACTTTTGTCCGTCAATTCCGTTTTTTCATCGTCTTCCTCTTCAATGATCACCACATCATCGTCTTCCTGCGCTTGCATGACGGATACCACCATTACAGCGGATACGATGATATATTTCCACCGCGAGCGCATCTGTGCTATCTCGTTTTTAATGCCAAAGTACTTAATTTTTGGGCATTGATCTTATTCTGCACATCTACTGTTTGTTTGCGCACCTTGGTGCTGCCTTTAGTGCGGTGATTGACCATCACAGCGTGTATCACTACATACATTCCATCATATTTTTTTATTTTCTTGGCGTATAGGGTTTTGAGGGGTTGTCCGTCCTGATCGTAAAACTCTATTCGTTTGGCAACTTTAATTTTATCAATGATATGGCTCACTATACGGGAATAGGGATCTTTTTTGTTGTGCGGTATGCTCTGCACTATGGTCGTCCCATCTTTTTTTGTCATAATCTGGTGTGTATCTTCGGACGGTTTGCGCCCTGCTATATCGGCATTGGTAAAATCTGACCCCATAAAACTCTCATGCCTGTTTTCTGTATTCAGCTGGCTGACGCTACGAAACGATGGGAAATAGAGCCATTGTTTCGTTTCTACGCCCGCAGCATCGTTAATCACGCTCAATAACCCCGTGCCTTTGACCGTTGTTGGACGATAAAAGCGGATGAGGCTTCTACTTTCACCGCTCATCACCTTGTAGAGGAGTTTGAAATGGCGGATGCGTTTGCGTTGCTTGGCGTCTTGAATGACGAGTTCAACGTCAGATTGTTGGTTGAAATGTGTGCGCCCTTGCTCGTATACTGCTTGCATAATATGCGCCCCATTGTGATCTGCAGTAAGGTGTGATGTGCCGAATATGGCGACACATACGAGAATGATTGCATTCTGCTTCATTGTTGTATAACGTGGTTATTATTCCTGCCATTATACAACAAACACCACCGTCCAGCGAGAAGAAGTGCGTGAGTTAAGGGTGCAAAATGTTGCGGAGAAACTGCCCCGTATAGGAATTTTTCTGTGTGGTGATCTTTTCGGGCGGACCCTGTGCAACGATCGTGCCGCCGTTATCACCCCCATCTGGACCGAGATCAATCACCCAATCGGCAGTTTTGATCACCTCTAAATTATGCTCAATGACCACTACTGTATTGCCGAGATCGCGTAGCCGATGTAACACAGTGAGGAGTTGCCGAATATCGTGAAAATGTAATCCAGTGGTGGGTTCATCCAAAATATAGAGCGTGTGCCCTGTGTTATGACGGGCTAATTCTTTTGAGAGTTTAATGCGTTGTGCTTCGCCGCCTGATAGGGTCGTTGCTTGCTGTCCTAAACGGATATAATCCAAACCGACACTGTGCAATGTGTCCAACTTTTTCTTAATAGCTGGGACGGGTGCAAAAAATTGGCGACCATCTTCTACAGTCATCTCCAACACATCGTAGATATTTTTTTGCTTATATAAGATCTCTAAGGTTTCTCGGTTATAGCGCTGTCCTTGACAAGTATCGCATTTGACATACACATCGGCTAAAAAATGCATCTCTACTTTGATTAAACCGTTACCTTGACACGCTTCACACCGCCCGCCGCGCACATTAAAGCTAAACCGCCCCGCCGCATAGCCCCGCATGCGCGCTTCGGGCACCGAGGCAAAGATTTCTCGAATTGCGGTAAACATCCCCGTATAAGTAGCGGGATTTGAGCGCGGAGTGCGCCCAATGGGCGCTTGATTGATATTGATGCATTTGTCTAATTTTTCTGCCCCCGTTAAGTGATCAAACTTTAATGTCCGCTGGGCGCCCGCTCCATTTAATTTTTGATTGAGGTAAGGGAACAAAGTGCCATTGGTCAGAGTGGATTTACCCGAACCAGAAACGCCGGTGATGCAGGTCATTAAGCCGAGAGGTAATTTCAAATCAACATTGTTGAGGTTGTTTCCACAGGCGCCGTATAATGCCAACCAGTAATCTTTGCGTGCTTTTTTCCGTTTGATGGGTGTGGGGATGTTTTCTGTGCCATTGAGATAGCGCCCAGTGAGTGATTTGCCATTACTGGCAATCTGTTGGGGTGTGCCGCATGCTACTGCTGTCCCCCCGTGCACGCCTGCACCGGGCCCCATATCTATGACATAATCTGCGGCACGAATTGTGTCTTCATCGTGTTCGACGACCAACAATGTATTGCCCATATCGCGTAAAGTTAAAAGGCTATTCAGTAATCGTTGGTTGTCGCGCTGATGCAAGCCAATCGAAGGCTCGTCTAATATATACATGACGCCGACTAAGCCCGCCCCAATTTGACTGGCGAGGCGAATGCGTTGTGCCTCCCCCCCCGACAGCGTTTCTGCGCTACGCTCTAAGGTTAAATACTCTAAACCGACATTGCATAAAAATTGGGTGCGTAATTGTAATTCGCGCAAAATACGCTCGGCAATATGGGCTTGCTGTCCTTGCAATTTGAGGGTGGAAAAATACTCAAAGGCCTTGTTAATCGGCAAAGCAGTAATGGATGGGAGGTTATTGCCCTGAATGAATACATGGCGCGATCCTAAACTCAGGCGCGCACCTTCGCAATCCGGACACCGATCGGTGCTCATCAATTTCGTTAATTCATCGCGCACTGCCGACGACCCAGTGTCGCGCCACCGCCGCTGCAAGTTAGGAATCACGCCTTCAAAGGAATGCCGTTTATAATAACTGCTCCGCCGTTCCTCACTCACGTAACGCATTTCAATGACTTCGTCACCGCTCCCGTACAAGATAACATCGCGTATTTTTGTACTGAGTTGTTGGAAAGGGGTGTCTAAGTCAAATTGATAGTGGTTAGCAAGCGACTTGAGCATTTGATAATAATAAGGAACGTGAATGTTCCAGCTTAAAATTGCCCCGTGACTGAGTGGCATTTCAGGTGAAACGACAATATTGGACGGATCGAAAAATTGGCGTACGCCCAACCCGTCACATTCTGCACAGGCACCGAGGGGGCTATTAAAAGAAAACATTTTGGGCTCTAATTTCCCCATACTATATCCACATTGTGCGCACGCATAACGCGATGAAAAAACAATGTGTTGTTCGTCATGCAGAGAGTGAATAATTGCGATACCGTCTCCTTTATTGAGGGCAACTTCAAACGATTCGGTGAGGCGCTGGCGTATGCTCTTATTTGTTTTGAACCGATCGACCACCACTTCAATGGAGTGCTTTTTGTTTTTGTCTAACGGTGGCACATCGTCTATATCGACAACTATACCGTCTATGCGCACGCGCACAAATCCTTCACTGCGTAACTGATCTATCATATGCAAATGCTCGCCTTTCCGATCCTGCACGACTGGTGCGAGGAGCATCCAGCGCACATCGTTCGGCATCTTCATTGCCGTATCCACCATCTGTGCCACTGTCTGTGCTTGCAAACTGATGTGATGGTGCGGACAATACGGCTCGCCAATGCGCGCAAATAATAGTCGTAAATAGTCGTGAATTTCGGTCACTGTGCCCACCGTAGAACGCGGATTATGCGAAGTGGATTTTTGTTCGATGGCGATTGCCGGCGATAACCCTTCAATATGATCCACATCTGGTTTTTCCATCACCGACAAAAATTGCCGAGCGTATGCCGACAGGGACTCGACGTAACGCCTTTGTCCTTCGGCATAGAGCGTATCTAACGCTAAAGAAGTTTTACCCGACCCCGATAAACCGGTGAGCACAATAAATTGATCGCGAGGGATGTCCAGATCAATATTTTGTAAGTTGTGAGTGCGTGCTCCGCGAACGCGGATTGTGTTACTTGCCATTACAGACATTCAATTCGTAAAATAGTTTTTATTATAATGCATTCATTTATGGGACACGACATGGCATCTCAATCGCGCACTTCTCGCACCTCCTCCCCTCAGAAAATATGTATTATCCGTTTATCATCTATCGGAGATGTGGCGAAAACCATCCCTGCAGTCGTATTGATTCGCGACACCCTCCGCACAGCACAAATCACTTGGATCATCTCGCCTGTGGAATACGAATTGACCCGCCACTTAACCGGCATTGAATGGGTTGTGATCGATAAAAAAACCGCCATGCACGCCGTGCGTACCCTTCATCGTATCCCGTATCGTTTTGATGTGTTGTTGCTCATGCACGATTCGCTGCGCGCCAATTTGATCAGTTTGTTTGTGCGCGCTTCACGGCGCATCGGTTATCGTTACCCGCACCACTCTTCATGTCATCGCCTTTTTATCCACAGCGGGGTGGGAGAAAAAAGAACCAGTTTTTCCGTTACCCAGCAATCCTTTGCGCGCGCAATGGGTGCCGATCGCCCACCCCCGCACCCTATCGCCTGCTATAGCGCAACGGATCATGCTTTTGCGACCGCCCATATTGATAAGAGCCATCCAACTGTCGTAATAAGCCCCTGCACAAATGATCCCATTCGGCAGTGGCATATTAAAGGGTATGCGGCAGTCGCCGATTACGCTGTGCAACGACACGGTATGCAAGTGATTATCACTGGGGACTCCACCTCTGCGCAGCGCCACACCGTGCAGGAGATTTGTACATTGGCAACGAGCAATCTCTGCAATTTATGTGGACAAACCACTATTGGTCAATTGAGTGCGGTCATTGCTGCCGCTACTGTCGTCATATCGCCCGATTCGGCATCGGCACACATTGCAGCACTGGTGGGCACGCCGGTCATAGGGTTGTATGCGGTGACCAATCCCGATTATAGCGGCCCCGAGCATAATAGGCAGTGGTGTGTCAATGCTTATCCACAATTGGCGCACGATACTGTGCATCGTTCTGCGTCCGACCCGCCGCTATGGAAAAAATATCGCACTCCCCATGCCGCACACTATATAAAAGAAGAAAAAGTGTGCGCAATGTTAGATAAAGTGCTCCAAGCGCACTCCGTATATAATGATTGATTGTGAACAGCACAGACAGAAAAATACTTTTACGGATAAAAGTGTGTCTTTTAGTCACTTTTTATTGACCGCGTTATGTGGAAGTTCTGTTTTGTTGTATCGTTCATTAAACCGTCCCCCGCACTGCTCACTTTGTTAACGCCTCGTCCCATCCGCCCAAACAAAATTGCAATAGACGTGATAAGGATGGTTTTATTTGTGATGATATTTGATATAATACTAACTTGTATGCGTATCCTCGTGCTTGTTTTCGTATCCTCATGTTTATGTCGCTCAACTCAATAAACGAGCGATGAGTCGCCAGCCTTCCTTACCACAAGAGCCTGCAGAATTAGACATTGCAGGAGTGGATCTCACTGCTCCGGGGCGGTTGAATGTCATCAAGCGTCACGGAAAATTAGTTCCCTACGATGACGACAAAATATCTATTGCCATCAGAAAGGCATTCCTCGCCAATGAGGGCGGCATTGCCGCTACTTCTTCGCGGATCCATGAAATTGTGCAACAGATTACCGCCAGTGTATCGGAAGTGTTTCATCGCCGACTGCCTTCGGGAGGCGCGATCCATATAGAAGAAATCCAAGACCAAGTGGAGTTAGCGCTTATGCGCAGCGAACACCATCAGGTCGCTCGGCGCTATGTTCTATATCGCGAAGATCGTGCGCAAAAGCGCAAAGCTTCTACTCAACAGGAGACAGAACAGGAGATGCTTTTGCATATGCTCATTGAAAATGATGATCGGATACGGATAGAGCATAGCCATATCTTGTCAATCATTAAACGCGCTTGCAAAGGTTTAGCCAATGTGGACGCTGAAAAAATTGCCACTGCCGTATGGGATGACTTATACGATAATATCCGTGAGGATGATATCGGCACAGTGATAATCAATGTGGCGCGTACTTTCA
>JAHRAO010000006.1 GCA_020027215.1 Gammaproteobacteria bacterium
AGTTAATTGCACTTAAACCAGAATGGCATGATACCGATCATAGAAAAGGTGGTATTAAAGTGGTTATGACTGCATCAGCATCGGATGCAGAGCATTTGCAACAACATCACACTTCAAAACAACAAAAGAAAGACTTAGAAAAACGATTTAAAGATCCATCCAATGAACTCAAAATAGTGGTTGTAAGAGATATGTGGTTAACCGGTTTTAATGCACCTTGTCTTGCGACCATGTACATCGACAAACCCATGCAGGGCGCCAACCTTGCTCAAGCAATCGCAAGGGTGAACCGAGTATTTAAGGACAAACCCGGCGGATTGGTGGTTGATTACATCGGTATCGCACCACAACTCAAAGAAGCACTTGCGGCCTACAGTGCGGCAAAAGGGAAAGGTAGACCCACCATCGACTCCAGTGAGGCGCTGAGAATTCTCAAGGAGAAGATTCAAGTTGCACGAGACCTGTTGCATCCAGTGGATTGGAGTGAGTTCAGAACTAAAGCACTGCAATTGATTCCAGAGTGTCTCGATCACGTTCTTGAGCAGGAAGACGGAAAACGGAGATATGCGGATACCGTTTTGCAGATGACCAGGGCATTTGCTCTCTGCGGAACTCTAGATGAAGCACTCGAACTCTCTCCAAAAGTTGCATTCCATCAGGCAGTTCGTGCGCCATTGATCAAGGGAGAGAGTGGAGACAAGAAAAAAAAGGATGTGGACTACGAACTCCGCCAATTGGTCTCTCAAACGGTTGTAGGCGAGGGAGTGGCAGACGTATTCAAACTTGCAGGGTTAAAGTCACCTGACATCTCAATTCTCTCGGAAGACTTCCTCAAAGAGGTTGTGAAGATGCCCAAGAATCTTGCGGTGGAACTGCTGGAGCGACTGATCAAGGACGAGGTGAAGACCAAGTTCAAAACCAACGTGGTCAAGCAACGCAAGTTCAGTGACCTACTACAAAAGTCGCTTGGGAAGTACCAGAACCGATCGGTAGAGGCGGCACAGGTCATTGAGGAACTCATCGCTATGGCGAAGCAGTTCAAAGAAGACCTGGAGAGACGCCAGAGTCACAACCTCAGCGATGAGGAAGAAGCGTTCTATGACGCGTTGGCACAAAATGATTCTGCGTCAGAACTCATGGGTGAAGAAGTCTTGGTTGAAATGGCACGAGAAGTTGCTAAGAAACTCCGCGACAATCTTACAGTTGATTGGGCGGTAAGAGACAGTGTTAGAGCAAAATTACGCATCTTGATCCGAACATTGTTGAGAAAATACAAGTATCCACCAGACCAGCAGAAAGATGCTGTAGATATGGTGCTGAGGCAAGCAGAAGTGATCTCTGAAGATGCAGTAGTGGCGTGAGGCATGCCCTAATTACAAAAGTATGAATATATGTAATAAGAAAATATCGTCCTAGAGAGGTGCGATTTTATGCCAACTATCAAATCATTACTGGAAGACGCAAGGAAACAACTTGTTGAAACGGGGACGCGCAACCGACTTATTCATGTGAATAGGAAAGCTTCTCGGGGGAATCTGCTAAACGTTATCAACGAACGATCTGACGATATTTTCAATATCATGCGCGTCAGTGAAAAGAAAATGAGATTTGCCGGTAAGGGCAAGGATGATGATGCATATTCTGATGATGTTGTATTTACTGAAATACAAGACGAAGAATTCGATGAAGGTAGGTACACCGATTCTGTCTTAGAGACGCCACTTACTCCTGATGCGTTACAAAAACGTCTCCTCAAATTATTTAGAGATTCTAAAACCGCAGAAGAAGAACAGGGGATCAACATCCTTTACCTAGCAATGGGTTTTTTGCAGTGGTACGAGGACAAAAATTCATCGGTACTTCGCGAATCGCCATTAGTATTACTTCCAGTCGCACTGGTTAGGAACGACAGAACTTCAACATACAATATTGTGTGTAGAGATGATGATATTGTTACCAACCTTCCGCTTCAAGAAAGATTAAAACTTGATTTTGGAATTTCATTGCCGGAAATAGATGATTCCTCAGAGTGGGCACCCTCTGATTACTTTAGAAAAGTTCAGCAAACAATTGAAGGTAGAGATCGTTGGAACATTGATGATGACGGAATGCAACTTGGTTTCTTTTCATTTGCAAAGTTGATGATGTTACACGATCTTGATCCGCATAATTGGGATGAACAATCTCTGTTAAAAAACCAACTCATCAGTGGATTATTAGCAGATGGTTTTTCTCCAGAACCTCCCTTGTTTAAAGAGGACGATAAGCTTGATGATAAGTTGTCTCCTTCACAAATTCTTCATGTAGTAGATGCAGATCCCAGTCAAACCAAAGTCATAGAGGAAGTGCGTGCAGGACGTAATCTAGTTGTGCAGGGACCCCCTGGTACAGGAAAATCTCAGATAATTACTAATATCCTCGCTGCAGCAGCGCACGATAACAAGAAGGTTTTGTTCGTTGCTGAAAAGATGGCGGCACTTGAGGTTGTTTACAACCGAATGTGTAAAGTTGGATTAAAGGATTTGTGTTTGGAGTTGCATTCACGAAGTGCCAATAAGAAGGTTTTTTTTCAAGGTCTCGCAGAGACCATTTCAAATAGTCGAGGCGTGGAATCACCTGATCTCGACGCTGAAGAATTGATTAAAGTACGTGACGAATTAAACAAAGTTTCGAACCTATTACACACACCACTACCCAACAGAAACTACACGCCCTATTCCGCTCTTACCAAACTAATTGGATACGTTAGTAAAGATACCTGGGCACCACGTTTTGATGCAACTAACCTTGAATCTATTACAAGTGATCAAGAGTCTCTAATATTTGAAGCACTTCAGGACTATTTGGATATAGTTTTCGAATTTGGTTTCGGAAACGACAATCCATTTCGAGGAACGACAAACTTAGATCTACAACCAACTGACCTTCAGCGACTTTCGGACGAACTGGAGAATGCAATCGAAAACCTAAGTAGTTGGACTTCTTATCAGTCTGAGTTAGAACAGGAAATAAGTCCTGAGTCACTCCTGACTTTATCTAATGCCGACAGTTGTCGATCAATTTTTGAGCACTTACAACGAGCACCCGATAAGTCAACTCAATTCATCGCAATTGTTCTTGAAAATAAAGATATTGCAAGGTTTGAGGATGCTGTTAGTTGCGCGCAATCTTGGGTTTGTTTTAAGGAAGAAATATCTGGAACAGTTACCGGCAATATTTGGAAAAATGATATAGAACATCTCAGGGAACCTATTGTTAAAGGTCTGAGTTCGTTGCTTTCGAGGATTTTTGGAAAATATCGATCTGCCAGCAAAGAGCTGGGGACATATCTAAAAGGGGACTTGCCAAAATCTGCCGTAGATAGATTGAAACTCGTCGATTCGATTATCGAAGGTAAGGCAAAGAAAAGTCTTTTCGATGAAGAAATCGAATTTCTAAAATTAAAATTAGGTGATGAGTGGCGGGCTAAAAGAACGCCTTTCGATGAAATAGCACGTGTACTTGAGTGGTTTCAGCAAACTTCAAAAGAAATCTTAGAATTTTCTTCTGAGAAATTGAAGGGATTAATTGATAACGAGACTACTCGAACTTTTAGTACACAGGACTTTGAGGCACGCAAGTCATCTCTTCTTAAATCCTTGGGAAAGATACACCAGAGATTAGGTTTATCTGATCTTAATGAAGAATCCATGAAGGATCTTTCATTAACAGAATTGCAAACCCGAATGGAGGCAATGACCCAGAATCCTGACGCATATTCTCTGTGGACTAGAACTATTTTTGCATCAAAAAGGTTAATAGAACTTGATTGTGAACCTTTATTAAAAATGATTACGGAAGATGCCTTAAAGTACGCACAAACTGAATTAGGTTACGCAATTGCAGAGACACGTTGGAACCACGCAAGATCAGTCAAACCAGAACTTAATAAACTTTCCAGATTAGATAGACATGCCTTGGTCAAGACTTTCACAAGCCTTGAACTGAGTCGAGTCAAACAAGTTAAAGAGGCGATTAAAGAAAGTCATCTAAGTCAGATCCCTCAAGGGTCTGCAGGTGAGATGGGATTGATACGCGGTGAAATCGCCAAGAAGCGCAGACATCTTTCTATACGTCAGGTTATGACACGCGCTTCCGAGATGGTGCAGAGGATAAAACCGGTTTTCCTTATGAGTCCAATTTCTGTCGCTCAATATCTGCCTCCGGGAAAAGTCGAATTTGACTTGCTTGTAATTGATGAAGCGAGTCAAGTTAAACCTGTGGATGCCTTTGGTTCTATTGCTCGCGCGAAACAAATCGTTGTTGTAGGCGATCAAAAACAATTACCTCCGACTTCATTTTTTGATCGTCTTACTGATAACGCGCCTATCGATGGCGACGAGGAAGAAGAGATCGCCGCTGCGAAGGCGACAGAGATGGAGAGCATTCTATCTCTTTGCGAAGCAAGGGGATTGAACGAGAGGATGCTTGAATGGCACTACAGATCTCGAGATCCATCGCTTATTTCTGTTTCAAACGTAGAGTTCTATCGCAATCGTCTCATTCTCCCACCTTGTCCAACAGAATCAGACGACGCGTTTGGTCTTAAACTAGTAAAAGTCCCCGGTGTTTACTCAACTGCTTCCAAGGGAGGGGGCCGCCCAACCACTAACCGAATTGAAGCAGAGTATATAACGAATCGTTTATGTACTCTGGCAACTACAAGACCTCGTTTTTCAGTTGGAATTGTAACCTTTTCGAAATTACAGGCAGATATGGTAACCGAGGTTTTGGAATTGAGAAGACGTGAAGATGAAACCCTCGATCGGTTTCTGCGGGAAGACAAAATTGAAAATGTCTTTGTAAAGAATATAGAAAATGTTCAAGGAGACGAAAGAGACATCATCTTGATATCAGTGGGATATGGTCCTTACGAAGAAAACGGCAAGTTGCGCTCGATGAAATTTGGACCAATCAACTTAGAAGGTGGAGAACGAAGACTAAATGTACTTTTTAGTCGTTCACGCGTGGCGTGTGAAGTTTTTACTTCCTTTGACCCTAGTGATATTGATGTTACCCGAACTTCAAACGAAGGTCCTGTCGTTCTCAAAAAATTCCTTGAGTTTGCCAAGACGGGGAAACTAAACGAAACCTATGTTTCGGAGGGTGATGCCGACTCCCCATTTGAAGAAGACGTTGCTGACGTGATTAGGGGTCTGAGATACGACGTTGATCATCAGGTGGGTACAGCAGGTTTCAAAATCGACTTGGGGGTCCAGGATCCTGCAAATCCCAACCATCATATTTTGGCAGTTGAGTGTGATGGGGCAACATACCATAGTGCGCTTTGGGCAAGAGAACGGGATCGAATGAGACAGCAGGTCCTTGAAGGATTTGGTTGGCACTTCCATCGAATTTGGAGTACTGATTGGTTCTACCAAAGAGATAAAGAAGTTCAACGACTACAAAAAGCATTGAAAGACGCAAAAATGCGTGACCTTGGTCATTCTATTAAGGGGGCAAATAAAGATATACCCATTAAAAAAGAATCGCAGGTTCCGAACCCAGAACTTAAGCGGTTTATCTTAGAGGAATCCTCTATCAACGTCCCTCTATATAAAAAAGCAAATGTTAGGGTTGGTACAAATTACGAACCTCACGAGCGCCCAATTAATGATATGATAAATGTACTAAAAGAAATCATTGAAATTGAGGGTCCAATTCATATCAACGAGATTGCGAGACGATATGTAGCATCGCATGGAAAGTCCAGAGTAGGGTCACGAATTAGTGATCATGTAAAAAAATCACTCACGATAGCGAAACGTGATGGACATCTTGAGTGCTATGGACCTTTTTGGGCAACTGCAGATCAATTATCTAATGTTCCAATAAGAGACCGGAGCAAGGAGTCGGTTCCAACTACTAATGCGGAAAATATCTCTTACATGGAAATAATTGCTTGTGCAAATCTTATTGAGAAGGATTCAGGGAAAGTTGATGAGGATGAATTAGTCCGAGTTATTGCTAAAACTCTTGGTTTTAAAAGAGCGGGACCTGATTTCCAAACACACGTGAAAAATTGTCTATCGACAATTAAACGCTAATTCAACGGTTACTTACTATGCAACTTTTTCAAAACGATAAAAGAGTACTTACTCCTATTGAGAAAGACTCCTTCAAACTCGAGAAGGATATTCAGTCTCTTATTGAGTCAAACATGGAGACACTTTTCGGACTTGAATTTGTGAGTTCAGAATTTGCTGTTGCCGAGTTCCGCCTCGATTCGTTAGCATACGATGAACAAAATAATTCATTTGTGATTGTTGAGTACAAGAAAGGATACAGTTATTCGGTTGTTGATCAAGGTTATTCGTATCTGTCAGTGATGCTGAATAACAAAGCGGATTTTATCCTTGAGTACAACGAAAAAACGGGTAAGCAGTTAAAACGTAACGATATTGACTGGACTTCCTCTCGAGTGATCTTTGTATCGCCATCTTTCAACACCCACCAGAAGAATAGTGTGAACTTTAAGGATGTCCCCTTCGAACTTTGGGAGATAAGGAAGTTTGAAGGAGGTCTAGTTGCCTTGGAACAACAGGTTTCCAACTCAACTGAGAGCATCGAAAAAATCTCAGGAACCAACCCAAACTCTGTGATCAAGAAGGTTGCAAGTGAAGTTAAGGTTCCTTCAGAAGCACAACTGACGTCTGGTTTGTCCCCTGATCTTGCGGAAGTTTGGGAAGCGTTCAAGTCACAATTGCTGGAACTGCCCAATACCTCAATACACACGACACAGAACTACGTGGCGATAAAATACGAAGGCACTGCATTTATTTACGTGAGATTCCGGAAGAAGGAACTCTCTTGCCAAATAGTTCAAGGAAATGTCTATGCGGATGGCAAGGTAAGCACGAAGTTCTTTGATGAGCTTGATGATCCCAAGAGTGTCACTGGTGTTCGTTATTGGACTTTGAGGTCCGGAGTCAAAGGCAGCTTCTACACCTTCCCCATCAAGTCACTAGACGAATTGGACTACAGAATGTATCTGGTCAAACAAAAGTATGAACACATGAGTTAACAAAGAGATCAATGACCACCAAAGACATTATCAACGATAAACTGAACCAACTCGAACAATCACTAATTAACCAAGACCACTTGAACAACCCCATCGAGTTCCTGACCCAACTTGCATCACCCTCAAAGTACTTTCATCTGATGTCTGATGAAGATGTAAATCGGTTCTGTGAAGTTTTCTATGCCCCAAAACGAGACGAAGGAATGGTAATAACGCCGAAGACAACAAACGGAACTTCTTCAAACAACAATTTGAAGGAATGATGATCGACTACATCAATGAAAGGTTCGATTTCTACAAGAAGATGGACGATAACCCGTCAATGAAGAATCTAATCTTCCAAATGATGTATAAGGATTATCAGAGTCAGAGGGTCCAACCTTGAACGAGATAGTCTACATACTCACAAACCCCGTCATACCCGATCTTGTAAAAATAGGGACAACTACAAATCTTGAAGAACGAGTAAGACATCTATCATCACATTCAGGTGTCCCTGTCCCATTCGAGGTCTACTATGCTTGTGTTGTCTCCGATTCATCAAAGGTGGAAAAACGCATCCATGATGCTTTTGGAGACCATAGAGTAAATTCGAAGAGAGAGTTTTTTAGGATCAATCCAGAACGAGTTTTATCAATACTTAAGTTAGTTGAAATTCAGAATGTCACTCCAAACAGTGATTTTGTTGAAGACCAAGATGAACAACAATCTCTGAATAAAGAAAGAGGAAGAAGAAGATCAAACTTCACGTTTTCGTCGGTTGGAATTCCAGTCGGTTCAATACTTCATTTTGTTCGTGATGAGAATGTGACTGTCAAAGTCGTTGATGATCGAAATGTTGAGTTTGAAGGTGAAGTTACATCTCTAACACAATCATCATTGATTTTACTTAATCAAAAGTATGGGTGGAATTCATCATCAGTCGCTGGTCCTTGTTATTGGGTGTTCGAGAATGAAACCCTGTCTGAGAGACGATTAAGGTTAGAAAGTGAAAATTAGACCGTAACAAAAATACAGATGAAGACCGTGATTACATTCACTACCAGTTGTACCGGGATTGCCTTGTGGGCCTTGTTGTCCGTCTGCCCCTGTGGGTCCCTGTATGCCTTGGAGACCATGAGGTCCCTGCTCACCGCGTTCCCCTTACGGATCCGCAACACCTCGCTCACCTTGTGCTCCATCAGCACTGGCAGGCCCACTGCGATCTGATAATTGATAAAATGTCAACCCCACCTTATTAAATGCCAAGTTTCAAAAGCGTGCGGTTGTACGTGGATTTTCGCCCAGCACCGAATATGCGCGTAGCACCAATGAAATTGTGTAAGGAACAGCAGATGCCAGTAATGAACCGCCGATGGAATCTGCAGTCAATACCACATCGCTTGCGAAAGCAGTCATATTGAAACTATCTTGCCCGTCCGTGAATACTTCGGTTCTATGCGCCCTCGCATCTGTGGTCAAATCTGGAATATTAGAGTTAATGTCTGAGAAATGATGAATGACGCGTAGTCGCGCTTCGTAAATTGCATTGACTGCCGCTTCAAATAAAACGGTTCCTTCTGGTCGGGTCGCAAAATTACGGTGTGCCAATAATCTTCCAGTGGGCACTGTTTTTGGAACCAAAGGAATAACATAATCATCTGCCGCCAGTATAGATCCCGAAGTGCTAGCAGGACTAGCGATATCTTTGTGCTGGCTAAAGAAATGATACGGGTTTGCGTCCTGTGTCTCTCTATAGTCACAACCATCAGCCCCTTGGGGTCCCGTATGGCCTTGCAGGCCTTGTGGATCTGGCGGCCCTTGTGCCACCGTCACCACACTAATTGTGCTGTCTGCTACCACTACTTGTGTCATCGGGTCACCTCTCCACTTACCATGATGTTGCCTTCTAGCAACCGCGTGACCGTCCCATTGTCATCTACTTCAAGGTCATATACATATGTGCCTGGGATAAGCATCTGTGTGTCTGCCGCACTGATGGTAATCGTTGCCGATCCATCATTATTGATCATGATGCCACCCGGTGGATTAACAGATGATAACGACAGGATGATCTGTGTATCGCGCTTCGCTACCCTCGCCTGCATACGCACAGATTTTCCTGTAAAAGTGATCGCCACACTATCGGCGGTGCGCCAGCGAAGGACGCGCGAAAAAGTTGCGCCTTGTTCAATCAATAAATTAAGATTGCCCGCGGCCATTAAACATTACGCACCCAAAATGGCACATCGTAACTCAACCGCCAAAAATAAATCCCTCCGCTAATATCTTGCAAAGTACCGTTACTGGCGGTTACAGGTCCCACCGCATCAGTTGGTTGCCAGCCAACCAAGGCGTTATCAATTTTAGTGATAAACGCTTCAATGGCTTCGGCCGCACTCCCGCCGCGACGGTCGGACAAACTTTTTACAGCAATGGTCACCATCACTTCTCGTGTATCGCGCTGTAACACCTGTTCAGTTGCATATTGGTTGGCTTCCATCGTACGCCCCGTGGGAATAACAAAGATCGCGGGAAGTGCACTGGGGTACTTTAGCACCCGATCAAACTCCAATGCCGAATGCACCGATTTGATACCATCCACTTGTTTTTTCAATCTGTCTAACCACTGCCTAATATCCATTAAAAACCACTGAGTGAAGGGCGATTAAATACACTCTGCTCACTGCGCACATCGGCCTCCTGCCCGCCGGTAATCGTTTTCCCATCGCTGCCAATCTCAGCGGCACTAATTTTGCCCATCCCAACATCGCGCAAGAACTGCACCGACATCTTGTAAATATTTGTTTGGTAATCTGTCATATCCACCACAGACAACCCAAGCAGGTGATAAGTCACAATACGCATCACATGGATATTCTTTTGAGCATCCACTAATGCACGCCCTTGCAGATAGCCATCTGCTTCGTTGATCGCATTGGTGATTAGCGTATTGAGCTTACTTTGCCCCGCATGCGCCGCAGCCAAATCAATAGCCGTCAAATCATTCGCTGAAACCGTGCCATTGATAAGCTCTATAAAATCATCGCTGGAAAGATTTTCTCCGCCATTTTTTATCAGTGCGTCTTTGAATTCATCCGCGGAGAGATCAACCGACGCAATATAATTCGTTGCCGTAACCGCCACACTTTTACCCTCCGCAAAAGCTGTAAGGTTTCGCCACGCCAAAGCGCAAGCGAGACCCTATGCTACGGCAATTGTTGATTGTTAAGATAGCCAATTGGTAATGAGCAGATCTACTGCTTGATAGTTAATATTGCTTTCTCCACCGCTCACATACTCCTTTTGCAACACTTCTTTCGCCTCACTGCGAAGTGAAGGCGGCACGACTAATATGCTTGGCATAATACCCAAGGGGTTGCCTGCATCCGATTTGAACGACACCATCGTTTCCATCGCAGCGTTAAAGTTAGCCGCATCTAGCGTTTGATTGCTGGCGTAGGCCTGCTGCCAAAATCCAAACCCTGCATTGCACCGTCCATTGACGCCATACCGATATTCATCACGCATGAATACGCCTTCATCGTGCAAGTCCATCAGCGTGGTCAATTCGTATGGACGGCGTTCCTGTAGAATAAGTGGCTTGATAGCACGCATGGCATCCAGCAGATACCAATACGCACCCGATCCGTCACTATCCACATTGCTCGTATCCGTTTTTTTATTGCGCCCGACTGGATGGTTAGTGGCAAAAAACGGTTTACCGTCATAACATTTGTCTGTCCTCCCGCGCGCCAATAAACGAAACACCAACTGATCAGGATGCCGTTTTGCGCTGAATCCCAACTCCTGCATCAAAGGCATATACACCGAATATTGATCGTTCTCAATATCATCGCGAGAAACGCCGATCGTCTACTCAAACTTCTTGTTTTCAATCGTATAGTTGTGTTGGGTGATATCGCGTAAAACACGCTCACCAACCCATTCTTGCAACTGCGGAAATTGACCTAACCAATTGTAAGATTGCGTTTTGGTGCTTGATGGCATCTTAGTCGCTACCTTATCGTGATCACTTGGCGTATCACGAAACATTTGGTTGTAGGCAGTTGTGAATGCGGTTTTTAATCCACTAAGATTTTGTTGGTTGATAATCATAATTTTGCTCCTCAGTTAAATAATTTGTACCCAAACGCCGTCACTGTCCACCTGCACAATTTTACCCGCGACACTACTGCCAGTGGCGAGTGTGTCAACGGTTTGATCATCTACGATGTAGCAGTTATCACCAATATCTGTGCGTTCAACGATGTTTGCGCCGGTCACATTATCAAGCTTAAAAACACCGCGACGAACCGTAACTGTAATAGCATCATTCACTCCACCTGTGTTATTTACTTGATTTTGGGCAATGCCAACCGTAACCTTATTCGCAGAATCAGTTGCACTTTCGGCATAACCCGCCGCATTCAGTACGACTAGTGAGCCTGCATAAATCGTCTGCCCAGCAGCAACACCGTGGGCAAATGTATCGCCCTCACGGTAATCGGTATATCTATCTTGTGTTAATGTAACCATCTCTACTCCTCCAATTTAAGCCGCTTGCGCGGGTTTTGTTTCAACTGTTTTGCCCGCCTTGGTTGCGGCAAATGCCTCAGCCGATACGCCAGTGCTTTTGCATATCGCCAATTCATGCGGCAGCAGCCCATGGGCTTCGTTTATGTCATCAGTAGGTGCTATGCCGCCAGTTTGGGTTTTCAACAATGCACCGATCGGCGGAGTTTTATCCAAATACGCCTTAAGCGTATCCATATCCGTTTCACCAAGTTTCCGCGCCCAACTTTCTTGCGAAGGCAGTAACTTCCCGCTGGACAATGATGTTTTGACCAACTTATCAATCGTGCTCTCTCTCGCAAGAGTTTGTAACTCAATAACCTGTTTTTTCAACGTCTCAAATATTTCTATCGGAACATATTTAGCGGGATCGGGATTAGCAGCTTGATGATTATTGCTCTCTGATTACAATGCAGCAACGGCGGTTTCGATCTCGTCCGCTTCCGCTTTCTCATCCAACCTCAATGCTTTCAGTGCTTCCATACCTATTTCTGATTTTTTGAGCAACGCCATTACAAAACCATCCTCGCTAGTGCTCTCGGGCAATCCCAACTCACTAACGCAAGTTGCCAATAATGATACTTTACTCATCGCTTTCTCCTCATCATTTTCAAAATATGAACTCAATAATTCTGCCCGCATGGTTGCAGGAATAATCTTTTCTGGATTGACAATCGCCGGCACATTGACCAATGCAGCACTGATAAATTTCCAAATCCGCCCGCTGTGTTTCTCGTGGAGAATAACGGGCGATAGATAGCGATATTCACCCGATTTCAATGCCTCTTGTGCCCGCTTCGTCCATTCCACATCAGTCGCCACCAAACCCCGACCGGGTTGATATTCCGCGTGCTTAATCCATCCTGCGGTCGGTACAGGACCATTGCCGACAGGTTTAATGGATTGGTGTTCGTAATCTATTTGCAGTGGAATATCACTCGCATTGATTTCAGCCGCCATGCGCTCGCCCATCTCATAGGTCAGCACAAAAGATGCCGCATCCCGCGGGCGACCATCTCGCCCACAAAATTGGCCGTCCGGAATGAGCAGTAAATTATTACTACTTGCACTAACATCAGTGGCAGCCAGAATAGTAATTTCCATTGCTCGTGCGACAGGGGCAATGGAAGCAGAATTGTCGTGTTTGGATGTATCCATACCGCCACCTTAACACACAAAGGCAGACATGAAACAGGGGGATAGATGTCCGCCCTGTTAGATTGTGATATTGAAGGTAATTATGGTTATTTGTACACTGTCGCACACATTATGTGAAAGCAATCACTTTCTGAGGCATTGCATCCCAAGTTTTGCCTTGATATTTAAAATTATTTCCTCACTAAATCATCTCCTTCATTTGAAGGGATTACGCAATTATTACTATTCAGAATGTAGTAATTCTTCATATCTTTTCTTATCTGCCTGCATGATATTTTTTGACTCTGATATGCCAATCCGAGGTATATACCAAAACAAACGAATAAAACCAACTAATGCGTATACGCCAATGCCAAATATCAAACAATGATATACCCAAGGCACTTGCTCAAAATAAAAACCACCGATTGACACAATCGCCCATAACAATGAAACAAGCGTCGTCTCTCGTACCCAATACATCATAATTATGTAATGACAAGAGTGCTTAAGTATATCGATGACTTTTGATTGAGATGATAACAGGATGCTAATAGAAGTCCCAGTTAATCCGCATAAAATAGATGCTACCGTTGCCATTGCAGTTAAGTATAAATGACTATCTGGAAAAATAGATAAATTGCCCATAATACAACCACCAATAACTCCCGAAAGCACAGGGAAATATTTTTGAAATAATTCTCCTAACTTCACTGACACTTTTTTAGTCATGTATAACTTGCGCCTTTAACCACTTTTCATGAGCCTGAAGCAGTATGTTGTACCGAGAATCAAATGAATACATCCTAGTTGTACCGTCCCTAATTAATCCCTCTAATGCGATTTCTTCTTGGGATTGTAATAAATTAAGCATCTCGATTTTTCGATTATCTTCTTGAGATACCTCTACTTTAAGGGATTGTAACATATTTTTGTTTTTTAATAATGATTTGCAGTATTGGAGGCAATTTAGCATGCGATTCACACTACCTCCACGATATTGTTTTAAAGTAACTTCAATTCGTCCAATATTGGTCATTCCTGTCTTCTGAGCTATATCCCAATTGTGTTTTACTCTAGAATCAATATCCGTGGTAGGTGGGAATTTATTATTAGGGAATTCTATTGCATAAAACACCTGTTTGGCATATTTATGTGTATTTAATTTCTCTAATTCCCCTTTTTTAAGGACCGGGTCAAAATCTAATGAGCCGCCACCTAAACTTTGATTGAAATATTCACATATACTTGTAGCACGCGGGCCATAATGATTATATTGTACCAATATAAATTGTCGTTTATTATCGTACAAAATAGCCGTCATTTCTCCGAACCCTTCATCAGTTCGTAGATCAAATCCTTTTGTAATCTCATTCTTGGATGATCGTCCTGGGCCAAATTCTCTATGTTTAGCAAGATCCATAGCGTATAAATCATTTTCTAGGCATAGAGAATGTTCTAATTTTATCTCCCTAATTCTTCTTCTCTCGAGATCCATAGACATTAACTTTTTAACAATGGCGAGCAGGGATGCTCCTTTGACTTTGAAAAGGTGAGTCTTCATTTTTTGATTAGCCATATAGCAAGTTCCTGTAAGATTTTACTCCGTGGTTAAAGCCACCGCCTGCGCCAGACGATTTCGCCGACACTTCTTTTCTAACGAATTAATAGGAACAAGCAATAACCTGCTGAGGCATTGCGTCCCAAGTCTTACCTTGATACGTTCTACCATTCGCTTTTTTATTACGCTTAATTCTATCGGCACCCCAAGTGCCCCATTGCTTGAAAAAAAATGCCACTCGATGACTTTGGCATTGCCGATAAATATTGTCAATCCAAGTACTATCCATTAGTCTGGCTTTATTGCCACTTTCACCGCCGACAATCACCCAGTGGATGTCGCTTAAATCCACTTTCCCTATGTCTTCCAATAGCGGCTCAACCGATAAAAATCTGGTTTTAGCATTAATTTTGCGCAGTACATCAATTCGTGGTACGCCATGTTTTTTATTTTCAACTGAAACGCCAAGCCATGCGTTCTTGGGTACGTCGCGGGTAGCAAAATACTTTTGCATCACTTTAGGGCGCTTTGTCAAAATCTGATAAGTGTGCTGTGGACTCTTGCGTATAGTCTCCATAACTTTATTGATGAAATCAAATGGCACGCGTGGGTGAAACAAATCGCTCATAGAATTAACAAAGTACATCGTTGGAATTTTGCGTTTTAACGGTTGATTCAGGCGATCTTCATGACAAGTTATAGCAAAACCGTCCTGGTAACCATTCACCCCCATGGCTTTAAGCCGTTTAGACAGCGTCTCTGCATAACAATACTTGCACCCTGCCGATATCTTAGTGCATCCCGTCACAGGGTTCCAAGTTTTCTCTGTCCACTCTATATTTGACATTAACCCATTTTTATTACTAATTGTCGCTCTACAGTAATGATCCTTTTATCTGAATTGGCATTACCCTTTATTGTAATAGATTTTTCCTCTTTCAAACTATCTAATGCTTTTTGGATGTCTTGATCGCTTCCCGGCGTGTGGTTTGTGATCCCTTGTTTCAATTTTTTAACGGTTATGGCAGATCCGGACTGGATATTTTTATATAAATAATTCCCAATTTCTCTATGTAGTGCTTCATGTGTTTGTTGTGACGCAGCAACATCAAACCGAAACGATGAGTGAGGTAAAGTAAGTTGTTTAGTATAGTCTTCATCGAATTTTGATCTATAGCCCAGCATATTAATCCCTGAAGTACCATAATGCTGAGATATATTACCTTTATCCCAGTGAAGTCCCACCATCTCTTGACGCGCTCTATAGTGCCTTGATATGTGAATTAGCCAATATCCTCCTTGTGACTTTGAATTATCACTAATAATAAAAAATGGAGTGAAAAAATAATTAAGACCATAAAAAATACTGGACATCCTATGTTGGATTATAGAACGACATTTATCTCGATTAGATTGATTACGTCTGAATTGTTGAAAGTCTTTCTGTGAGAAGCCAATCCTACTCAATGCATTTTGTTTTGATTCATCTAAATAAGTAATTAAGGCGTCTACCGCAAAGGTAAGGATGATTTCAGCATTGCTATTGTTCAGGATACATTTAATTTGCTTAATTAACACATCGCTATAGCCATACTGATCTAATATAAAAATTGAGCGACCATCTTGACGATTGTTGCTTTTTTTCTTTATTTGGGCAATAATAGTTGGTAAATAATGTCCAAATTCTCCACACAATACTTGTGATTTATTTTGGAAACCTTCCTTGCGAATTTCACCTTGTAAGTATTGAGCAGTTTGTTGATTTTTCTCAACAAATATAAAATCTTCTTCAAATTGAATAGGTGTTTTTGGATTTAAAGAGCGAATGCCTGCTTTAGCCTCGGCAACGGTGTTTAATAAAATTAATGGTGATCCATCTACAATATTGTCTTGGTATTGATATTTTCCTCCGCCAGCAAAACCATCTACTATTGTGATCTTAAGAGATCTGTTTGGAAAACGATTAAGTGGTTGAGAAACAATTTCTAAGTATTTAGTCAGATAATCGCGAATTATTTCATGTTTACATTTACTATGGTTATCTAATGTGGGGATTTGACCATCACTCCATAAATATTTTCTCATATCATATCGCCCCATATAAGTTTGTTGGTCCAACCTGTCATTTGACGACCTGATGCAAAACCAAATGACCCCTGTGCCATTTTGACTTTTTCGTTTCTTGGTTCGTCTATTTGTTCAATAATTTAGAATGGTAGGACCACATTTGTGACTTCATCAGATTTACCGTTCCAAGTAAGTTCTACTTGCTTTGATTCATCAAATAATAAGAAACGATATTTTTCAGGTAAGACCTTGCCTTCCTCAATGAGTTTTACGACATCTCGTTTTTCATTATCTGTGAGTTTCATTATTTTTATTATGCCATTTACTTGAGGGTTGCTGCCACTGCCTTAAGAAGAAAGTGTGTAACAAAAAACTGTTTTCAAAAAGGTTGTTAAAACCCACATGTAGAACTACTCCACCGTCACGGACTTGGCGAGGTTGCGCGGTTGATCGATGTCTGTGCCTTTGAGGACGGCGACGTGATAGGCAAGGAGTTGTAAGGGGATGGTATAGAGAATAGGTAATAGGATTTCATGAGTGGTCGGTAATACCAATTCACAAATATTATCGCCACTTATCTTGCTTTTGCGGTCGCTAAAGATGTATAGGTGACCACCACGTGCCATGATTTCGCGCAGGTTGGATCGCATTTTGTCGCGCAAACGATTATTGGGCATTAAGGCAATAACCGGCATAGTAGGTTCTACTAATGCTAAAGGTCCGTGCTTTAGTTCACCAGCGGGAAAGGCTTCGGCATGGATGTAAGAGATTTCTTTCATTTTCAGTGCGCCTTCCAATGCAATCGGGTAATACATTCCTCTACCGACAAATAAAGCGTTATTCGTATCACGCAAGCCATGTGCCATATTTTGTATGGTTTCATCTAATTGCAGGATGCGCTCTAATAATTGTGGTAGGCGTTGCAAATCTTTAATCAGTGCCCTTTCCTTTTTGGCGGGAAAATGTTGGTTTCTTACCAGATTAACGACCAATAGCAAAAGAACAATCAATTGCGAGGTGAATGCCTTGGTGGAAGCAACCCCAAATTCAGGTCCAGCATTCGTCAATAAAAGAATATCGGCTTCGCGCGCCATAGAACTTTCGGCAACATTACATACGACTATGCGCGATAAGTAATCTTTTTTCTTGCTATCTCGCAAACAGGCAAGGGTATCGGCTGTTTCCCCCGATTGCGAAACGAGAAGCAATAAGGTGCCTTCTTGTAATGAATAAGGGCGATAACGATATTCGCTGGCGATTTCCACCGTGCACGGATAATCACTCAATTCTTCTAACCAGTGGCGCGCAACTAACCCCGCATGATAGCTCGTGCCACAGGACACAATATGGATATGGCGCACCTGCTCTAATAAATCATTTAATGCGTTGTCTGGAGTCGGTAGGGATAATTGCCGATCGCTGATACGTTTTTGTAGGGTGGCTCTAATCGCCGAGGGCTGTTCAAAGATTTCTTTTACCATATAGTGACGAAAATTACCTTTTCCGCTCGCTCCGTCATCCGTAGAAATATGCACGACTGGGCGTTGTAAATCCTGTTCATGCGGGTTAGTAATGGTATAAGCATCGCCTTTAATATGAATGACATCGTCTTCCTCTAAATAGGTAAAGCGATCGGTTACTTGACGCAGTGCTTGCACATCCGAAGCCAAGTACAGTTCGTTGATGCCATTGCCTAACACTAGCGGGCTCCCTTTGCGCACGCCGATAATTTGACGGGGATGCTTTGTGCTAATGACCACAAAGGCATAGGCGCCTTTCAGACGCTCAATACATTGATTGACCGCGGTGAATAAATTGGTATCTGTGCCGCTTTCGCTTTGCTGCCGAAGGTAATAATGAATAAGGTGACCGATCACTTCGCTATCTGTATCCGAAGCAAATTGATAGTGTGCTGCGATTAATTCCTTACGCAACACAGCATCATTTTCAATAATGCCGTTATGCACGACCGATATACTATCGTTACTGTGGTGTGGATGGGCGTTCTCTGTGGTGACTGCGCCGTGGGTTGCCCAACGCGTGTGGGCAATACCGATTTGACCTGTTAAGGTCTTCTTTTCCAACGCACGCTCTAAATTCGCCACCTTGCCTGTGCGTTTAATGCACCGCAGCCGTTGACGGGCAGTGAGCACCGCCAATCCCGCTGAATCGTAACCGCGATATTCCAAGCGGTATAAGCCTGCAAGTAAAATATCGGTTACATTTCGTTCGGCAAGGACTGCAATAATACCGCACATGTCAATCAATCACTCATGGTTATTTGGGGGGCCTGTTTTTTTTCTTGTGCCAACCAGCGATGTTATGCTGGGCTGCCCGTCCTAAACCCAAAGCATCTGCAGGGACATCTTTTGTAATAGTACACCCCGCACCAATAGTTGAGTGTTTGCCAATTTTAAGGGGGGCAACTAATGAACAATTTGAACCGACAAAGACTTTTTCTTCAATGATGGTCGGGTTTTTATTGATCCCATCGTAATTGCAAGTAATAGTCCCTGCTCCGATATTAACACCTTGTCCGACTTGTGCGTCTCCAACATAGCTCAGGTGGTTAATCTTACTGCCGGTTTGGATAGATGATTTTTTTGTCTCCACAAAATTGCCGATACGCACTTCTCGCGCAAGTTCTGTGCCCGGTCGTAAGCGGGCAAATGGACCTATGGTGCATTCTTCGCCCACAACACTATCTTCAATAATGGAATTGGCATGAATGGTGCTTTTATCAGCAATTTGTGTCGGGCAGGTGTCGCCAATGAGCAGGCAATTCGGTGCAATGTATACTCCATCCCCTAAGTGTACATCCCCTTTAATAACCACATTGATATCAATAAAAACATCGCGACCAAAAGTCAAATTGCCGCGCAGGTCAAAACGGTGGGCGTCGGCTAGTTTTAATCCGCGCTCCATGAATTGATGCGCCATATTGTGCTGCCATTGTCGTTCTATCGCTACTAATTGTCCACGATGATTGACCCCCATGGCTTCATACGCATCTTGTGTTTGAATGCCGACAATGGCAGTATTCTGCGCATGTGCTTGGGCAATGATATCGGTGAGATAATATTCTTTTTGCTGATTGTGGTTGGTCAACGCCTGCGTCCATTTGCGTAAAGAGGCGGTAGAAGCGGCGAGTAAACCGGTATTAATTTCTTTTTCCGCCAATTGTGCGGGCGTGGCATCTGCGTGCTCAACAATCCCGCAAATCGCACCATCCTTATTGCGCATAATCCGTCCATATCCATCTGGGCACTCTACAATTGCAGTCAGTACTGCCAATTGATCATTCTTGGCGCCTGCCGCAAGGCAATGCAAGGTTTCGGTGCGCACCAATGGGACATCACCGTAGAGCACCATAAGGGTTTTATGATGATCGGGGAGTAATGGTAATACTTGGGCTACCGCATGCCCTGTTCCGAGTTGTTCGGTTTGTTGCACCCAATGCACCGCGTAATCGGCAAAGGCTGAACGAATGGTGTCTCCTTGATGACCGATCACCGCATACACATGCGGAGAAATGGCAAATGCGCTATCCAAGACATGTGCCAACATGGGTTTATTCCCTATAGTATGGAGCACTTTGGGCGTTGCCGAATGCATGCGGTTGGATTGTCCCGCAGCTAAGACAATAATTGCCAAACTCATAACCAATAAGGATGAGGGGAATACAATGCCTGTGCAGTGTCTGACAGGATTATTGACCAGCGAGGCGATACGGAATAAATCATGTGCTTATTATGCCATTCATTGAGTGCGGTGAATAGAGAAACTATATTACTTACGTGCGCAGATCAATAAAACACAGTAACAAAATGGAGGCGATGCGGCAATTCCCTTGCGCACATATAAATTTGCTACAATAAAATCCCTATGCGTGTTGAAGAAAATTTTTTAGCACTCATTCAGCAATACGAGGTTCTCCGCTGGGGTGAGTTTACGCTCAAATCTGGGCAACAGAGCACTTACTTTTTTGATATGGGTGCTTTCGTCACCAATCATGCCCTCGCACAGGTTGGACAATGTTTTGCCCAAATGATTGTGGAACGGCAATTAAAGTTTGATGTGCTGTTCGGTCCAGCCTATAAAGGCATTATATTAGCGAGTGCGACAGCCACCGCATTAGCCCAACAATACGGGGTGGATTGTGAATGGGCGTGTAACCGCAAAGAAACCAAGACGCATGGCGAAAAAGGAACAACTATTGGTGCCGATTTGACTGGAAAGCGGGTATTGGTAATAGACGATGTTTTCACCCAAGGAACCGCGTGGCGTGAATCCTCTACAATCATTGCGCACAACGAAGGAAAAGTCATCGGATTGATAGTGGGCTTAGATAGGCAAGAAAAAGGGAGTCGCGACAAGTGTCCCGACACCTTCGTTACCTTGACCACCCTACACGCCGCAGTGCAATACCTCCAGCAGTCTAGGAACAGTATTGCTCATAAATTTACCGGCAACTCAATATGATGGCGTAGATAACGCACCACCGCGATCCAAGATCCGACAACTCCCAACAGTGCCGTGCCAAACATCAATTGCAGTCCAAGCAGTGGTGTAATAGTCGCCAGATTATAGGTATGCCCATACAATGCCAATAAATTGTGTAGCGATGCGCTGATCCAATCTAAAATCAATTTAGCGAATATCCACGCAATACCGCCACCAATAAAACCATACCAAAAACCCGTATAGATAAAGGGTCTGCGAATAAACGCTCTGCTTGCACCAAATAAATGAATAATTTCTATTTCATCTCGGCGGTTACTAATAATCCAGTGCACCATACTACTAATCACCAACACCACTGCTGCTAAAAGTAACAGTGCAATTAAAGTGCCAATGCGCTCAATCAGCATCACTAATTGCTGGAAGCGTTGGAGCCATTCTATGTCTAGCTGCACTTGCGCTACTTCTTTCAGCGCCAATAGTTTATTTTTGAGTGCGGCGAGCTGTTGATGAGTGGCGGCGTCAGCCGTCGGTTCAATTTCAATGACTTCAGGCAACGGATTATACGATAAGGTTTCTATCATATCGGCGAGCCCAGATTGTGCCTTAAACTCCGCTAACGCTTGTTCGGCATCGATGTATTTCACTGTTTTGACTTCCGGCAATTGCTGTAAATGATGCGCTAAATTTTTGCCATTGCTCTGAGGATGGAGGAATAAAGAGAGGGTGATCGGCTCTCGCCAATAGTGTTCGTTGCTTTGTAAGGCATCCGTGCAGATATAAAAAATAGTCGGCATCACTATGGCGATAGCAATTAAAAGACAGGTGACCACACTATTGACTGGGGTGCGCACAATGCGCAGCAAACTATCGTAACACTGCGTATAGTGATGTCTTATCCACGCGCGTATTCTATCGCCGAAATTTCGGCGCCGACGTTTACGATGAGATGGGTGTTGGGGGGCTTTCATCGTAAAGTATCACCGGTTAAGCGACCATTTTTTAAGGTGATGACCCTATGTTGCATTTTTTGTACCAAAGATAAATCATGGCTCACAATAAGAATAGTCGTTCCGCTATCGTGTAGGTGGGCAAATAAATTCATAATGCTGTCCGAAAGATCAGGATCTAAATTACCGGTCGGTTCATCTGCGATGAGCAGTAAAGGATTATTGACAATAGCGCGGGCTATACCGACGCGTTGTTGTTCTCCCGCGGATAATTTCATGGGGTTGCGGGTCGCATAATCATCCAATGCCACACGCTCTAAAACTGCTTCGACACGGCGAGCAATCTGGGTTTGCGGGTAGCCAGCGATGATTAAAGGCAAGGCGATATTATCGTAGACATTACGGTCAAAAAGCAACTGATTATTTTGAAAAACCGTCCCAATATTTCTGCGGTAATAACAAGCCCGTTTACTGGTGACGGTGCGTAGATTGCGACCGTGCATCCAAATTTGCCCTCGGGTGGCGCGCTCGCTTAATAAAATAAGTTTCAGAATAGTGCTTTTGCCCGCACCCGAATGCCCGGTCAAAAAAACCATCTCATTCTTTTCAATCGTAAAATTGATATCGTATAATGCTTGGTATCCGTTGGCAAAACGCATAGACACATCATTAAAACGAATCATTTCCATAATCAATACAGGAAAAAGAAAAGCGAGCGGATCCTATACTGACGATATAAAATATTGATACGCATAATGAATATTATTATCCGTGCAGACTGTATCACTTCATCAACATCTTGCAAGATTAGGTAATCATGGACGTTAGTTTATCATTGTCAAGGTTCGCATGGGCGATAATTGATTTGCCCGCTTTAGCGCACAATGTCAGCATTGCTCAGCGCCTTGCGGGAGGGAAGAAAATTCTTGCTGTGATCAAAGCTAATGCTTATGGACATGGAATGGTTGAGGTCGGTCAATACCTACAACCACTCGTCAATGGTCTCGTAGTGGCACGATTGGATGAAGCGGTTGAATTACGGGAAGCCGGCATCACAGCCGATCTCCTCATTCTTTGTCCGCCCATCCAGCGCGAGACTATTCAATGGGCCGAGGCACACCACTGTGATTTAGTCGTGCACCATCACGATGATGTCGCACAACTGGTCAACAATCCACCGCAACAACCGCTACGAATATGGCTCAAAATGGATAGTGGGATGCATAGATTAGGACTATCTCCAGCAGAGTTAGTTGCGGCGCACAATCAACTGTCACAACTCCAATATATTCGCGACATCATACATTGCACTCATTTAGCGCAAGCCGATCAACCGCAATCAGATTTCACGCAAAAGCAAATTGATGATTTCATCCATGCGTCAAGCCCTTTTCGTGTTGAGCGCAGTATCGCGAATTCGGGAGGTTTATTCCACTACCCGACAAGCATTGCCGACTGGAATCGCCCCGGCATTATGTTGTATGGGGCAACACCCGCTAATAACGTTGCTTCTGCACAGCAACACGGATTACAAGTCGTGATGACGCTGCAAGCCACTTTAGTGGCGACACGCTCTATTGCAAGTGGAGAGTCCGTTGGCTACGGGGCAACATGGCGGGCGACTCGTCCCAGCCGCATCGGCACCATAGCCATCGGCTATGGCGATGGCTATCCACGCTACGGATCCCAACAGTCGCAGGTGAAGTTGGGCGATCATTTAGTCCCCATCGTGGGGAAAGTATCAATGGATAGTTTAACCGTTGACCTCACCGACTATCCGGATGTCGCCATAGGTGATGTTGCCACATTATGGGGGCAAGGGCTGCCTATTAACACGGTTGCCCGTCATGCCGATACCATTGCTTACACCCTCATGACTGGAATACAAAAACGAGTACGCAAACAATACCTGCACTAACCCGCATGAGATGCACTGCGACCATCTAATTTGTTTGCAAATCTATACAAGGTATAATAACCACTATGTTCAAAAAATTGACCCTCAAGATCAGGCACAATGCTATCGCCCTCTCCATTCTGCTTGTCGGGTTTGTTTTACTTATATTTTTATCGTATGGTAAACCCGCTCCGCAAAAAAAGCCCCTCCCTCCTCCTTTAGCCGTTACAGCGCAGGTGGTAGAAGTCACGCCACAAAAACGATCACTTAATGTCTATACACAAGGAACGGTGAACCCCCGCCGCGCAATTGATCTCACCGTACAGGTGGGCGGCGAGGTCGTGCGTGTAGCGGAACAATTTGTTGCAGGGGGATATTTTGCGCAGGGCGAATTTATCTTACAAGTTGATCCGGTCAATTATGAAATTGCTTTAGTGCACGCGGAAGCACAATTAACCGCCGCCGAAGAACGTCTAGCGGTCGTCAAAGGAGCAGTGCGCCAAGCACAACGTGAATGGCGCGATTTAGGAGATGAAGAAGCAAACGCCCTCTTCCTGCAAAAACCACAACTAAAAAACGCGCAAACGCAAATTAAAGCCGCCAAAGCCAATGTTCGCCAAGCACAAATTAACTTACGCCGCACGACTATTCATGCACCATACCCATTGCGCGTGCAACGCATTCATGTTGATTTAGGACAATATCTCCCGCCCAACACCCGCATTGCACATGTTCATAGTACCGATATTGCCGAAGTCCGCTTACCACTCACCGACCGACAGGTCGCAATGTTGCAGGTACACGATAATGTGCACAATCAGCGCCTGCGGGCAAATATCAGCGCGGTCATCGCGAATAAAAAATGGCAATGGCCTGCGGCCATTACACGCACCGAGGCGAGTTTAGATGTGCGCAATCGCGTTATTTATATGGTTGCCGAAGTGAAACAAACCGCGCACAATGATTTTCCACCTCTTACATCTGGGCGATTTGTGCACGCAGAAATTATCGGACAAGAACAAGACAATATATTGATATTGCCGCGAGACGCATTACGCACTGGCAATATTATTTGGCGAGTCGACCAGAATGAACAATTGGCGGTAGACCATGTAGATTTTTTGCAGCTCACCCCAAAAGGCGTAGCAGTGCGCGGCACATATGACCACCCCATTCAAGTCATTACATCACCTTTATCCCTTGCTATGCCAGGTATGAAAGTGATCGTAACACAACAAACAGCACGTGATATATCTTTAACGGACAAATGAAAGGGATTATTGCTTGGTTTACCCATAACTCCATTGCCGCTAATCTACTGATGGTGTTGATTATTGTTGGCGGCATCACCACCATTCCGACCATCAATAAAGAATTTTTTCCCGAGCGCAAAATTAACCTTATATCAATTAGCATGGTTTACCCTGGCGCAGGGCCCTTTGAAGTCGAGCAACAGATTTGTCGGCGCATTGAAGATGCCATCGACGGGGTTAACGGCATAAAGGAAGTGCGCTCAACCGCCTATGAAAGTTATGGCGAGACAACTGTTGAAATTAAACTGGATAGCGATTCTTTAAGTGTTTTTAATGAGGTTAAATCACGCGTCGATGCTATCACCACATTCCCTAACAGTGCAGAAAATTTAGTCATTCGTGAAATTCAATGGTCATCACAAATAATGAGCATAGGGTTAGCGGGCGCTATTGGCGAAGCCAACCTCAAAGAATTAGGCGAACAAATTCGCGAAGAGCTACTCACCCTCCCGCATGTGCCCAAAGTGAATCTCAACCGTCCGCGCGCTTACGAAATCGGTATTGAAATATCCGAAGAAGCTTTGCGGCGATATGGATTGCGCTTTGCGGAGGTCGCCGCTGCTATTCGCGGGCAATCTATTGATCTACCGGCGGGGAAGTTGCTCTCTACCCACGGTGATGTGCATATTCAAGCGCGGGGGCAAGCCTATACCGCTAATCAATTCGGTAATATTGTTTTATTGAGCGACACAGACGGCACTATTGTGCGTTTACGTGATGTGGCGACTATTATTGATGGTTTCGAAGAATTGGATATAGACGCCCGTTTTAATGGGTTGCCATCTTTAACTGTAGATGTTTATTTGACCAACAATCCCAATATATCTGCGGCGAGTGGCGAAGTGCACGAGTATATTGACCAGCTCAATACTCGTTTACCAGAAGGGGTAGTCGCCGATGTGTGGTTTGATATGAATCGCCCCTTCCAAGGGCGATTAGAGACATTATTTAATAACGGATTGAGCGGGTTAATATTAGTATTTATTTTGCTCTTACTGTTTTTACGCCCTAAAGTAGCCGCATGGGTTGCGGTTGGCATATTAGTGGCTTTCTTAGGAGCAATTTGGTTCCTCCCAGTGATGGATTCGAGCTTCAACATCATCTCCTTATTTGCTTTTATTCTCATTTTAGGCATAGTCGTGGATGATGCGATCATAGTTGGCGAATCCATTTATACCCAGCAACAGAAAGATCCGCCAGGTCCCGCACAAGCGGTTCGTGGAACCATTGCCGTTATTCGCCCAGTATTTTTTGCGGTCGTCTCAACAATTATCGTGTTCAGTGGTTTCTTTTTAATGAGTGAAAACTCTCCCGAAGCACTGCAAATCGCAAAAGTAGTGGTCATTGCACTCGCCTTCTCTCTGCTCGAATCATTACTCATTCTCCCGTGCCATTTACGACACATGCCCAAAGAAAAGGAAGCAACCGCATCGTGGCACAAAGCACTCCAAAAGGTACGCTTATTCTTTCACAATGGCATGCAATCCGCCATCCAACGATATTACATCCCTCTTCTACAATGGTCTATGCACCACAAATGGGTCACCTTTACTTTCTTTACGCTACTGCTCGCTTTACCGATCAGTTACTTTAATGGCGGGTGGATTGAAAAGAGCTTTTTCCCTCGGGTTCCGGGAAATATTATCGTAGCGACAGTCAAAATGCCTAAAAATAGCCCGTTTAAGGAAGTATCTGCTGTTGCACAGCATGTAGAAACGCAGTTAGGGCAATTGCGGAAAGAAACACCGTATAAAGGCTATATTAAAAATGTGCTCGCGTTTGCTTACAGCGATACCGTGCGCATAATCGCGGCACTCAAAGATACATCTGAGATAGTAGATGCCGATGATCGCCCTTTTAGTAATCAACAATTTGCTGAGCGGTGGAAAGAACTTATTGGCGATCTTCCCCAAGCCCGAGATTACGAAGTGCGCGCCACTATATTTTCTCCGGGGAAACCCATTGAGTTAGAAGTGCAGGCACCAACCATTGAAATGCTCAGCGCAGCAAGCGAGGATATCATTGTATGGTTCAAAGGGTTTAATGGTGTGCATAATGTGCGCAGTGATTTAGATGATCCGAAAGCCGAAATAGAGCTTTCGCTCAAACCTTATGCCGAAACTTTAGGCATAAGTTTAGCCGATGTGAGTCGAGAAGTAAGGCGTGGATTTTACGGTGAAGAAGTGCAGAAAATCCCTCGTCTGCGGGAAGATGTACGCGTGATGGTGCGTTATCCGCGAAGCACACGCGAAGATATCGGTCATATCTATGATATGCGTATTCGCACCCTTGATGGACGCGAGATTCCTTTTGAAGAAGCCGTGGCGATCAATTATCGCGATAGTTATACTGAAATTAAAAGGATTGATCGCAAGCGGGTCACTAAAGTCACCGCAGAAGTACTCGCCGGTATATCGCCTTATGAGATTACTCAAGCATTTTTTGCGCAACAAAAAAATGATCTCATTGCCCGCTACCCCGGGCTTGATATAAAATTAGCGGGCGAACAAGAAGAACAGCAAGAATTTCAAGCCCGCTTGCTCAGCATTTCGCTCGCTATTATTATTATTATTTATGCCTTGATGGCGGTGGTCTTTCATTCTTATTGGCAACCGCTTCTTATCGTTAGTGCGATCCCTTTCGGTTTTTTAGGCGCCATTATTGGGCACATTCTATTCGGACGAGAATTCAGTTTATTCTCTATGCTCGGGTTGTTTGCTTGTGCTGGGGTCGTCATCAATGACAATCTCGTTTTAGTTGACCGCATCAATATACTCCGTAAAGAAAACAAAGGACTATGGGACGCCATTGTGCAAGGCGGACGCAGTCGTTTTCGCGCCATTGTCCTCACTTCGTTAACGACTTTTGTCGGCTTACTGCCTATCCTCTTTAACCCTTCGATACAAGCAAAATTTCTAATCCCGATGGTGCTCTCTCTCTCCTTTGGCGTGTTATTCGCCAGCGGGGTCACTTTATTTTTTGTCCCATCCATGTACTTAATAGGGGAAAATTTCAAGCAGCGGATCAGCAATTGGCGTCATCGCCGTCAACAGCACGACCCCTCCATTATATCGCACCCGCAGAGCAAATCACCATAGGTATAATGCGCTATTCGTCGTTATTAGGGCTCACAACAGTTGAACACCAAACGATTCCCTATCATCAAATAGAACCTAAAATTAATCCTAAAAAATCTCGCTGGCGGCGATCACGGCATAAGAAAGTCAAACTGCCCTTACCAGAAATTTTTGCCTTGTGGCTCCCTTATTGCTATACACGCATACTGGAACAAATTAAAAATGTTGTGCCGCTGGCGATGTATTTACTGATGTTTCAAATATTCATTTTACGTCAGCCCATTAACAATGCTTTCTCGTTGACGCTTGGACTCGTTGCAGTCATTATTGGATTGGCAATTTTTATGGAAGGACTGCATAAAGGGCTGATGCCATTTAGCACCCGCATAGGCGATCACTTACCGCAAAAGGTCAATATATTGGTTGTATTTATCATCATCGGTATTTTAGGAGTCGGTGTCACTTTTGCCGAGCCGGCAATTGGCGCATTACAAGCATTTGGTGCCTCATTGGATATCAATAAAGTCCCTTATTTATACGAAATGCTCAATAACCGAGTGTTATTACTCGTTATATTCGTGGGATGCGGTGTCGGGATTGCCGCTATACTCGGCACGATGCGTTTGATCTATGGGTGGTCGCTTAAAACAATGATTTATCCCACTGTAGGGATTGTGATGGCGCTGAGTATTTATGTGTGGTGGCAACCCGATCTGCGCAGTGTATTAGGCTTGGCATGGGATTGCGGTGCGGTGACCACAGGTCCGGTCACTGTGCCTTTGGTTCTCGCCTTAGGCATAGGTCTATCTAATGCAACACAACACGATGGGCAATCATCCCTATCGGGTTTTGGCATTGTCACCATGGCATCTCTATTGCCGATTATTGCTGTTTTACTCATGGCGATATGGTTATCATTCACCATGACTCCAGAACAAATTATCGCACAAGCCAGTGTGCACAAAAGTATTGCTCTTGCCCCATCTTTGTGGTCAACGACACCTTTCAATGAAATTATTATGGGACTACGCGCCATTATCCCCCTAGTATTATTCTTATTATTTGTTTTATTAGTAATTATTCGCTCTACTCTCGTCGATAGAATAGAAACTATTTATGGCTTGGTGCTGCTCGCTATAGGAATGTGTATATTTAACATTGGGCTCTCTTACGGCTTAGGCGCTATTGGCACCCAAGTTGGGAACAACCTTTCCGCTGCATTTATGGAATCATCCAGCCTCCAACAGTCCCCTATTTATACCGCAAGTGTGGGTTTATTTTTAGTAATTTTGTTTGCCTTCATACTCGGTTTTGGCGCAACTATAGCTGAACCCGCACTGAATGCACTCGGGCACACAGTGCAGAACCTCACTAATGGCGCATTCAAAAAAACGATGTTGATGTATAGTGTGGCAGTCGGGGTGGCAATTGGTATGTCCCTCGGAATTGTTAAATTGATTTTTAATTTTAACTTGCTAGCCTTACTCTTGCCTTTGTACATGCTTGGGGTTGGATTTACTATTTTTTCATCCGAAGAATTTGTCAATGTCGCGTGGGACAGTGCGGGAGTGACCACAGGCCCCGTCACTGTGCCTTTGGTATTGGCGATGGGATTGGGATTAGGGGATGCGATTTCATTATTAGAAGGGTTTGGCATTCTATCACTTGCCAGTATATGCCCTATTATCTCAGTGTTATTCATGGGGCTTTATATTCAATTCAAGGAAAAATTGTCTGCAAATATAGAAAGCCATATGCACTTGGTCACTCAAAGATAAAGTATTATGGCGGATAGAAATATTACTTACCTCACCAATGTCAATTTAATTACTTGCGTTTTGCAAAGTAATTCAGCAGAATCCGTATTAGAAATTGCTAAACATGCCGGCGTACAAGGAGCAACGATTACTTACGCCCAAGGAACAGGAATACGGGAACGCATGGGGCTCACTGGAATGGCAATTGACAAGCACAAAGAAGTGGTGCGCATGATCGTCTCCGAAGAGCAAACCGAACATGTGTTTGAGAGCCTTTATTTAGCGGGAGAATTAGATAAGCCGGGGAATGGCATCATGTTTGTCACGGCATTAGAAAAGATTGCCACCTATATTCCTAAAAATGTATTAAAAAAACTCAGCAAAGCGTAAAACTATATGTTTATTGAAATAGGTGGTATGTTGGAAAAAAGAATTGGCGATAGAGCGTTCCAAGCACTAAAAAATAATGCGCATATTGAGGCTATTTTTATTGAACACGGGAGATCCAGTGACTTATTTGAACATAAGCAATTCGGCTATTTTGGCGAAGCGACAATTCTTTCCATTATTATTCAAGCACAGCACAAAGAAAAGATTTTTCAAAAATTATATAAACTATGCGAATTAGATACTGCGCACAATGGCATTATCTATATCAATAAGCCTGTAGCCACAATTTCTATGGACAAAACAACCGATTAGCGAAGAGTATGGAGGCATCATCAAACAACGCCCTCAATAAGATTTTTGCGCGGGTGACATTAAACATAACCACCACACCCACCCCAGAAAAATTCGGTATCCGCTTGAGTTCTAAGGGAGGACGTTTCAAGGCATATATGCCCCCCGAAAAGATCAGCAATAGCATTCAGCCATATGCCAATCGGGTACGCGGCGATGTCACTTTTAGCACATACATTGATGATTTTTTCCAGCAATACGGCGCAGTTACCGATAAGACAATCATTGAGGGCATCACAACTGCTTTTGCCCATCCTGAAAAATATTCTGCTACCGTCGTCATTAGTCGTGGGTGTGCGGCAGGAGATTTTTTATTGGTCACGACTCGTGAATGCATCGATAAGAAAGAATGGGAAACAATCCAAGGGCGTTTAGTGCGCATTAGAGATATGCGCTCCATATTCATTTCAGAAAAGGGACTGCAATTAGATGGCGGAACAGACATTGCCGATTTAGATGCCCACATTAACCAAACATGCCAACAGTACAATGCAAGAGAATGGCAACAACCGCAGCCCGAAGCCGCCGAGACGACAAAACAACCCGAAGATGCACCAATAAGCCCTACAACAGAGAAAACACTGCTTTCAGAAGCATTCTCGCAAAATCCTGCGATGAAAAACCAATTGTATCGGGGAAAAATAAGCGAAAAATATCTGAAGATTATGAAATGGCTAGATATTTATATGAAAGAAAATAATATAGTGCTGGCACAAAACATTAAGGATAGCGATAAAATTAAAGAATATAAGCAACATCAATTACGTAAAGCATTGTTGGGTAAAGCAAAACGTACTATAACGCTACAGATAGAAGATCGAATGCATCGGTGCCGAAAAATACGTAATAAGGTGATGCATAATCAAATCAATAATATAGAGGAAGAACATAAACTTTTTACTAAGCATTTCAATGAATTGAAGCAGTGGGTGGCAAAAGATACAGTTTTTACCGCAATTATGCAAAAAGAAGAGAGGGCGGAAAACCCCAGTGAATAATTCTCTCCATTGCCCCTTCTCAGGGTAACTATAAGGAGAAGGGTTTAGTCCATATAATGCTGAAAAGCGTGGCTAGAATGCGTTTCTAATTTTCCGTTGTTTTTAATAATAAAATAAACGGGAAGTGCGTTGTGATTGGCAAATTGAAGCCCTTTTTCCAAGCCCATCACAAATAAGGCAGTGGCAAAAGCATCGGCTTGGGCACAGGATTCGTCTAATACAGTAACTGAACGCAGGGTGTGATTCACCGGAAGACCGCTTTGCGGGTTAATGATATGTGCGTAGCGTTTATCGTGCACTTGCACAAAATTGCGATAATCACCCGAAGTGGCTAAGGCAATATTCGTCATTGCTAAACGGCGGTGCAGTTGCGCTAAATTAACTGATGGTTGTTCTATACCGATCCGCCATGGATTACCATGAATATTCTGACCGCGAACACGAATTTCACCACCAATTTCGACCATATAGTGTTTACAGAGCAGTTCATCTAAATATTCAGCGACTCTATCCACTGCATAACCTTTAGCAATAGCGGATAAATCAATTTGTAACGGGCGTTTTTTGCGTAATTGTGGTGGATCCATGCGCACTTCTAATTGGTGGTAATCCACTTGCTGACGACTACGCTGTATTTGCTTTTTATTGGGCACGGTGGTGATAGGCGAACTAGGACCAAAGCCCCATAAATCAACCAATGGTGCTATAGTGATGTCAAAAGAACCATTGGTCACAAGGCTTAAGTACAAACTGATACTCACCACTTCAACAACTTGGGCGGAGACATTGACCCAATCCTGCGGGTGCGTGCGATTAAATCGCGATACATCGGATTCCGGTTTATAGGTCGACATCTCCCGATCAATGGAATGAATAATTTCGTGAATGCCCTGTTCAAGTTTACTGTGAGCAATAGAGAGAGGAAGTGTCGGGAGCACGATGCGATAAGTCGTGCCCATTGCACTTCCTTTTAATTCATGTGCTTGTTTTTGGTTGTCTTGGCACGCGATGAGCATAGGAAGCGCTACAGTGCAACCTAGCAACAAACGCCAAAAAAGTAAAGAAAGAGTGGACAAAATGGGCGAACTAGCCGCCGAAATCATCCAATAGGATATTATCGGGCTCCACGCCTAAATGATCGAGCATATTTAATACGGCTTCATTCATCATGGGCGGGCCACAGAGATAGTATTCGCAGTCTTCGGGTGATGGGTGCTTGCTCAAATATTCATCCAGTAATACTTGGTGAATAAACCCGACCAAGCCTTGCCAATTATCTTCTGGCTGGGGGTCGGATAAGGCAACATACCAATCAAAGTTATCGTTTTTCTCCGCCAGTTCATCAAATTCTTCGGTATAAAACATCTCCCGTAGACTCCGTGCTCCATACCAAAAAGTTATTTTACGCTTGCTATTGATGCGTTTGAGTTGGTCAAAGATATGTGAACGCATCGGCGCCATACCCGCACCACCGCCAATGAATACCATCTCGGCAGATGTTTCTTTAGCAAAAAATTCACCAAATGGGCCATACACCACCGCTTTGTCGCCCGGTTTGAGATCAAATACCCATGAAGACATTTTGCCCGGTACGACATTCGGCATACTCGGCGGAGGAGTCGCCACGCGGATGTTAAACTTGACTATTCCCCGCTCTTCTGGATAATTTGCCATAGAATAAGCGCGAATAACCGTTTCATCTACTTTTGATTCATAGCGGAATAGATTATGCCTCTCCCATTCATCCCTATATTCAGATTCAATCTCAAAATCAGAATACTTCGCATGATGTGGCGGGCATTCTAACTGCACATAACCCCCAGCGCGAAAATCAACATTTTCACCCTCGGGCAAGCGTAAAGTCAATTCTTTAATAAAAGTAGCCACATTGGGGTTGGATTCCACATCACATTCCCATCGTTTCACTCCGAAGACTTCCTCTGGGACTTGGATTTTCATATCGTGCTTCACCGACACTTGACACGATAAGCGATATCCTTCCCGTGCCTCTGCTTTAGTAAAATACCCTTCTTCAGTCGGGAGCATTGCCCCCCCTCCTTCACTAATGATACATTTGCATTGGGCACACGTGCCACCACCGCCGCATGCAGATGACAGAAATATACCATTTGCGCTGAGCGCTAATAATAATTTATCACCCGTAGGCATCACTAATTGTTTTTCGTTATTGATATCAATGGTCACATCACCGCTACCCACAAGCCAATCGCGCGCCGCTATAATCACCATCACGAGGAGCAACACCACGCCGGTGAACATCGCAACGCCGAGGATAATTTCTAAAATCACAGCGATATGCCACCAAAAGACATGAAGCCCAATGACATGAGTCCGACAACGATGAATGCAATCCCTAACCCACGCAATCCTTCTGGTACATCACTATACTTCATCTTTTCACGAATACCCGCCAAAGCGACTATGGCTAACGCCCAGCCAAAACCAGCGCCTACGCCAAATACAATGCTCTCGCTAAAATTATAATCGCGCTCGACCATGAATAAAGACGCACCCAATATAGCGCAATTTACCGTAATCAGCGGCAAAAATACCCCCAATGCATTGTATAGAGCGGGAACATACTTATCAAGGAACATCTCCAAGATCTGTACACTCGCCGCAATCACGCCGATATAACTGATAAAACCGAGAAAACTGAGATCAACACCGGGCAAGCCAGCCCAACTGAGCCCGCCACCGACCAGCAGATAATTAAAGATGATATTATTGAGCGGCACTGTAATCGCCAACACGACAATCACCGCTATCCCTAAGCCCACTGCCGTTTGTATTTTCTTGGATACTGCTAAAAATGTGCACATACCGAGGAAAAAGCTCAGTGCCATATTTTCAATGAATACGGCACGAATAAATAAATTAAGTAATTGTTCCATTAGGACATCTCCGATACAGGTGTCCGTGAGTTCGGGGCAATTTTATATTCGGGAGCCTCAATCTGATCGGGTTTCCAGCTACGCAGCGCCCAAATAAATAGCCCTATCAAGAAAAAGGCAATCGGGGGTAAAAGGAATATATTCGCGGGCACATACCACCCACCTTCGGTGACCAAAGGCATAATCTCGACACCATATAATTTGCCACTGCCAAATAGTTCGCGGAAAAACGCAACAAAAACAAGCACAATACTATAGCCCAAGCCATTACCAATGCCATCCATTAAGCTGGGTATTGGGCGGTTTTGCATGGCGAAAGCTTCGGCACGCCCCATTACGATACAGTTAGTAATGATTAAACCGACAAAGACAGAAAGTTGTTTGCTCGTATCATACGCGACCGCTTTGAGCACTTGGTCTACCAGAATCACCAGCGATGAAATCACTGTCATTTGCACGATGATACGGATATTATTGGGGATGAAACTGCGGATCAACGAAATACACCAGTTAGAGAGCGCACACACTATGGTCAGTGCAATACACATCACCATAGTCACTTCCATACTGGTCGTTACGGCAAGTGCCGAACAAATACCGAGTATCTGTAAAGCGATCGGGTTATTGTCAAATATCGGTTCTATTAGTGCTTCTCGTAACATATTACAAACCTTCTTTTTTTAGGCGAGTCAAAAATGGTGCAAATCCATCCTTGCCCAACCAATACTTAATCATATTGTCCACGCCCTTAACGGTGAGAGTTGCCCCAGCAATGCCATCAACGAGGTATTCACTCCCCGCGGTGCCGGGCTGAACATTGCCTTTTATAACGGTAAATCCAACATTCTGTTCATCGCGATAAATCTTTTTACCGATCCATAACTTTTTCCAGTTCGGGTTATCAATTTCTCCGCCTAAACCCGGTGTTTCGGCGTGTTCGTAAAAACCAATACCGGCAATGGTATTGAAATCACTTTCTAATGCCAAAAAGCCATACATAGTAGACCATAATCCGTAACCATGCACCGGCAGAATAATCTTATCAACTTTATCGCCATCCATAAGCATATAAGAAACGGCATATCGGGATCGGCGGGAAATTTTTGCCACATCTTCTTCTGATGATAAGGACACCGATAATTGAGGATCATTTGCTGCCGCCCGTTGATCGTACTCTGCCGCCACATAGGCATCACTCAATTGCCCGTCTCCGACATCTACTAACTGTGGGGTAATATTAGCAAACTGGCTTTCAATATCTTTATCTGCCTGTAACAATCCTGCTGCGGCGAGAATATTGCGTTTTTTATCTAGTAATTTGTTCTCTTGCTGTGTAGGGCGCAATAATACGGCGGCGGTAGAAACGATGATCGAACAGACGATACACACCGACACAGCAACAATAACGGTGCGCCCTATAGTATCGTTAGACACGGGCAATCCTCCGTTTAATATTTGCCTCTATGACATAGTGATCGATCACAGGGGCGAAACAATTGGCGAGAAGTATGGCGAGCATCATCCCTTCCGGAAAAGCGGGATTCACCACACGGATTAACACGGCTAAAACACCGATCACAATTCCATATATCCACCGTCCCGTATCGGTCATGGCAGCAGATACCGGTTCCGTTGCCATAAAGATTAAGCCAAAAGCAAATCCACCCACCACTAAATGCCAATACCACGGCATAGCAAACATAGGGTTATTACTATCCACTAAATTGAGCAAACTGGATAAGACAATCATCCCTATCATCACGCCCGCAATGATCCGCCACGAAGCGATACGGGTCAGCACTAATATTAATCCGCCTATTAAAATAGCGACAGTCGACGTTTCGCCGATTGAACCATGCATATTCCCAAAAAATGCTTGCATCCAACTGATTTGGCTCTCCAACGCTGCCATACCATCCGACGCGGCAATGGATAGGGCTGTTGCCCCCGTATAACCATCCACAGCGGTCCATACGGCATCACCCGAAATTTGAGCAGGGTAAGTAAAGTATAAAAATGCACGACCAGTTAAAGCGGGGTTGAGGAAATTTTTACCCGTCCCACCGAACACTTCTTTACCAATGACCACACCAAAACTAATTCCGATTGCCACTTGCCACAATGGGAGATTGGGCGGGCAACAGAGTGCAAATAAAACAGAAGTAACGAAAAAGCCTTCATTAACTTCGTGTCCGCGTTTGACAGCAAACCATACTTCCCAAAATCCGCCGGCCACAAAAGTAACGATATAAATCGGTAAGAAATAAACAGCACCATGCCAAAAACAATGCCAAAAGTTTTGAGGGTCATATCCACCGATCAGATTATTCAACCAGCCATGCCAACCTGCAGCGGTGGTCAGACCCATATCTGCCATAATGAGATTGGCATGAAATCCCACATTGTACATGCCATAAAACATAGCGGGAAATGTCGCCATCCACACAGTGATCATAATGCGTTTCAAATCAACGCCATCACGGACAAATGATGCTTGGCGGGTTATTTTACCAGGTGTATAGAAAATGGTATCCACTGCTTCATACAGCGGATACCATTTTTCCAATTTCCCCCCAGATGTAAAGTGCGGTTCTAATTTATCTAAAAATTCTCGCAGCATGAATCTACCCTTCTTTTTCTATATGCTCTAAACAATCCTGCAACAAGGGCGCATATTCATATTTACCTGAGCACACATAGGCGCACAGGGCAAGATCTTCGGCATCTAATTCCAAACATCCCAGTTGTTGGGCGGTGTCAATATCGCCTACAATTAAAGCGCGCAATAATTGTGTGGGCAAAATATCCAAAGGCATCACGCGTTCGTAATTACCGGTAGGTACCATTGCTCTTTCGCTACCGTTGGTTGTCGTTGTCATTGCATAACGCGTCTCTTTACTCCGAAAAAAAGATGATAAATAAATGCCCATAGTAGAATGAGCTTTCCATCCCGGCGACAGCCAGCCAAATATTTCTCGCTGACGTCCCGCTTGCAGTACTGAAATTTGATTGTGAAAGCGCCCTAAGTAAGAGAGTGAACCGTTTGCATCGTGGCCAGAAAGTATCGACCCCGAAATAATGCGATTATCACCTTCCTTGAGTCGCCCTGCACAAATTTCATTGATATCCATTCCCACGCCGACCCGCAAGAGCAATGGATTATCGACTTGTGGACCCGCCAAAGAAATGACCCGTTCGGTCCATAAACGACCAGTAGAAAATAATTTACCGATAGCAATAACATCTTGATAACCAATCGTCCATACTGTTTTACGTGAGCCAACTGGATCTAAAAAATGGATGTGTGTTCCCGCAAGTCCTGCCGGATGAGGTCCATCAAAGGATTTAACAACTACATTATCTTTTTGTGGGATGTCTAATCTAACCTTGGGCGCAGTACAAACATAAACCATGCCTTCAATTAAACGGGATAAGACTAAGATACCGTTAGAAAAATCTTTTTCGTATTCATCAATAACAACGCGTGGATCAGCCGCCAATGGATTGGTATCCATTGCCGTGACAAAAATAGCGTGCGGTATATCGTCGGGGTCGGGAGTTTTACTAAATGGGCGGGTGCGGAAGGCAACCCACATGCCCGAGTTCAAAAGCATATCGTGAATTTGTTGGGGCGTAACACGCGCTAAGGCTTGGTCAGATAAAGCAGTAAATGGAGGAGTGCCTTCATTGGGGTTCGTGTTGGCATCTACATCTATGACGACAGAAAGGAGGGTGCGTTTATAGCCGCGGTTAATGGTCGCAACAGTACCATGAGCGGGCGATACATATTTAATTTGCGGGATGTTCTTATTGGTGAATAAAACTTGTCCGCAAGTGACTTTATCGCCTTCAGCAACCTGCATTGTCGGGCGCATACCTATATGATCCGTCCCTAACAATGCGACTCGGCGGGGCGAAGACTGTAGAGCCATAACGCCCTGTTGATTGGGGGATCCACTAATAGGAATATCAAGTCCGCGCTTTATCCTAATCATATTGTCGCTCATTATAATATAATTTGCGTATAAGTCATAAAAAAACTTTACTCGCCCGCAATTTGTTTAATGCGCCATAAAGAGATACTATAATTTCATTCATATTACGCTTTTGCATCCAATAAGGCATAAATACCAACCCATGAAATATATACCCAATATCCTGACCATTGCCCGTATGGTCAGTGCGCCAATATTGTTTTTTCTCATCATACAGGAGCAGTTTTTATACGCATTGATCTTAGCGAGTGTATTGAGTATTTCAGATGCATTGGACGGATTTCTTTCCAAACATTTTTCTTGGAGCAGCCGTTTTGGCGAACTCGCCGATCCTATCGCCGATAAAATTATGCTCTCGGGATCATTTGTGACCCTTGGATTGGTCGGCATAATTCCCTTGTGGTTGATGGCATTGCTGGTCGGGCGAGATATTCTTATTGTCACCGGCGTGATCGGATTACAATGGCGATTGGGGAGTATACCCATGTCGCCGACCAAACTGAGCAAACTGAATACATTTTTACAATTATTCTTACTTTTATGGATCCTGCTCAATGAATTGACCCCGCTGAGCACACTCGTCACAGCGTTCTTGACTTACACCGTTGCCACACTCATTGTGCTCACCGCTAGTGAGTATATTATTATTGGCATTCGTCATTTAAGAATGCGCCGCCAGCAATAAGGCTTCATCACAGGAGTATAGCAGCGCAACAAGACAACTTCTAGGCACCATGGTTCACTTGCCAAAAATATAAAAGATGGTGGAGCGGCGCATTGAATTGAGAAACCTCACGCGGTGAAATGGTGTGCGCATGGGGAACACAATCCACTTCGCATAAGCACGATTAAGTTGCTCATGCAACAGAGGAAGCAGATTAATCGGCTGGCGTTGCCCGCAAGATAGCCTGTCCCTTATTCAGCAAATAGTATGTCATACCAGCAATGAGCAATGAATCACACGCCACAATATGCGTGAGGGTATACCATTCTTGTTCAGCGCCGTATGCCACAACAATCCCCACTAACCAAGCGACAATTGCTATTAAAGAAATGCTATTCGATTGATCAATTCTTTCTAAATTATATTGTCCTTTGTGCACAATAAAAAAATCTATCACATAAATAGCAAAAATGGGATTAAAGACAATACCAAGGGAAAAAATAAAATCAAAGCTTAGAAAGTGAACCGAATTCATACTTTAATCCACTTTTTAGTATATATCGCACATTGCTATAACACATTGAACACATTTTACCCACTCAATAGCTTGAATGCACACAATCAAAACCAGCAACACTGCTCCCCTCGACCTTTAAGTTGAGGTACATATTGCCTTGCGTCAATACACCATTCGTATAGTTATACTCAAAACGAGTGTGGATATAATCCATTAATGTTGCACCAACTAACAACCCACCAATCCCATCGAGGCGATGGACAGCAACGACTCTTTTCCCCACACGATCACCCTGTTCAACCACATAAGAATATTGCTGCGCATTTAGTGCAATTTCTGTCGCCACACCAGATGCACCCCCGCAAGATTGACCAAGCGTTAATCGCAACAGGGGTAATTTATCTAAAGGAATATTTGCATTGATAAATTGCAATCCCACCCATATTTCTTGCCCACTTTTGGGATCTATTTCCATTATTTTTTCAAAAATAGCATTGCCACTACTATCTTTTGTATCAAGTAGTGTCTGCAACATAGGGTAAATGTATTTAGCATCACCCTTAAAACGAGAAGACCCACTATCCATATAAAAAACAATATTTTGCAAATCTGGCAACTCCGTCTCGCCGATTTTGACATGATAGAGTGGAGTGCCCCAAGTATCAGGGTAAGGAGAAGAAGTTGCCGGCGTTAGAATGGTCTCATTGTCCGGGATATAATCGGTTGGATCATCACCTCCTAAAATTGCATAGCCATAAGGTTGGCTAAACGTTGGGTAAGTAACCATTGAAAATACGGGCTTATCAATGATGCCATTTTTTAAGAGTTCTAAGAAGAAAAATGTTGATCCTTCTGTGACATCGATACTGCGTGCTGGAAAACCAATACCGCCATCCCAAGCCAAGTTTTGAAAGTTATCGCCACTATAGTTAACGGCGGGAAAAAATTGTGTGGGAACTTGACGTGCCCCATCAAAAAGAAAAACAGTCCATGGAATCTGAGCCGTATAAGTGGTCATAGAACCCCAGGGTCCAAAATCCCGTTGACGAGGCGTTTTATCCACCCACATCCAACCAGGTTGCGTGGTAACGACCCGCAGATGTGCTTGACAGGCAGGTGTTGTACATAAATCAGATGTCACCCATATAAAATCTGATCCGGTGTCTAAAGCTAGTGCAATTTGACTCGCTCCAACACGTATGTCACCAGTCACCCATGGAGTCGCACCATTATCAGCGATAGGGCCTTTTTGTAATTGTAATACGAGAGGGACTTTCGGTTGTGCTTGTGCGAACCACGACACATTGCATAAAACAAGGCAGAACAAAATAAGTATATACGGCATGACGAACTCCTTACCATTTAATAGCTTGATTTATCATCGTTATATGTGCATAAGTATATCACACGATAAATCACATCATAAAGGTAGCGGCTCGTATATAATATATTTTGCCCTAAAATGAGAAAAATATCACCTTCATGAAAACGCCTCATCATTTAGTTGTGTTGCGAAATAAAAAGTATAGTTGCCACTCATGCTAAGAGTGGCAACAGATATTGGCGGCACTTTTACCGATGTGGTCTATATTCGCAACAACTCAATTCATCAAGCAAAGTGCGATACTGTTTATCCCCATTTCGAACAGGGAGTGATCAATGCACTTGTAAAAACTAATCTCACTTGTTCCGATATTGATTTTTTTGCTCATGGGACGACAATTGTCATCAACACCTTGACCGAGCGCACAGGAGCGGTTACTGGCCTTATTACTACGCGCGGTTTCCGTGATGTGTTAGAAATTGCCCGCGGAGACACCCCAGATATCTACAACGTGTATTACCAAAAACCCAAACCATTTGTCCCACGTTACCTGCGCTGCGAAATCACCGAACGCGTTAATCACAAAGGAGAAATCATTACCCCACTTGCCGAAAATGAAATAGAGCCCATTATTGACCAATTCCAAGCAGAAGGCGTCACCGCCATTGCCATCTGTTTTTTACATTCCTACGCTAACCCTGAGCATGAACGCACCGCAATGGCATTGATTAAGAAAAAATGGCCTACAGTAGCGGTTGTAACGTCTTATCAAGTTTGTCGTGAACAAAGAGAATATGAACGCACCAATACCGCTGCCCTATCTGCGTATGTACTCCCACAAACTGACGCATATATTGAAAAATTAGTGAGCAAATTATCCAAACGGGGGTTGCGCTGTACACCCTACATTATGCAATCCAACGGCGGAATCACAACGGCAGCACATGCGCGAACTCACCCAATCGCCTTAATTGAGTCCGGTCCTGTGGGCGGTATTTTAGGCGCTGCCTCCTATGCCAAACTCATCGGAGTCCCTGATATCATTGCATTAGACATTGGCGGCACCACAGCCAAATGCGCGCTCATTCAGGATGGGCATATACCCATTACGACAGAGTATGTCATAGAAAAAACTCCGACAAGTAGCGGTTACCCTATCAAAACACCGGTGATCGATCTCGTTGAAATTGGAAATGGCGGAGGAAGCATTGCATGGATAGATAGTGCTCATGCCTTGCATGTCGGCCCGCACAGTGCCGGCTCAAACCCCGGACCAGTTGCCTATGGGCGCGGCGGAGAAAAACCCACAACCACCGATGCCAATTTATACACCGGATGTATCAATGCCGACAACTTTGTTGGTGGCACTGTTCGTCCCGATAGAGAGAGAATAGAACAAGCATTTCAGTCTTTAGGTGATCAATTAGGCGTAAGCGCAATGGAGGCTGCTCAAGGCGTTATTCAGATTGCAAATGCGAATATGGTCAACGCATTAAAATTAGTTTCAGTCAATCGTGGATATGATCCACGTGATTTTGTGTTAATCGCATTTGGAGGTGGTGGAGCAATGCACGCTACGGCATTAGCGAGTGAATTGAGTATCCCCAAAGTCATTATTCCGCCACATGCAGGCGTGTTCTCAGCGTGGGGAATGCTCATGTTGGATCTGCGGCGTGATTATATCTTGGCGATGCAAGCACAATTAACCCCTGCAAATCTCCCAGTATTGGCACAACATTACCAACAATTAACACATGAAGCGCGCGATGATTTCAAACGGGATGGTTTCAGCGATCATCAAATTCGCGACGAACGTTATATTGATGCGCGTTATATTGGGCAAGGACATACAGTGCGCATTGCAGTGAATACGGGAGAGATCAACGATGGTTGGTTGACACAAAGTATCGCCACCTTCCACAGCGAACATGAAAAAGCATTCACATTTCGTTTAGATAGTATTATTGAAGTTGTGAATATTCATTTAGTGTCCTTTGGGTTAGTCGATAAATCCGAGTGCCCCGAGATCGCGCGGGTGACTTCTGCACAAGCAACACCCTTTAGCGAGCGCAGAGTCGATTTTGCACAATACGGGGTCTATTCAACATCCATATATAAGCGCACTGATTTATCTCCTGGTATGGTCATCAATGGGCCAGCCATTATTGAAGAAGAAACCACCACCACTGCTGTCTTGCCGCACAATCAATTGGAACTCGATAGGTTTGGTGGGTTACATATTTCCATCAATTCACCTGACATCACAAATTAGGAGGGGGCTATTAAAAGCAATATTTTTACCAACGAGATCATCAAGAGCACATTGGTTGCCTTAGGTGAAGAAATGTTTATCGCCCTTAAACGCTCAAGTATGAGTCCAGTGATTTACGAAGCTCTGGATTACGGAATCGGTATCACCGATGCTCAAGGACGTTTAATTGCTCAAGGTAATGGAATCCCTGCTTTTATCGGCACCTTAGATGGTGCCGTCCAATCCATTATTAACAAACACGGGTTAGAAGCGATACACCCTGACGATATTTTTATCCAAAACAGCCCTTACGAGGGTGGCGGAACACATTTGTCAGATGTTTGTATGCTTAAACCCGTATTTTATCATCAGCAACTGGTGGCATGGACAGCCTGTAAAGCACATTGGACTGAGATCGGTGGCAAAGATGCTGGGAGTGTCAGTGCAGATACAACTGAAATTTTTCAAGAAGGATTGTTTTTCCCGGGAATTAAAATCTTTGAACGGAAGCAACCCAATCAAGCACTCATTGATTTAATTCGTGCGAATGTTCGCCTTCCCGATATGACATTAGGTGACATGTGGTCTAGTATCGCCGCACTGCAAGTGGGTGAACGGCGCTTCATAGAGTTGCTCAATAAATACAGCCTAGACGTAGTGCTCGCGGCAATAGAGACAATGTTAGATCACGCTGAAGCAATGGTGGTCAAAAAATTGAAACAACTACCAAAGGGGACATTTAAGGCAGAAGATATTATCGATAGTGATGGCATAGGCAACGGTCCATTTCGTATTGCGGTCACAGTCACCATTAGTGACGATTATGTCACTATGGATTATACTGGGACAGACGCACAAGTACCGGGTCCAATCAATATGTCTTATGGTGGATTAATATCGGCTGCACGCGAAGTTTTTATGGGAATAGTCGATCCCGGCGTCCCCGCAAACGATGGTTGTTTTAGGCGCATTCAATTAATATGCCCTCCCCATACACTCTGTTCGGCAACTCATCCAGCAGCGGTTTCTTCGTATTACGATGTGATGGTTTACGCTGCTGATGTTGTGCGCAAAGCATTAGCTAACGCCCTGCCCGGAAAACTCCTTGCTGGGCAATACGGTGCAGTATGTACTGTTATTATCGCTGGACACCACACAAAAAATCAGCACGATACACCTTTTATTCTCGTCCAACCGCTCGCCGGTGGATGGGGTGGTGGTGCAGATAAAGATGGCGAAAGTGGACAGTTTTGTCTCGGGAACGGCGAAACGCGCAATATCCCAGTAGAAGTCACCGAGTCCTGCTACGATGTTTTAGTACAACAGTATGCACTTCACTACCCCGGACAAGGAATTGGCGCCGGTCAGCAACGGGGTGGGCGGGGAATCGTATTAGATTATCTTGCGCTCAGCGATATCAGCGCATCAATCTTATTTAGTCGGGAAGAAACGCCGCCTTGGCCTATTCAGGGTGCACACAGCGGATCTTGTAATTATGCCTGTGTCATCAATCAAAAAGGGGAACAAGAACATTTTACCCGCAAACAAGTGCACATCAAAAAAGGCGAGACCATTCGTATGGTAACCGGAAGCGGTGCTGGATGGGGCATGCCAAACAAACGCCCGCACGACCTCATTAAATCAGATATTAAAAATGAATGGATTACTCGCGAAGAAGCGCACAATATTTATCATTATCCGCTCCAATAACCCGCTCATCGATCATCATCCACAAGCCATTGCTGTGCATAAGAACGCAAATCATTTAATATATTGTGCTCATCCACAGAAGCAGTTTTTTGCATGGTTTCTATCTGTGATAAATATTGCTCCAAATTGACCGCTTTGTCGTAAGGCGGTTTCGTAATGCGTTGAGCACAATCTTGTCGCCAACGCTGTGCTTCACTATCACTGAGGCTTTGTGGGAAATTGCGCGCCCGATAGCGAAACAGCATTTCAGGCAAGCGCTGATCCTCGAATTGCCATTGGGCGGTACGCAATTCATCGGCAGACGCCGCACGGATTTTCTTTAATGCCCGCTGATCCTGATAAGACCACCCTAAACTTGAATACAACATTAAGTCGGGATCATTTTTTTCAGGATACAAATGCTGATAAATTGCCTGCACTTTTTCTGTTAACTTCTTAATTGACATAAGTTTATCCGACTTAACACAGCATTCATCATAAGACAGGTTGAGTCGTTTTAATATCTGTTCGTCTTGGCAATATTGTTCGGGCGCCAGCATAGGGGATTGATTGAGTTTAATGACTTTTAAGCCAAGATGACGAGGCGATATTTCCGACTGCGGAGAGGAAAATAAAATTGCACGACACTCTTCCACCGACGATGTCAATAACAATTCAGGATCTTGTCGTAAATCATACGTGATATATTGATTTTTTATGGTTGGATGCTGCATTAAATACAAAAGCATAGTCGCACAGGCTTCTTCTTTTGGATAATAATAATCAAAGTGCAGTACGCGAGGTTGTGCAGGTGAGATAAACTTACACACACCCTGTCTATTGCGCAACGATAGAGCATGATCAAATAACCTAAGTTGTTTTTCTTTAAGCAGGCGGACAAGGGCAATCGTTGCCCGCACGTCGGCTAAAGCATCGTGTGCGTGGTAATTGATGCCATTGGCATGCGCCAAATCCAAGAGGCGAAACGAAGGTTGTCCTTCTTCATTGAGTGCCCATTGCAATCCATCTGGGCGGAGTGCGTATGTCATTCGGAACATATCAATCACGTCCCACCGCGAACAGGGGTTAATTTCATGTCTATAGGGATTGTAAAAATTGCGGTAAAACAAATGGCGGGTAATTTCATGGTCAAAGCGCATGCTGTTGTAGCCCACCGCACAAGTATCTGGACGATTGAGTTGTGCATAAACCCGATGCGCTAATTCACATTCCGCAATGCCCTTTTCTTGCGCAACAATGGGAGAAATGCCATGCACCAAGCAACTCGCGGGATCAGGGAGAATATCTGCCTGTGGGCGGCAATAATAATTCAGTGGGGAGTCTATTTCATTAAGTTCAGTATCGGTGCGGACACCGGCAATCTGCGCAATGCGACTCCATTGAGGGTATGCGCCAAAAGTCTCGTAATCGTACCAATAAAAGGTTCTACCATTCGTCGTCACTGGACGTCTGGTAAACGAATTTTTTCGGCAATAATTTCACGCCATTGGGCTGGGCCAGATTGATGCACCGATTGCCCGTGCGTATCGACCGCTAAAGTCACCGGCATATCGCGCACTTCAAATTCATAAATAGCCTCCATACCCATATCGGCAAAGGCGACAACTTTGGCAGATTTGATCGCTTTAGAAACAAGGTATGCTGCCCCGCCCACAGAAATTAAATACACTGCCCGATGTTTTTTAATGGATTCAATCGCCGCAGGACCGCGCTCGGCTTTACCGATCATACCGATGAGTCCGGTATGCTCTAAAATTGTATCGGTGTACTTATCCATACGCGTTGCAGTGGTCGGACCGGCAGGGCCAACCACCTCGTCGCGAACTGGATCAACCGGCCCCACATAATAGATAAAGCGATTATTGAAATCCACCCCAGAAGGCAAGGGTTCGTCTTGGGCAATCATTTGTGTTAAACGCTTATGTGTTGCATCACGTCCCGTCAATATCTTGCCCGAAAGGAGCAAAGTTTCGCCTACTTTCCAATTTTGAATGGATTCACGAGTCAATTCATCTAAATTGACTCGCCGGGATCCCTCACCCGCCGTCCAATTGACCTGTGGCCATTGCTCTAAATCGGGAGGTGTCTGGTATACGGGTCCTGATCCATCCAACACAAAATGGGCATGACGAGTCGCAGCACAATTAGGAATGATCGCCACTGGGCAGGAGGCAGCGTGAGTGGGATAATCTTTAATTTTTACATCCACAACGGTGGTTAAGCCCCCGAGTCCCTGTGCCCCTATTCCCAATTTATTCACTTCGTCCATAATTTCAATACGTAATTCTTCAATGCGGTTTTGGGCACCACGTTGACGTAATTCACCGATATCAATGGGATCCATTAAGGATTCTTTTGCTAACAAAGTTGCTTTTTCTGCCGAGCCGCCTATGCCAATACCCAACATTCCGGGCGGACACCATCCAGCGCCTAAAGTCGGCACAGTTTCTACCACCCATTGCACGATATCATCACCTGGATTGAGCATAGCCAATTTGGATTTATTTTCCGAACCGCCACCTTTTGCTGCTAAGCGCACATCTACTTTATCGCCGGGGACAAGTTCGGTGTGAATCACTGCTGGAGTGTTATCCTTTGTATTCTGGCGTTTTCCTGCCGGATCAGAGACGATTGACGCGCGTAGAATATTGTCTGGATGAAGATATGCCTGACGTACACCTTCATTGATCATATCATTGAGGGACATGGTCGTGTTCCACCGCACATCCATTCCCACTGAGACAAATATGACCACAATCCCTGTATCTTGACAAATTGGACGTTTGCCCTCGGCACACATTCGCGAATTGACTAAAATTTGTGCCATAGCATCCCGTGCTGACTTTGATTCTTCTTTTTTCCACGCCTCATAGACAGCAGTAATAAAATCCAACGGATGATAATAGGACATAAACTGCAATGCATCTTTGACGCTCTCAATAAGGTGATCGTGCTGAATTGTGGTCATGAAAGTATCCTCTCCATTATATTGTTGGCTCTATTGATTGCTCGCGGGAATGAAAGTAGCATTACGTATTTCGGTTAAACGCCGATTGATATCTCGCCGATAAGTATCCACTGATTTTTTCCATTGCTCCATCTCTACTAATTTCCGATTAATGAGTTGTAGCTCATTTTGATTGCGCTTGTCGGTTGATTGTAGATTGCGGATATCGGCAATCGTTTTATTCAATGTGTTTTGAAGGGAACGCATTGCCACAATGTCTTCTACCAATTTTTGTTGGGCACTGCTGATCGATTGGAGCTGTTTATTAATCGCACTCAAATGTGCAGTGACCTTTTTATCCAATGTGCTGATTTGATTGTTCATTGACCGACGATTTTTTTTCTCTGCCGATATCCCTGCGTTGCGCACACGTTCCACATCACGCGTAATATTACGCACATCGGTGCGGAATTGACTGTGCATTTCTTCCATGGATTGGTTGACCTGTACCACCTGCTCTTCTAAAGACCTCATGCGGTCAACTGAATCAATGAGCACCGCTTCTTTGACTTGATCTTTCTCCCATAACAGTAGCGTTGCCCCGCCTATGAGCGTGATCGGTACAATCGCCATCAAAATAATAGTAAAAGTTCGTGAAAGGTTGCTCGCTTGGCGGCGGCGCGCCATGTATTCAGGATCTGCTGTGGGGCGTGAAAGTGAGCGATTAACAGCCATGACTAATCACCCTTCATCACTTCACCCTTCTACAAAAAGGAAAAGTGGAGAGAGAAGATAATAAAAAATGAATGTTTTTACAATAAATCAGCAACAAGATAGAGTACGATCGTCAAAATAATCCCGCCATGAATGACCCCATTGACTGTCGTAATTTTAATATAGTCCACTTTACCAAATATCGCATTCAATTCCAGTGCAGCAATGATCACTAAGCCGACAATCATGCTGAGCACATTATCGGTAAAGGAATAGGCGCCACTCCCCGCCATGTGCGCTGAGCTCACCATGAATAAAAGCATAGGAATCGAAAATAAAGTATTGTGTCGCGATGCACAACCCGCACGGGCAAGTGCCGTTGCCGCAGTGGGTAAAGGGTCATTTCATTGCGCCACATGCCGAGCATTTTCAATGACTATTTGCTGGTTAGGCCAAATAATGAGCCATACATTGAGGAACATTAAAGTTCCTAAAATCGCCCCAAAGACGATATAACCCTTGAGGACGGTGAGATCAAATCCTGGGAGGATCAATAAGATTAATAAGATGACCCCAGTTAAAAAAGTAAACATTGCTCCCCAACGAAACCACCATAGGGCGCGCGGGGCAAGTTTTTGCAAAACATCTGATTTGACTGTGGCATCGGTTTCTTTAAAATATTCAGTCTGCACAAAATTAAAGTAGTACAACATACCGATCCACACAATACCAAAAAGAACATGCAACCAGCGCCATAGTTCATTGGCGTGATTATAAAAAATTGCTAGATCACCCATATTGTTACCCTCTCTATTCAGTTCACAAAATTAAGTATGCATCACTCCTTGCTTATTTTAACCGATTTTTCCCAATAAAAATAAAAAAGCCCTCAATAAATGAGGGCTTTTTATAGTGCTTCACGACAAAATGCGTTACATCATGCCATCCATGCCTCCCATACCGCCACCGCCTGGAGGAGGCATCGGGGGCTTGTCTGCGGGTGCTTCAGCCACCATTGCTTCGGTCGTAATCATGAGTCCAGCAATGGATGCCGCCGATTGCAGAGCAGTCCGCGTCACTTTTGCTGGGTCTAATATACCCATTTCAATCATATCGCCAAATTCACCTAAGGTCGCATTAAATCCATAATGACCTTTTTCATTTTTGACTTTTTCCAAAATGACTGAAGATTCTAAACCAGAATTTTCGACGATTTGTCGGAAAGGAGCTTCCATTGCCCGGCGCGCAATATTAATACCCGCATTTTGACCGTCGTTATCGCCAGCGAGATTATCGCACTGTTGCAAAGAACGTATTAAAGCGACACCGCCGCCAGCCACAACACCTTCTTCAACAGCAGCGCGCGTAGAGTGTAAAGCATCTTCTACGCGTGCTTTCTTTTCTTTCATTTCAACTTCGGTAGCGGCACCAACTTTAATGACCGCCACACCGCCAGCCAATTTTGCCACGCGTTCTTGTAGTTTTTCGCGGTCATAATCCGAAGATGTTTCTTCAATTTGCGCTTGAATTTGCTTGACACGTCCTTGAATTTTATTTTCTTCTCCAGCACCATTAATAATGGTGGTGTTTTCTTTATTCATCACCACACGCCCCGCTTGACCAAGGTGCTCTAAAGTTGCCGACTCTAAAGATAAACCCACTTCTTCAGAAACCACCGTGCCATTAGTCAAAACAGCAATATCTTCTAACATGCTTTTGCGTCGATCGCCAAAACCGGGGGCTTTACAAGCGGCAACTTTAACGATACCGCGCATATTATTCACGACTAATGTCGCCAACGCTTCGCCTTCTATGTCTTCGGCAATAATCACTAATGGCCTGCTTGATTTAGCCACTTGCTCTAAGAGCGCCAACATATCGCGGATATTAGAGAGTTTTTTATCCACCAACAAAATATAGGGTGACTCAACTTCTGCCGTCATATTATCTTGATTACTAATAAAGTAGGGCGATAAATAACCTCTATCAAATTGCATCCCTTCTACGATATCCAGCTCATTTTCTAAACCGCTACCTTCTTCAACGGTAATCACACCCTCTTTACCGACTTTATCCATGGCTTGTGCAATGATTTCACCAACTTTTTCATCGCTATTGGCTGAAATAGCACCCACTTGAGTAATAGCGGTGCTATCGCGACACGGTTGAGACAATTTTCCAATTTCAACAACGGCGGCAGAAACGGCGCGATCAATTCCGCGTTTGAGATCCATCGGGTTCATGCCAGCGGCAACCGCTTTGACCCCTTCACTCACGATACATTGGGCTAATACGGAAGCAGTCGTCGTGCCATCACCCGCCGCATCTGATGCTTTGGAGGCAACTTCTTTCAACATTTGAGCGCCCATATTTTCAAATTTATCTTTTAGTTCAATTTCTTTTGCAACAGACACACCGTCTTTAGTCACAGTGGGGGCACCAAATGATTTATCTAACACAACATTGCGTCCTTTGGGCCCTAAAGTTACTTTAACCGCATCTGAAAGAATGTTGACTCCATCAAGCATTTTTCTGCGCGCGGTTTCACTAAATTTCAATTCTTTTACAGCCATAAATCAATCTCCTTAGTTCAAATAAGAATAGTGTATAAATTAAAATGAATCGGTAATTTTTTAGTAGTAAAAGTGTCTTTTATCCCTCTATACGGGCATAAATTTCATCTTCACGCATAATAATCAGCTCTTCACCATCTAGCTTGACAGTGTTACTGCCGGCATATTGGCCGAAGACGACTTTATCGCCGACTTTAAGCGCTAAAGGACGACGACCACCATCATCTAATACAGCACCATCTCCCACAGCAACGACTTCACCTTGATTAGGTTTTTCTTGAGCGCCACTCGGTAATACAATACCACCTGTAGATTTTTCTTCTTCATCATTACGGCGGACAACAACACGATCGTAAAGTGGGCATATTTTCATCAATAAACTCTACCTTAAATATGTATAAATTGGGTCAATAAAAAGCCTAACAATGCTCATTAGGCATAATCTTATTCAACAATATGGGGATAGTAAATATTTTTTCAAGGGTAAAAAATATTAAGCACAAACACAGTGCGTTTTTTCCATATTATCCAAACATAAAGCCACCAACGCCCCCCCCCAAACACACCCGCCATCTAACGCGTACACATGCGGCGTATCGCATTTGCCGCGCAACGCCGCCCAATGTCCGAAAATAATGATATCATCGCGAGTGCGTCTATGCGGATGAGCAAACCATGGACGCATAGTGATATTCGGATGAGTGGAATCGGTCACCGTAAAATCACATGAGCCCGCGGCATTACAAAACCTTATTTGGGTTAAAGAGCGGATAGTCGTGCGGCATTGATCCACAACGCTTTCCGATATTCTTTGTGATGTATCGGAGTACAATCTGTGCAATAGTTGCCGACAGTGGGGCGGATGACGTAACCGCTGTCCAGCTTGGTCTGCATATATTTGGGCATCGGCAATACTCCATTGCGGAGGAATCCCAGCGTGTACTAACGTGTAGTTATGTTCCCTATACAACAAAGGACATGTTACCAACCATTGCAATAATTCAGCACAATCAGGAGCGGTGACCACCGCCTGCAATGCAGAATTATCCGATGAGTCCACGATACCGTTTGCAGCGGCAAGTAAATATATATCATGGTTTCCTAATACAATGCGTAACGAATCGCGAATAGTATATAAATAACGCAATACGCCGAGTGAATCCGGACCACGATTAACCAAATCCCCAGTGAGCCATAAGGTGTCGCTTTTAGGGTTAAAGTGCAATTGTCCCAATAATCGCCTCAATGGCTCATAACAACCTTGAATATCGCCAATGACATAAGTTTTCACCGATCAATGATAAGGTTTAGAAGTCAATATAAAAGGCGCAATAGGGACGTTAAATAATGTCCCATCCACAGTAGTCATCTGGTAAAAACCGTGCATTTCTCCTTCGGGAACTTCTAAAATCACGCCGCTCGTGTAAGCAAATACCTGCCCTGCAGGGATAAAAGGTTGTTGACCGATGACGCCCTCGCCATCTACCTCTTGTAATATTTCGCCACTCGCTTTTGTAATCGTCCAATGACGGCGAAGCAAGCGAATAGTTTCCTTTCTTTTATTAGCAATCCGAATGTGGTAGGCCCACACATAGTAATCATCGGTAGTGGAGGAATGTGGCGAGAGGTATTCGACAACGACATCCACTACAACATTGGGTGAGGGCTTATTCATTATTGGGTCAAACTATTACTCAATTGCACAAATTGTGCAATTGTCAACTGTTCAGGGCGCAATGAGGGATCGATTTCCAAATCGGTTAACTGGGCTGCACTTATATGATTGATTAACGAGCGGCGGAGAGTTTTGCGTCGGCGAGAAAAAAGTAAGCGCAACAATTCTTGAAAATGGGCACAATTATTCGCTATGACCGGAGGCGTTTGATGGAGGGAGAGGCGTACGAACGATGAATGCACTGCAGGGGGAGGTGTAAATGCCTCAGGTCCAATGGTAAAACATTTTTCTGTCTGACAATAATAGCCTGCGGTCACCGTGAGCCTCCCGTAATCTTTCCCACCTACTCCGGCGGTAAGACGATTAGCGACTTCGCGCTGAATCATAAAATGCATATCCTGAATACATTGACGCACCGCAAACAGCTTAAATAATAATGGCGTAGTAATGCTATAGGGTAAGTTTCCCACCACACGCACCTTGTTGCCTAAAGCCGTAAAATCAAATTGCACCGCATCGGTACAATGGACGGTGCACGCGGTACCGGCAAAACGTTTGCGCAAAGTTTTCGCCCAATCACGATCTATTTCTACAGCATGCACATGGCGAGCGGTACGCACTAACTGAGTCGTCAGCACACCATTTCCTGCACCAATTTCAATGAAACATTGGTCAGAGGTCGGTTTCACCAATGAAATGATCTGCTGGATGATGTGCCGATCGTGTAAAAAATGTTGCGCAAAACGTTTGCGGTGAGGATGGTGCGTTAACATGCGGCATGCACCATATCCTGTGCACAGGTCAGTGCTGCATGCAAACTATTCCAATCACTTTTACCGCTCCCCGCTAATTGTAACGCACTACCGTGATCGACAGAAGTTCTCACAAACGGCAACCCCAATGTCACATTGACTGCTCGACCAAAATAGCGATGCTTGAGGACTGGTAATCCTTGATCATGATACATTGCCAGTACCGCATCCGCTTGACGCAGATCTTTTGGATTAAATAAAGTATCCGCTGGTAAAGGGCCTCTAAGATTTAACCCTTGTTTGCGTAATTCTTGCAAACAGGGTGAGATAATTTCCACTTCCTCTCGGCCAATATGTCCGCCCTCCCCCGCATGAGGATTGAGCCCAGACACAAGAATGCGCGGAGCACGGATGGCAAAGTAGCGCTGTAATCCCTGTTCAAGTATGAGCACAGTACGCCGGAGGCGATCGCAAGTAATGTAATCTGCCACTTCCCGCAAAGGCACATGGGTGGTCAGTAATGCCACCCGTAAATTGCACGCAACGAGCAACATGACCACGTGATCGGTGTGAGTCATTTCTGCCAACCATTCGGTATGTCCGCTAAATGCTATGCCGGCATCATTCATAATACTTTTTTGTACAGGAGCAGTGACCATTGCGTGCACTGCTCCTTCTTGGCAACACTGCACGGCAACTCGCAAACATTCTAAAACGTAATGTGCGTTTTCGACACTGAGTTGCCCTGGAACACAACGAGTAGTAAGCGATACTGGCAAAATTGAAAGATGTGATGCCGATCGGTGACATTCATCGGTGGGCTGTGATAATAAATCGATGTGTAAAGGTAGCCCTAGTTGTCGCGCTCTTTCGGTGAGTAGTTCGGGATCGGCAATGGCAAAAAATTGTTGCGCCCGCTCATGTTGAACGAGTTGAATAACAATATCTGGGCCTATGCCGGCGGGTTCGCCTACCGTCAGTGCAGAACGCACCTCCATGACCTTTGCGTATTAATTAACCGCTATAAAAAGCTTGATTAGTCCGCATCAGTGGGGGAAGCACCGATTGGTTGGGGGGGAGACACCCATAGTGTTTTTTTACCATTGCCATCTATGGATAGAATATTCCCTGCACCGCTTTTCTCCACTTCATCAATGCGCACAATCATATGCATGGGGATATAACTTCGTTTCACCCCTTCAAACTCGCTTTTTAATTTTTCCACTGCCGGATCCACCACGCTACTCGAACGGGGATTAAAAATGCACTCTTCCATTTCAATAAAACCGTGCAAATCACTCTGGTAAATGTGCTTCGCATACATTTCATAAAATTTATTTTGGTTTTGGAAAATAATTTTATATACGGATCGCTCTGCCATTGGTTGTGCTCTCATAACAAGGTTAGTCTATGCCTATTATATAACACAATCATTATGTCTACTAAAAATGAGTTGCCCAGTTAGGATGTGTGGCGCAAGGCATATAGTGAAGAAGAAGTACGTTGGAGCAGGTAAATCAATAAAAAAGCAACCACGACCAAAGTACAGGCTTCGGCAATAGGAATGGCGACAAAAATACCGATTTCAGCAAACCACATGGGTAAAATCAATACGAATAAGCCCGGTAAAATAAGGCTACGCAATGATGCAACTAAAATAGATTCGCGTGGTAAAAGTATTGCAGTAAAGAAAAGCGATATGCAAATATTAATTCCACTCAATAGCAATGCTGGCGCATACCACAATAAATAATCATGCACAAATTGTGTTATATGGCGATCGCTCTCAGCGAGAAAGATAGCGGATAATGTTTCTGGAAATAATAATACGCTCGTCAGAGCCAGCATACCGATCGCCAATGTCGTCAATAAATTGATGGATAAAAATTGTCGGACACGTTGCGGTTGATTGGCACCCATATTTTTGCTGACTAAAGGTTGCATCGCTTCGCTACAGCCAAAATAAACCATTAAAGCAACCATAGCGAGGTATTCCACAATCGCATACGCAGCAACACCCATTGTCCCGATACGGGTGACCAACACCCAATTAAATATTAAAGTCGTAATGCCAACCGATGATTCGTTAATGAGCTCCGAAACGCCATTGTATGCCGCCTGTATTACAGTACGCCATTTCCAGTGGATAATGCGAAAAGGTATGCGCCTCTGTTGCCAATAGCGGGCAACGACAATAATCACTCCAAGAGTAGATAAAGCAATGCCGGTCGCAATTGCCGCCCCAGCTGTCCCCATATCCAACCCCACGATCAACACAGCATCTAAAGCAATATTGATGAGTGCACTCACCCCGATTGCCGTTGCACTCAGGATAGGGCGATTATCTAAAATGGCATAATAATAAAGACAAATACTCACCGCAATAGCGGGAAAACAATACAGATAAAAACGCAAATAATCACCGACCAATTCATACAAATCAGGCGGCGTACCCAGTGCAATCACAATCCACGGTTGGAATGCATTCACTATGATGACGAGTATGATGGCTAATGCTCCATTGACAAACAGAGTTTTGATACATAAATCGCCTGCAGCGGAGATATTATTCTTTCCAATAAGGGTGCCGGCAACTGCACTGCTCCCGACCGCACACATCACCGGCAAAGCCCAACAAAAAGCAATGGCAGGAAGAGCTAAATTAACCGCCGCCAGAGCATGGGTGCCGACAAATTGACCTAAAAAAATAGCGTCAATAATTTGTGCAGACGAAAAGACCACCAATCCTGTTACGGAGGGCACAGCATAGCGAATGTATACAGATAGCGGTCGCCCTTTGAGCGGATCATAATGACTCATGGTAATGCTTGTGCTAGTAGTATGATTACAGCCGTTGCTTGAGGCTTGCTTCTAAAAACATACCAATATCCCCATCCAGCACTTTGCTACAGTGCGTTGTTTTGACCCCCGTACGTAAATCTTTAATCATCGCAGAATCTAATACATAGGATCGGATTTGATTTCCCCAGCCGATAGCCGTTTTTTCGTTTTCTCGTGCTTCGCGTTCACTAGTGCGCTTTTGTATTTCTAAGTCATATAACTTAGCGCGCAACTGACGCATAGCATTTTCGCGATTTTGATGTTGCGAGCGCTGATTTTGGCATTGCACCACCAACCCAGTCGGTAGATGCGTCACGCGTACTGCCGAATCCGTTTTATTGACATGTTGACCACCCGCCCCCGATGCACGATAAGTATCTATTCGTAAATCATTCGTATCAATATGAATTTCCACTTTATCGTCTATTTCTGGCACAACCGATACCGCAGCAAATGATGTATGGCGGCGATTCCCCGAATCAAAAGGCGATTTACGCACCAGACGATGAACGCCCGCTTCAGTACGCATCCACCCGTAGACATATTTGCCATCAATTTTAATAGTCGTATGTTTGACTCCCGCAACTTCACCCGGAGAGAGCGAGAGTATTTCGCTGTCAAAATTGCGTTGCTCACAATAGCGCAAATACATACGCAATAACATTTCAGCCCAATCTTGCGCTTCGGTTCCGCCCGAACCCGCTTGAATAGTTAGAAAAGCGTTATTTGCATCCATTTCGCCAGAGAACATGCACTGAAATTCTAAATAGCTCATTCGGCGGCTCCATTGCGTTAAATCAGATGCTATACTGTTCATGGTTTCATCGCAATGTTCCTCTTCCATCGCCAAATCAAATAACATTTTTATATCGGTAAAATCATGTACGAGTTGGTCTACTTCCATCAATTCTTCTTGTAATACCGAATGTTCCTGCCCAATACGCGCAGCATTTTCTGGGTCATCCCATAATGTCGGGAGAGCTAATTGTTGTGCAAGTGATTGAAGGCGCGTATTTTTATCTTCATACTGGGATGTCACTTTCAAATCATCGCAGCGCCGCGACCCTTCTTCTATTGAAGATCTTAATTCGTTAGTTATATTCATTGGTAATTAATATTAGTCTGCTGGGAGAATTATTATAATAACAGTATATGGGCATATTAAAATTTATGATACCGACGACAAGAAATGACTATCTCCATTAAAACCGCTGACGAAATTAAACACATGCGCCAAGCAGGGAAGTTAGCCGCAGAAGTTTTAGAAATGATAGAACCTTATGTCAAGCCGGGCATGAGCACAGGAGAACTCGATCAAATTTGTCACAACTATATTATCAATACCCAACATGCGATTCCCGCCCCACTCAACTATCGCGGTTTTCCCCGCTCTATATGCACTTCTGTCAATCAAGTGGTGTGCCATGGTATTCCTTCCGAGAAAAAAATCCTCAAAGGCGGAGATATTATTAACATTGATGTGACGGTCATTAAAGATGGTTATCACGGCGATACCAGCAAAATGTTTTGTGTCGGCGAGTGCAAACCACATGCCCTCAATTTAATGCGGGTGACTCAAGAATGCCTTTACCGAGCAATTCACATCGTTCAACCCGGTTTAACTCTCAACAAGATCGGGCACATCATCCAACAGCATGCGGAAGCGAATCATTATTCAATTGTCCGTGATTACTGCGGACACGGTATCGGTAAAGAGTTTCACGAACCACCACAAGTATTACATTATTATGACCCGCGCGCCAACACAACATTGCAAACGGGAATGACTTTTACTATTGAACCGATGCTCAATGCAGGTGGCTATAAAGTCAAATTAAACAAGGGCGATGGATGGACGGTCACCACTCGCGATGGGAGACTATCTGCCCAATGGGAGCACACTCTTGTCGTGACGGATGCAGGATGTGAAGTCCTCACGCAACGCAGTGAAGAATCCTTTTTCAATAATCCATGATTGAGCTTTCTGCCAATGCTTACGCACAATCACTGCGTCATATGTCCCAGCAAATGGACGAGCGCTTTCGTGAAAATGCACCCATTGCTCCCCTCATTGTTCAACGCGCCCGTTTTATTGACGGACTACTCCGTAAGGTATGGGATAAATTTCCGTGGCCCGAACAGAAACACATTAGTTTAGTGGCAGTCGGTGGTTATGGTCGCCAAGAATTACACCCCTATTCTGATATTGATTTGATGATATTGTTGGATGATTATTACGATACCTACTATCACGAAATAATTGAAAAATTTCTCACTCATTTATGGGATAGCAATTTACCTATCGGGCATAGTGTGCGCTCAATGTCCGAGACGCGACAACAGGCAAACGATGATATTACCGTCATTACGAATCTAATGGAATCTCGGCTCCTTGCTGGATCTGCTCATTTGCATAGCAGAATGCTACAAGCCATTAGCCCGCAGAATACATGGCCGTGTGATAAATTTTTTTTAGAAAAATGGTTTGAACAAAATGAACGTCATCGCCGTTATGCGAATACCGAATACAACCTTGAACCCGATGTCAAGGATTCTCCGGGAGGATTGCGCGATTTACAGACACTCGGCTGGATTGCCAAGCGGCTTTACGGCACTGCAAACTTGCAAGATTTAATGAACTGTGGGTTTTTAACCTCCGATATGGGATCGCGCATAAAAAGTGGGCGAGATTTCTTATGGCGTGTTCGCTACGGTTTGCACATGATCAGCCAACGTGCCGAAGACCGCCTACTCTTCCAACATCAACTCGTCTTAGCGAAGCTATTTCGATACGATGATGATGATGAGCAGTATCGCAATTTAGGTGTGGAGCGTTTTATGCAACAATATTACCGTTGCGCAATGACCTTGGGTGAGATCAACGAAGTACTCTTGCAACGCACCAACGAACAGATCATCCATGCCAATATTAAACCCAATATTTGCCCCATCAACGAACGATTTGAAATTTACAACAACTATATTCGCGTGACCAACAAGAATATTTTTCACGAACACCCTTCTGCGCTCTTGGAAATTTTTCTCTTACTGGCACAAAATAAAGATATTGAAGGTATTGCCGCCGAAACCTTAATTATGCTACGCGATGCTCGCCATTTGATTGACGATCGCTTTCGCACAGATCCCATCAACACCGCATTATTTATAGATTTTTTGCGTGCACCGCACAATATGGCGCAACATCTCAATCGCATGAAACGACAAGGTATTTTAGAAAAGTATATCCCCGAAGTGGGCGATATTATTGGCATGATGCAATATGATTTGTTCCATGTTTATACGGTAGATGCACACACCATAAAAGTCATCAACAATATGTGTCACTTCTGCCAAGGGCTTGAACGCAAAAAATTCTCATTGGCAACTATTATTGCACAGCGATTAGATACCCCCGAACTACTCTATATTGCCGGTCTATTTCACGATATTGGCAAAGGGCGTAAAGGCGACCACTCGCAATTGGGAGCTCAAGATGCTGACCGATTTTGTCGCCGGCATGGCTTAACTGAACGGGATACCCAGCTCGTGGTGTGGCTAGTCGAAAATCATCTGACAATGTCTCGGTTCATCAAACGCAAAGATATTTCTGAGCCCACAGTCATCCAAGAATTTTCCTCACTGGTACAAGATATTCGCCATCTCAATTACTTATATGTTTTGACGATTGCCGACATCAATGCCACGAACCCGCAGCTCTGGACCAATTGGACGGCAACGCTACTGCGGCATCTCTATCTGCGCACTTATCGTGCTTTAAGGCGCGGTTTGACCCATCACATTGATCGTCAAGATATCATTACTGCCAATAAAGGTGCCTCTTATAAAAAATTAATCGCCATGAATTATACAAAGAGTGATATCCACAAATTATGGCAGAATATTGACAGCGAGTATTTTCTCAATACATCAAAAGAGGATGTCATTTGGCATACGACCGCTATTGTTGATCATCTTAACAATGATCAACCGCTCATTTTGGTCAAGGAAAGCACTCGGCGTGCATTTGAAGGTGCCACCCAAATTTTTACCTATTGTGCCGATGCCGATAATTTTTTTATCACTCTCACCAGCGTTTTGGATAAACTGCGCCTGAATATCCAAGACGCGCGTATTTTCCATACCGACCACCACATGCAGTTGAGCACATTTTATGTACTCGATATTGATAATCAACCCTTACACGAAGAAGCAAAACACGAAATGATTCGCCAGTATCTGTCAGAAGCACTCCTCAAAATGTCGCCTAAACCATCTTCCACTTCTTCTTATATATTCCCCAGACGTATCCAAAACTTTAAGATCCCGACGCGGGTAAAAATGAATATTTCTGAGACCGGCAAATACAATGTATTAGAAATTGTCGCCCTTGACCAGCCCGGAATTTTAGTGCGCGTCGCACATGTACTCTCCCAATATAAACTAAAAGCCAAAAGTGCGCACATTACAACATTAGGTGAGCGTGTAGAGGATATCTTTTACCTCAGCGATAGGCAAAATTCACCTGTGCGCGACCGAAAGATTTGTGCGGCAATAGAAAATACTCTTTTTGATCAGCTGAAATTAGAATACGAAAGTCCGGCATGAATATTACCGCACGCGCGGAGTATGTGCGTAATCATCTTGCGGCACTTTACCCTCACCCCCCTATTCCACTGCACCATCAAGATCCATATACCCTACTCATCGCTGTTATATTATCGGCACAATGCACCGATGCACGCGTCAATAAAGTGACTCCTGCTCTTTTTAAGGTTGCGCATACGCCAGCACAAATGGCGCAATTGTCTGTGCAGCAGATCCACGCACTCATCGCGACCTGTGGATTAGCACCGACTAAATCGCGCTCAATATCTACTCTCTCCCAACTATTAGTTTCTCGTCATGCAGGGCACGTGCCGCGCACGCGTGCAGAATTAGAAGCCCTTCCCGGTGTTGGACGCAAAACCGCATCAGTGGTGTTGAGTCAGGCATTCGGGGAAGAAACTTTTCCGGTAGACACCCACATTTATCGGCTTGCTCGCCGGTGGAAGCTGAGCTGCGGCAAAAATACCGTGCACGTTGAAAACGATCTAAAACAATTATTTCCTTCTGTGCAATGGCGCGATTTGCATTTACAATTTATTTACTACGGGCGCGAACATTGCACGGCACGTGGCTGTAATGGGCGTCAGTGTCCTATTTGTCATTATTTATCCCGAGAAAAAAATTAAATATTCACTTTTTTGCGTTTGTGGCGAAAGAATTCTTGCACCAATAATGCGCATTCGTCCGCTAATACCCCTTCCTCCCATTCAACACGATGGTTGCCATAGGCTCCATTGAGTAATTGACAACAGCTGACAACAGCACCCGTTTTAGATTCACGGGCACCAAAAACTAAACGGGCAATACGCGCATGAATAAGCGCCGCCGCACACATTGCACAAGGTTCCAGCGTCACATAAAGTATGCTCTCGTTGAGACGATAATTACCCATATGCTGGGCGGCAACGCGAAGAGCAATAATTTCAGCATGTGCAGAAGGGTCTATTTTTCCAATGGGCTGGTTATAACCCTCCCCAATGCAGGTTCCATTGTGCACGACCAGTGCGCCAATGGGAACTTCTCCCGCACAGGGTGATTGTGCTGCCACGCGCAAGGCGTGGCGCATCCACAATTGATCATTATAGTGTTGCATGCGGGTCAGTACTGGCGATATATTGGTAGAGAGTCAAGTTTAATTATTTTTTACGGCAAATAATGCTAAGCTGTGTGCACTACGGTAAGCATGCAATCCATCACCATCTAAATTGAGCACGTGAATATGCGTGCAGTGCCTACGCAAATACCGATAACTATCATAGAGAGAGTAAGTATAAACCCGCCCATCTGTTGCCGTATCGCGATATCGTTTGCCGCCGGTCAATACCCAATCAGTCGCCCGCCATAATCCGCTCATATGCAGTAATTGTTTTATGGTGCGGGCAAGGCGATTGCCATGAGCATAGCAGTTCGCATCCGAAATAAATACGGCACGATTTGCGACGCGCAACATCTCATTCACCGCACGGTAAGGTTGAGGAAGGTGATGCAGTAAGCCACAAGCACACACGACATCAAAAGAGCGGTTGGCGAAGGTTAAATTCATTGCGTCACCTATAGCGATATCAGCTAATTTTTTCTGATCGCTCACCGTTTGTTGGCGGGGGTCACTGTCTATGGTGGATACGGTTAGATCCAGATCGGTTTGCTGAAGATATTGCGCTAATTCACCGCTCCCTCCACCAATATCCAATAAAGAATGCACTGGATAACTACGCAGCATTGCGTAGAGAAAACACAGCGTCATATAACCATCACCAAAATGTTGTGCGGTTGAAAAATCAGCCGCAGTACCCTTGCCTAACATATGCGCGTATTTATCGTCGATTCACAATCTGTCTATTCATCATTGTGGATGATGGCGTATAAACTCTGCTCGTATTCTCGCTCATTCAATGAAACTATATTTTTCGGTGCGACCAGTCCCAAATGAAGACCATTGCATAGTGCATGTAACAAGACCATTGCATAGTGCATGTAATTATAATGTGGCAACGCCCACAATCAATGCAAGCACAAGCATAAAAGAGGTTTAACTGCTAGTTTATTAAGTTTTTAGTATTATGAACCAATACTAAAATTTAAAATTCAATTTTACTCCGTAATTTCGTCCGGGCAAAGGGAGATGATCTTTGACAAAAGAGGTATGATTGCGTGCAATTTCATTGAGTAGGTTTTTCCCATATACCGATAAAGTCATACCGACACTATCTTCTCTTAATAAAAATACTTTGGAAAACCTTATATCCAACATTTCATAGCCACGCGTTGGGTTTTCTGTCGATGCGACTTTGTTTTGGTGCCCCACATCTTTTAAGCTGATGAGGAATTTCAGCCCCGCTTGCTTATAGTGATAGGCGACCTTGTAAAAATTGCGTGCTGCCACTAGCCGAGGGATATACCCACCATCGGCAAATGTGCCCGATACATCATCCCTTCCATAAGAAAGGGTCAGTTCACCTTTCGCAAGATGAAGTATTTGACCCAATTCAAATTCGTATCCTCGCAAACGAGCATTTTGCTGCCGATACGACGCTGGAATGAACAAAGGGTGAATATTGGCATCTACAGGACCTTCATCCATGAGATATATATAATTATCTACCTCATTATTGAAGAATGTAATGGTGGTAAAAAAATCATTCACAATGACATCCACAGTCAAATCAACATTGTGTGCGCGTTCTGCGTGCAAGTGAGGGTGGCCTCTTTCAAATCGTTGCGTGGATAGATGTGGTCCATTGATAAATAGCTCAACCGCTGCCGGCGCTCGCTCTACAAGCGACACGCCTAAAGTTGCTGTAAGATGATCGGTTATGTTGCGCCTTAAACCTAAGGCAACACTCGTATTATTGTGTTGGCTCCTAAAATCCTGTTGATCGATCATTCCCTTTCGGGTCACGCGATCATGGCGCACTGCTCCATCAATGTGAATAGATGGGAAGTCTTTACTCCAATAATAACCCCATGTTATTTCACTAGAACGAGTCGGGGCGATAAAAATTTCGTCCCCTATCATACTGATATCTTCATTCGTGAAGTTGATCGTTATTTTTTGTTTGAACTTTGGTGTGCTCATATCCCATATCGATCCGAACTCTTGTCCATCATTCTGAAAAGTCGTCTGATGCGAGATCTCTGCTGTTTCTTCTTCCGCTAAAGTGTAATGGGTATCTACAAAAGCATAACGAACATTTTTGATCCATGAACTATCCCATTTATATTCTCCCATAATCGTCGTAATACGAGCATCGGTTCCTATAAATACTCTTTCCTCTCCGTGATCTTCATCGTCGCTTTCCATGTCCATATGATCTTTTTCTTCTTCCACATGGAATGGTATGCCATAAAGTGCATCGGAGTTGGCATACGAGATTCCAACATATCCCCAAGATCCAGTTTTTGAAATAGCTCCTTTTTGTAAAGATTTCTCAAAATCGGAATTATCCAAAGTATTACGTACAGGGTCAGGGTGTTCATCGTCATCATGAAGCACGGGCATAACGGCACCGCTGGGAATATCGTAGTTCCCTAAATTCACTTTACTATACGCCATACTGAAATTGAGTCCTCCCCAATGTCCACGATAAGTCAGTTGCCCCGCATTGCCATCATTAACGCTTTGCGTCTCTCCGCCGACAAATACTTCTGGGTGCTCAATATTACTTTTAGCAATGGCATTATCCACGATATTGATAATGCCGCCAATCGCTCCATGGGTATAAAATAACGAGGCGGGACCGCGCACGATTTCTATGTGCTGTACATGGCTCAGATCAATATCATTGATATGATCCGCACCTAAAGATGAGACATCGCGCACTATATTCCCATTATGTAAAACCTTCACTCGGTTGCCCAACATCCCGCGAATAACTGGCTGACCGACCGCAGCACCATAATCACTTGACGAGACTCCCAATAAATGATCTAGCGCTTGACCGAGACTTTGCGTTGCACCCTCCGTAATCCACTCTCCATTAACGACATGTAATGGGTGAGTAATTTCATCTAATGATGAATGAATATAGGAAGAGGTAATGACCACTTCTTCAATGGCATCATCCGTTAAAACAGAGGGGGAACTCGCATCCATGCTCGGCGTTGTAGGGTCTGCTTCTAAATACCCTGTTAGCAAAAATAGCAACAACACAATGCATCGGATAGATGATATCATTTAATATACCTCTTCACGGTGATGTCATTTTAACATATATGTCTTCAGAGCCCCCCCCCTTGCCTAAAATGATATTTTATGCTATACTATACCCTGTATGGGTATAGAGCGCTTTTTATATATTATTATCTTCATGGCATGGATGGGCACTTTAGACGCCCGACCTATTTCTTATCCAGGCGGTTCGACTGTTATGGCGCACTCTGATACACTACGCAATACTTTTTTTTACCATTACTCCCCTTCCTACAAATATTCTGTCGGTATCCAAAGTGTAAAAGACAAGGTTCTCGACGAAGAATATGCCTCTTTACGATTAACTTATTTAGTCAATAGAAAAAACACCGTGACTTCGCAAAGAAATTTGTATCTTCAAGCGGGTATCGCATACACGGATAATTATTTTTATGGTATTCATGGCGATTGGGAGACCAGAAGGTTATTTCTCGGATTAGGATATCGGCAGAATTACAATACCCAAAGAGATTTTTCCGAACAATACATCCAATTGGGGATCACCCCTTATATTGGCGATTACGGTGATTTTCACACATGGTTGATGGTAAAAAGTAAAAGAAATACGATTACTCGTGTATGGGAAACTTACCCTTTTATCAAGTTTTTTATGCGGAATGCTCTCTTTGAGGTCGGTTATAGTGATCAGTCAAACTGGGATGCCCATTTAATGTATCAATTCTAAATGAGGAAATGTATATGCGATATTTAGTCATAGCCATTACTTTTATATACGGAATCACGCAGGCTCATGCCCATGGTGTATTTTTTTCTCCTCCTCCTCCTCTTCCTCCTCCTC
>JAHRAO010000025.1 GCA_020027215.1 Gammaproteobacteria bacterium
ACAAATCCCCGACTATTCACTAATTGCTGCGACTATTCCTGTAGTGACCCCATATCTTAATACTCTATAAACGGGAAAGTGCCCTCTTCTTCTTCTGGTACGAGAATTGGCTGGATAAAATTGGGTATTTTCCAAGGGGTAACTTTAATCAGCATACCAAAGTATGGATGATCAAAATAATGCCAGCGCGATTCACCTAAACGTTGATGCTGTTGCATAACGACCACGCGGGAAATGGGCATCCGTGAATAGCGTATTGCCTGTGAAGGGATGAATTCGGACATAGGGCCCTCCTGCATGGGCTTGGCAAAGATAAAATTGGATACCGATACGGACATAGTGGATATTAAAAAAGGTGGCGAACTGGTAGCGGGTAGCGGGGCGTTGAGTTCGCTCAGCCACTCTTCTACTGTCAATGTGCGGGGATTAGGAATGGATAACAAGGGGGTATAATCTCCTCGCACCACGGATTGATTGGTCTTTTCTTGGTCGGCTATCGGTGCACTAAAGTTAATAAGCCATAAATCTGTGTTCAAATGGATGTAACGCCGTTGCGAGATATGCAATACACCTCCTAATTCGTAGTGGTTATTCACTGTTTTACCCCCCTCAATGAGGATATATGGTGCCTTTTTAGTGGTCAATACAGGTTGTAACCAGGCTTGATGAAATAACATACGGTAAGTATGCGGTAAAGCACGGACTTTTTCCTGCATATCAATACTATTCGTCGGCAATAAAGTGCGCTGTAATTGCGGCGGCAAGGTGTTGAATGCCATATTGCTGAAATTGACATTGGTGGTGCTGACGTCACCGCTCTCATAGGGATTAAGAAATAATTTGTGGTAGAGATCATCGCTTAAATGACGCAAATTGACCAGCGGAGTTGGATAGGACAATGTATCTAATAGTGGAAATGTTTCTGCTTGCGGATTATTTTCGTGGCTAAAAATATAGCATTCCACAATCAACCATTTGTGCTCGTGTAATAAAATAGGCGCTGCTTCTTCAGCGGCACTTATCTGAAATATCAAGATACAGGCGTAAAGCGCAATGCCACACTTTTGCAGCCATTTGTGCCCCCTCTTAATCAATTGTGGATATATTGGTGCGCGAATGAATTGGGGATGGTTGCTCGCCACCAGACACAGCGGCACGAGGCACAGGGGTTTCTTTCTTTTTTTGCTTACCGAGGATCAATAAACAGGGAGTGAGGATAAGGGTTAGAATAGTCGCAAAAGCAAGCCCTCCTGCAATACTACTCGCTAATTGCACCCACCATTGAGTTGAAGGTGCCCCCACCGCAATATCCTGTTCAAAAAAATTAATGGTCAACGAAAACACCATTGGAATGAGTCCTAATATGGTCGTCACCGCAGTCAGCAGTACAGGGCGCAAACGTTGGGCAGCACTGCGGAGTATGGACTCCGTTACCGAAAGATTACGCTCGCGCATTTCATTGTAAGTATCAATTAAGATAATATTATTATTGACGACTATTCCCGCAAGGGCGATAATGCCGATACCGCACATGACAATGCCATACGGATTATTAGTCACCAACAGGCCTAAGATCACCCCAGTGGTCGATAATACGATGGCACTCAATATAAGCCCTGCTTGGTAAAAATTATTAAATTGCAAGAGCAAGATTGCGAGCATGAGAAGAATCGCCATCCCAAATGCCTGCATTAAAAAAAGCATTGCTTCTTGTTGATCTTCGTCTTCTCCCTTAAATTCGACCCACACCGCAGGATCGAAATTTGTTTGTGCTACCGCTTGTTTCAAAATCTGCACCCTCTGATCAACAAGTAATCCTTCGCTAACATCTGCCTCTATAGTAAATGCGCGTCTCCCATCCACACGGTAGATATGGCCGGTATTCTGCACAGCTTCCAGACGAATAAAATTGTTGATTGGAATGTGTCCTACAGAAGTGGGAATACGCAATTGCTCTAACTGTCCAATATGACGCTCTTGCGATTCAAAGCGCAAACGAATGTCTAATTCTTCGTCTACATGATCGGGGCGATATTCAGCTAACTTTAATCCATTCGTGAGCATTTGCACGGCACTCCCTAATGTCACAACATCTGCACCGTAACGGGCGGCTTGCTCGCGATCAATTTCTATCCGCCATTCAATCCCCGGTAAAGGACGGTTATCCTCAACATCAACAAATCCACCAGATTGCTTCATCAAAGTGCGCATTTGATCGACCGCCTGCGATAGCTTTTCTGTATCGTTTGAGCGAACCTGAATTTGAACAGGTTTTCCGCCCGATGGTCCAGATTCCGATTTACGCACCTGCACTTTGACTCCCGGAATATTGCGTAAGCGTTCGCGAACAACCTTAATCACTTCTGAGGCTGGCGGACGTTGTCGCCAGTGAACAAATTCCATCAATATGATACCGATGGTCTCCGATCCACTATCCCCACCGCTCACTGTACGTGAATAGATTGCCTTAAATACCTTTATATCCAATAATTTTTGCTCAACTTCTTTAACCAGTGCGTCTTTTTCATATATAGATAAGTCGCCGCGCGTTTGTAATTGAATGCGTAAAAAGTCCGGTTCGACATCGGGAAAAAATTCTACCCCTTTACCGAACATTCCAAAAGAAATAAAAGTCAGAATCATCATTGTTAAGGTTGCGAGCAATACTTTTATGGGGTGACGGAGCAGTTTTTCTAATACACGCAGATATTTGCTGGTGAAACCGGTAATTGCTTGTAAATCTCCATCGTGCGCAAGACGAATAGATTCTAAAGTGCGCGGATCGCCTTCATAGCGTTTGCTACCGATAAGGCCCCCTAAAGTGGGGATAAAAATCAACGCCATAAAGAGTGATGCGACTAAAGTACAGAGTACAGTAAGGGGCAGGAATTTCATAAATTCGCCCACCAAACCTGGCCAAAAAAGCAACGGCACAAAAACAGCTAAAGTTGTCGCTGTCGCTGCGGTAATTGGCCATGACATCCGCCTCGCCGCCATAGCGTAAGCGTGCTTACGATCAAATCCTTCGGCAATTTTACGGTCTGCTAACTCAACCGTCACAATGGCACCATCCACTAACATTCCCACGACCAAAATCAAGCTGAATAATACGACTATATTTAGCGTATTCCCCATAATATGCAAAGAAAGAATGCCTGCGAGAAAGGCGCCGGGAATGGCGAGCCCGACTAGTAAAGCGGGGCGCACTCCTAAAACAGCCACCACCACTATCATCACTAAAATAATGGCGAACACGACATTATTTTGTAAATCTTTTAGCATGTCTTGTATATTGCGCGATTCATCTTGCATAAAGGTCACTGCCACAGACGATGGCCACCGTTCTTTTTCGCTGAGAGTGAGTTCGCGAACTTCTTTAATCGTATCAATAATATTGGTGCCGAGACGTTTCGATATTTCTATGATCACTGCACTTTCGCCCGCTACGCGCGCAAAGCTAGCCGGATCTTTGAATGCATGGCGGATAAAAACGACATCTTCAAAGGTGACCACCGTATCGCCCACAATTTTCACTGGCAGGGACATTATGTCTTCCATATCTTCAATAACACCAGGCACTTTGAATACCATTCGTCCTGCGCCTGTATCCAAAGCACCGGCAGCAACTAATTGGTTGTTATTTTGTAAAAGACCTACGATATCTTGAAAAGTAACATTGTAACTTTCCATAAGTCCTGGATCAACAACCACTTCCATCATTTCTTCACGGTCACCGGTAATTTTTGCTTCTAATACACCGGAAAGCGATTCTAATTTTTCTTGTAAATTCTGTGCGAGATTGACCAATAAACGTTCGGGTACCGGGCCGGCGAGAGCAATGCTCAATACAGGAAATAAAGCGATATTGATTTCATAGACCCGAGGAGGTTCATCGGAATTAAGGGGTAACTTAGAGCGCGCCAAATCTACTTTTTCGCGAATATCTAACAGGGCTTCATCTGCGTCAAGACCTGGGCGAAATTCTAAAGTCACCGAAGCATGACCTTCGCTAGCCACCGAACGTATTTCTTTTAATCCTTCTAAAGACTGCAATTCTTTTTCCATAGGGCGCACGAGTAAACGTTCGGCATCTTCGGGGGAAATCCCCTCATGCGCCATTGAGACATAGAATATAGGAATAGGTATATCGGGTGCCGCTTCCTTAGCGATTATTAAATAAGAAATAGTTCCGGTAAATAATATGACGCAAAAAGCCAAAATGACAACGCGCGATCGTTGGAAGGCAAAATCAATAATGCGCATAGGTTTCAGAATAAACGAACGAAACTCGATCTCCTGTACGCACATATCCTTGTCCCTGAGTAATGATTTGTGCATACTGAGGGAGCCCACTGACATAAATGCCTTTTTGGTTACTACTGACGATCTTGACCGGATAAAATTCAACAATTGAACTATCATTAATCACTTTAATCCCCATATCGCCTTCGGGATTGAGCGTCAATAAAGCCGGTGACAACAAGTGCACCATCACATTTTGACGGGGGATGCGCGCATGAGCACTTGTGCCAGAAGGAAGATTATGGGTATTCGGAATGGCAATTTCTACCCGAAAAGTGCGCGTATCCATAGCCGCCCGCGGAGAAATAAAGCGAATGGTGCCTTTTTCGGTTTGTCCATTGACTAAAACAACCTCCGCCAAACCATTTTCTTTTACCGCGGCGATATCTTGTTGCGGTACAGCGACCGCAACCACGAGTACGCTATTATCCACTATGGTCATCAAAGGAGCACCCTCCATGACATAATCACCTTGCTCAATATGACGGCGGGAAATAATTCCCGCAAAAGGTGCGCGAATATTGGTATAAGACAACTCCAAAGCGATACGTTTTTCCTCCGCTTGGGAAATTTTTAATGCAGTCAAGGTGTCATCGATGCGGGTTTGTGCCTCGTAACCCTCAGCGCCGAGACTCTTTGCTGCATCATACTGCCTTTGAGCAGCCTTTGTTTGCACCCGCGCTTGGTCTAAACGAATTTTGCGCTCCTGAATATCCATGCGCGCTAAAGAAGTCCCTTTGTCAACCGTTTTACCTTCACGCACTAAAATGCGTTTAATTTTGCCAGCGGTTTCTGCGCGAATCACAACTTCACGATTGGGTTCAACCGTTCCTTGAGCAGAGATGTAATGCACAATCAATGTCGCCGTACGGTTAGTCACTGCAACCACTGCTTCTTCAGCATCTGTGTCCGCTGGCGGGAGAGTATTTGTTGGAGTTTCATTGCTATAGAGCATACCTACCCCCATCCAAATAACGATCGCCCCACTCAATACAATAGCGATTTTATATGATTTATTTACTTTAAGAATTTTCATTATTTGTGAAGAAAAATATGAACCATGGCAATATCATCATTGATGATACTAAAGATTAATTATAACAAGTAATGCCCCATTTACATCCAATCTCCCCGCACAACACCCGAACCCACCAAGCACACAAGACGCACCGCCCGCAAAGAAAGCGGTGCAGGGAGCACCGCCCATTGCCGAAAAATGGAGCATTACTTGTCTTGCGATAATTTTTCGGCAATGTACAAGCGAAATACAGGGATGTATTGAGCGTTAAAAAAGCGGTGCAGGATGCACCGCCCGCAAAGACAGCAACGTATTGAGCGCAAAAAAAGCAACGTGCTGACCGTAGAGACAGCGGCGTAGGGAACGCCGCCCCATTGGGTAAAAAACGAGCATTACTTGTCTTGCGAAGTTTTTTACCCAATGTACAAGCGAAATACAGGGACGTATTGAGCGCTAAGACAGGGACG
>JAHRAO010000035.1 GCA_020027215.1 Gammaproteobacteria bacterium
GTGCCTTGCAAAATGATATTCACAGTTCTGCCCGTAATAACGGTAACTGATCCACCCATCGCCACGGGAGGGTTATTGCCTCCTGTTCCTGTAGAAACACAGGTCTGATTGGGCGCAGTTCCAGTCAGCATAAAATTAGTATTACACGCCGTGCAGTTTTGTGTCCCCGCACTGCCAGTCGTCCCCGTAGCCGCCGTTCCATTGGCGCACACAAAGTTGTGTGATGAAGGGCTACCACCGCCACAAGAAATAATGGTGGTGAACGCCCCTAAAATGATAATACTAATGCATTGACGCATAATAAACTTAATGAAGTGAAACTTATATGGCATTATAGCATTGAAAGACAAATAATGATATTAAATGAGCACAGAGAAAGCACCGCCGCCCGCAAAGACAGCAACGTATTGAGCGCAAAGAAAGCGGCGTAGGGAGCACCGCCGGGAGCGGTGCCTCATTGGGTAAAAAACGAGCATTACTTTGTCTTGCGAAGTTTTTTACCCAATGTACAAGCGAAATACAGGGATGTATTGAGCGTAAAGACAGCATTGTTTATTCCGATAAAAGCGCTAAACAGGCTTGCGCTATTTGATCGGGGGGGAGAGTATGGAATGTTTCTTTTGCTGGAATGAGGCGATAAATAACCGGTGTTCCACCTGACCAAGAGAGATTGGGGTAAAAAATACGATGGCGCTCGCCCAAAGGAAACCATATTCCCGGAGGATATTGTGTGCTAAAAACAGCAACGACCGGAGTGCGCACCGCCGCCGCTAAATGCATAGGACCGCTATCCGGGCCGAGAAAAAGCTGCGCTTGTTGGAGCAATGCAGCGCTTATGCGTGGCGATACATTGCCGCACATATTGAGTACTGGACCATCCCAACATTGGGCAATCTGTGCAGAATGAGTGCGATCGCTTTTCCCGCCGATAAGCAATAGCCCTAAGTGTGGTTTATTTATAGTGAGTTGGTGCATGATTTGTTGCCAATTGGGTGCCGTCCAATCTTTCCCTGCTTGCTTCACCCCTGGCGCAAAACCAATATAGCACTCTTTTCCCGCCCAATCTTTTAACAACTCTTGTGCCTTGGCGTGCTCGGTGTCATTGAGGAGCAGATCGCGTTGTGCAGGATCGGTCGGGTTAATTTTACCCAATGGAGATAGTGTGCGTGCAATACGCGATACCTCACCCTCGTATAATCCAGTACTCTTATCGTAAAGGTGAGTGCGTAAATGTGCCTGTCGTGGCACACCGATCACTTGTTGTGCGCCGCTGAAACGGAAAAAGCACGCGTCGCGATAAGTTGCCGGCAAAGAGCGACATTCATTAATGTAAATCACTATGTCTGGGTGCCACTGACGCACTTTTTTGAGTAAACGCCATATCTGCATAATGTTGCGCGTGCCGCCGATATATGAGAGGTAGTCGTGCACCCAAATATTATTGCCTAATATAGATTGCATTGGCGTTGCTTTTTCATTTATTGGCCAATTGGTTAAGACCATCCTTTTCGATAAAGGCCAGTGGTCTTTAATGAAATGAAAAATCGGCAGATTAAATACTGTATCACCGATACTGCCAGTGCGCACAATCAGTATTTTTTGTGGGAATTGATCACTCCGCATAAAATTATTATAAAGAGTTGTGTTCAGTGATGATGCGCCTGGCGGATCTATAATAGGATGTTATGTATAATGTGATCAATACCATGCAGCATTTTCGCATTAAGCACGCTGTCTTGTTACTGTGGGTGCTTTTTTTTGGTGCGATTGTCTTCACCACATTAGATGAACATTTCCCCGAAGGCGATGAAATTATTTTTATCAATAGTATTATAGAGGCTCAGGAAAAACCTTATTTTACTACGCGTATATTTGATAAACAATCAACAACTTATCACAGACCATATAAAGTAGCTTTGCGGCAGTGGCGTGAGCAATACCCCTCTATTTTCGATTTCATAGATACGCTCTCACCTTTTTTAGTGATTGGCTTGTCGCACTCTAGCGCACCGTTATCTTATGTGGTTGCCTTTCCCTTTATTTCTACGGAAAACTCATACCGAGAAAATCTTTTTTGGGGGCGTTTTCCGTCATTCCTTTCTTTTGTTCTCGGTTTATGGATTTGGGGACTATTTTTCATCAAAAAATTCGGAAACTTACCCGTTGTTTTGCTCGGTGTCACTTTGATGGGTTACTCATTACAAAATTAAATTTGTGCGCATTTCATGCTGTCCTATGCGGTGATTATCCCAGCAACTGGCGTACTCGCTTATCTCTATATTCAATGGCACGATAAGTTATTCACCACGGAAAAATATCGCTTATTTTTATTCGCCATTGCGGGTGTACTCTTGTACACCCAGTATCTAATAGCATTGATTGGCGTGGCGCTCGCCTGTTTTTTGTTATGGGATATGTATCGCACAACGGGCAGTTTTTATAGGACGACTTTGTATTTGTGGAAGAGTTTCGCCTTATTCGGTACTATGGTTTCGATACTGATTGTATATGTTGCGATGAAAGGATATCAAACGACGACGTGGGATGCGGGAGATACTAACAATTTTGTTTTTTCTCCGCAATTATCCCTTGGAGAAATGTTCCAATTTTTCCCCGTCAATATTTATTTACTCGTCACACGGCTGATCGGATTTATCATTGAGCAATCGGCATTCAACTGGGTCATTTTTCCAATCATATTTATTATGACGGGAATAGGGGTCCTGTCTTCATTTCTATACAATCGTCAAACAGATAGATCTTTTCTCGGTTGGTTACTCTGTATTGCTCTGATATGGTTTGTATTTATTATTGCAGGCCGATTATCGCTCAGCCCGAGTCACAAACTATTGGTTTTTCTGCCTTTTATTGTTTATATGATCTTGCGCGGATTAAATTGGTTATGTCACTTGGCGACACAACACCGCACAGCAATAATGCCCCGAATGCAATTTATTGTGTGTGGTGGCTTGATGATAGTTATATCGGGCATATATTTTGTTCATTACTCGGCTTACATCACCCCCCGTCAAGATAACTATAACGAAAAAGAAATCCAACAATTATTTACACGGTATGATGTGGATAAAGTGTTTATTATCAAAGGTGTCCCTTTGTCGTTGATGCACTTTTCCGCGACTCAAAAAGTTTACATGCCTCCCCACTTAATACACGATAATAAATCTATTGATCAGGAATTGGATTCATTGGCACAGGGCACAATCGCCATATCGCATTACCCATTAAATGATGCTGTGATTCCCACAGCGGTACACTTGATTCATTTATTGCGCCAGCGAGGGTGGTAGCTTATATTTTCCGACGAACAACATTTCCCTGATATCCGGTGGCAGTATTCGCAATTATTTGTGGGGCAAATTAAAGGAATGGGTATTCATATTTGGCGGAAAGGGGCACCCCAGTAATGATATTGTTGCTGCACATTGTATAGACGACCATATCGGCAGTGAATATGCTCAATATCGATCAATTACGCCAAGAGACGCCTGGTTGCCAAACATATATTCATTTGAATAATGCAGGGGGTGCGCTACCGACTCGCTCCACAGTGGAAGCGGTGAAAGAGTACTTGGATTTAGAAGCGTCTCTCGGCTGCTATGAAGCCGCCGAGGCGAAAAAGCAGGAATTAGAGGCAACCTATCGCTCAATCGCCACCATGATTAACGCCCATCCAGATGAAATTGCCCTGCAAACCAATGCCACTTGTGCGTGGCATAGTATTTTTTATGCCCTGCCTTTCCAAGCAGGAGAGCGAATACTTATTGGGCGCAGTGAATATATCAGCAATTATCTGTCCATTGTTTCACATGCACGCCAGCATAATTTACGCGTACACATCATAGATGACGATGCACACGGAGTCATTGATCTTCATCAATTAAAGCACCATTTAGACGATGATGTGGCATTAGTTGCGCTCGCCCATATCCCAACCAATAATGGTCTTATTAATCCGGCGCCAGAGGTGGGAGCACTGGTGAAAAATTACCGCGCTTTTTATCTGTTGGATGCGTGCCAATCGGTCGGTCAATTGCCTATTGATGTGCGTCAACTGCATTGTGATTTTCTTATCACTACGGGGCGGAAGTATTTACGCGCTCCGCGCGGCACGGGTTTTTTGTATATTCGCCGCCCGCTGATAAGTCAGATTCATCCTGCGCGTATCGACCTCGGCGGCTTACAATGGTATTCTACCAATGATTACCAACTATTGAATAGCGCACGGCGCTTTGAAACTTTTGAGACCAATAAAGCATTGCAGATCGGACTCAAAATGGCGGTTGATCAATATTGTGCGCTGAAGAGTACCTCTATAGTCCAACGCATTCAAACATTGGCGGCATCATTGCGCACCCAACTCTCTCAAATAAATGACATCCAAGTGTGCGATAGGGGGAAAGAGCAATGCGGTATTGTCACTTTTTGCCACTTAAACATTTCCTCTGAGCATATGGTGCACTTTTTGACCCAACACAAAGTGCATACATCACTGACCATTGATGGTTTAACTGGCATTAACTTAGATTCACGCCACGCCCCCAATAAAGTGCGTGCTTCACTGCATATTTACAATACTGAAAAAGAAATAGAGCAATTGTGCCATCACATTACACATATGCGACTTTAGCAGGGGTTGTATAATATAATAAATGGAGTCGTGACGCCTTGGAACGTCACCTTTGTATCTTGCCTTAAGGGGAAGCATTCTGTTTGATGTCCAACTATACGACTGGCTATACAAGTTATTTATCCATTGCGGGTTGTGCGTTTCCTTCATGATAACTTTTTCAAGACGATAAAATGCCATCTCAATCTGCTGTAAGTACTTTCCAATTCGATACGCTTGCCGAGAATTATTGTGCGGTGCGCGCAATATCTCATAGCATTTGTGCACCTTTGGAAGCGGAGGATTATGTCATTCAAACGATGCCGTCAGTCAGCCCGCTGAAGTGGCACTTAGCGCATACCACATGGTTTTTTGATATTTTTATCCTTGCTGCCTTCCAAAAAAAATACCGTCCGTTTCATCCCCAATACGATTATTTGTTCAATTCATACTACATTACCCATGGCACCCCTTTTTTGCGTTCTCGCCGAGGGTGGCTTTCCCGCCCGACAGTGGCGGATATTTATCGCTATCGCGCGTGGGTGGATGAACAAATGATGGCGTTGTTAGCGAACGCTCCTGCCGATACTTTGTTCGCCGAGCGCATTGTTTTGGGTATCCAGCATGAACAACAGCATCAGGAATTAATGCTCACCGATATAAAACATGTCTTTGCGCATAATCCATTGTTCCCCGTATATTCTCCTTACCGTGCGACCTTACCCAGTGCACCGCCCGCGCAATTAAAATGGCTCACTATTCCCGCGCGTGTCTATTCTATTGGTACGCATGGTAAGGGATTTGCTTACGATAATGAAAAGCCCCGCCATAAAGTTTATGTACACGATTTTAGTATTGCCGACCGCTTAATCACGAATGGCGAGTATTTGGAATTTATGCAAGACGGCGGATACAGCAAACCACAGTATTGGCTGGCCGATGCTTGGCAGATGCTCCAAGAAAAAGGATGGCAGGCGCCGCTATATTGGCAGAAAGATGGTGAGCAATGGCAGTATTTTACCCTGTCGGGTTTGCAACCCATTGACTGGGAGGCACCGGTGTGCCATGTAAGTCATTTTGAAGCCGATGCCTATGCCCGATGGGCAAAAGCGCGTTTGCCTACTGAAATGGAATGGGAAATTGTGGCGCCCAAAGTTGTTCGGTCAGGGAACTTTTATGATCGAGGTTACTTGCGCCCGATTAATGGACATCCATCTTCGGTACAATTTTACGGTGATGTGTGGGAATGGACGGCAAGTAATTACACAGGCTATCCCGGATTTCATCCATCAGCTGGCGCAGTGGGTGAATATAATGGAAAATTTATGACTGGGCAAATGGTATTGCGCGGTGGCTCATGTGTGACTTCGCACAATCATATGCGTCCGACCTATCGTAATTTTTTCTACCCTTGGGAACGTTGGCAATTTAGCGGTATTCGTCTTGCAAGATAAAGTATTGCAACCAGCGGTGACTTTCCATCGCCACTCCATTTCTGCGCAGAGTTTCGCCCAAGAAGTGATCGCTGGACTATCGTCTTCACCGCGCACACTCCCTCCTAAATACTTTTACGATCAGCGCGGGTCGCTGCTATTTGATGAAATTTGTCGCCAACCAGAATACTATATCACCCGAGTGGAAATGGATTTATTATCCCGTTGTCTCCATGAAATCCGTGCTGCCGTCCCCGCTCATAGCGTATTCGTCGAATTGGGAAGCGGTGCGAGCACAAAAGTGCGCTTATTACTCGATGCATTATCGGTGCGGCGATATGTTGCGATTGATATTGACCCCACTTTTTTACTCCAATCCACCCAGGCGTTAGCGCATGAGCATTTTAATGTAGATGTGCATGCGGTTTATGCTGATTTTTCTCAGAAATTCCCCCCCTTGCCGTTGGATGACTTCCCAGTCATCGCCTTTTATCCTGGCTCCAGCATTGGTAATTTTGAGCCTGCGGGTGCGGTACAATTGCTCCGCAATATCGCCACCTTTGCTGGCAGCGGTGGTCAGATATTGATAGGCAGGGATTGCTCAACCGATAGACATCAACTGGAAGCGGCTTATAACGATAAAGCAGGGATCACTGCCAAGTTTAACCTCAATATGTTGGAACGGATGCGGCGTGATCTCGGTGCCGATATAGCGGAGGATGCGTTTGCCCATCACGCATTTTTTAATGCGCCGCAGAACCGAATTGAAATGCATTTAGTTGCCCAGAGCCACTGTACGTTCGGTGTCGCTGGTCATCAATTTACTTTTCAAGCGGGGGAGACCATCCATACCGAAAACTCCTATAAATATCCCGACCGAGTTTTTCATTCTATTGTGCAACAATCTGGATGGCATGAGGTGATGGCATGGACTGATAGTACCCAGCGCTTCACATTGCAATTATTGAGCACATAATTGTGTTATGATGGAAATGAATTCCAAATGATTATTATAAATAGATAAATAGATAAAAAGATAAGGAGCATCTTATGGTAGCAGTCAATAAAGCAATTATCATAGGCAACTGCGGGAAAGATCCCGAAGTAGCCTATACAAGGAGCGGAAAATCTGTCGTCAGTATGAATATTGCGACCACTGAGAGGCGAAAGGATCGCGAAACCAACGAATTGCGTGAGCATACCGAGTGGCATCGTGTCGTTTTTTGGGATCGCTTAGCCGAAATTGCCGCTCAATACCTACACAAGGGTTCCCAAGTGTACGTTGAAGGGCGACTACAGACGCGGCGTTGGGAAAACCAACAGGGATTTGAACAGAGCACCACCGAAATTATCGCCAACAATATGCAGATGTTGGGTAGGCGGGGTGAAGATGTTTCGCGTGCTGCGCCGCTCACACAAAATCGCCCACAATCACGACCTGCGCAGGCACCGCAGGAACCACCTGCTGAACGAAAAAGCGGTGCAACAGATGGTGCTGTCGCACAACCTGCTTCTTCTGCAAAGGGCAGTATGGGCGATATGGAGGATGATCTCCCCTTTTAATTTTAGTGCACTCGGTTAAATGAATACCGAGCACTTGAATTATAAAAAATTGATGCGTGAGTCATAATTTTCAAAACACCCTTTATACAGGGGATAATTTGTATATTCTTAAAAGCATGAACAGCGAGAGTGTTGATTTGATTTATCTCGATCCCCCTTTTAATACCAACAAAATTTTTGCTGCAGCAGTGGGAAGTAAAGCGTCGGGAAGTAGTTTTGAAGATATGTGGACATGGAAAGAAATCGACGAATAATGTTCAATGACAATACAGAAAAACACTGCTAGACAACAAGAGTTAGCATTGCCGAGAAGGGAATTAAATACTGATAATGTTTTTAGCATTGATTGTCTATCTTTGCTGAAAAGGATTGACGATAAATCTGTTGATTTAATCGCTACTGATCCGCCGTACTGTATCAATTATGACAATCAAAAATGGGACAAACCGGACAGTCTAAATTGGAAAGTATTATCACAAGAGTTTAAGAGGATTCTTAAGGATAGCGGTGCGATGATTGTGTTTCAAGGTTGGAGTGAAGTAGCAAAAATAAAAGATGTATTGGATGATTTGTTCACCCTGCAAAATTGGATTATCTACGACAGGATTAAAGGGAGAGGTACTAAAATCAATTTGGTATCGACCAGAGAAGATATTTTATGGTACGTCAATAATACAAATCTTTATACCTATAACAAAATTCCATCGACCATTAAGAAAAAAACAGGCGGGTCTATCGGCAAAAAAAACGGGAATGCGTTTAGAGCATTATCTAATGTCTGGACAGATATTTCTCCGATTGTCCCGTGGTCTAATGAAAGAGTGCAACACCCTACACAAAAACCTTTATCTATTATGGAGAGAATAATTACGGTATTTTCTAACCCGAATGATTTGGTTATTGATCCTTTTATGGGGTCTGGTACAACACTGGTTGCGGCCAAGAAGTTAAACCGCAATTACATGGGGTGCGATAACAATAAAGAATTTTACGACATTGCTATAGACAGATTAAATAATGTCTGACGATTTCAGGGATGGCATTGTTAATCTAAATACTCGACAGTTTAGTAGAGTTGTTGAACTGCTAATTAAAGTTATTTACAACCAAGTCGATAGTGATTGTCTGTCTTATGATTTAGTAGGTGATGGCCATAGGGTTGAAGTTAAATCGTCGAGAGTGTTGAAGTCGAATAAACTTGCTTTGACAACCGAAACTTTGTATGACCTCATTATAAATAACAGCAACAAAAACAGACTAATTTCCCAAAAAGATATTGACAGGTATGATTTCGATTGCAACATACAGCAAATTAAAATTGACTGTTTTGATATTCTCTATTACGTTTTGTTTTTTTATGATGTTATTGAAGTTTTTACAATCCCCAAAGATAAAATCATCAGCGACAGGAATATCAAATATTCAGAAAAACAGCACAGAGGCAATTTAGGAGAAGGACAGTTCCATATCAATAATGCGACTTATATGTACCACAAAGAAAAATATTACGAAGGGTTTTTTACTTACGAAACCTTAAAAGAAAGGTTGCTGGATCAGAAGAAGTAATAGAGAAGTTGTCAAGTTAAATATATAAGTCCCAAATTAAAAGTAACATTCG
>JAHRAO010000038.1 GCA_020027215.1 Gammaproteobacteria bacterium
ACAGCGGCGTAGGGAACGCCGCCCGCAGGCAAAAAATAGAGGGAAACTACGCTTTTCCGATAATTTTTTGCCTGCGTACCAAGGGAGGCATAGGGACGTGCTGACCGCAAAAAAAGCAACGTATTGAATGCAGAGAAGGCACCGCCGGGAGCACCGCCCCATTGCCGAAAAATAGAGGATTACTTTGTCTTGCGATAATTTTTCGGCAATGTACAAGCGAGGTGCATGGATGCACCGAGCGCAAAAACAGCAACGTAAAATGATATAATCCCTTTACACCCAATGACATGATTATAGGAGTAATAGCAATGGATGAAAATAAACAAAAGGCGTTAAATGCTGCATTGGCACAAATTGATCGCCAATTTGGTAAAGGGACTGCAATGCGTATGAATGAACAAAAAGCAACCCCTGTTGATGTTTTTTCTACGGGCTCGTTGGGGTTAGATATTGCCTTAGGTATTTTTGGATTACCGCGCGGGCGTATTGTGGAAATATTTGGTCCCGAATCTTCCGGAAAAACGACTTTGGCGTTGCAAGCCATTGCCGAATGTCAAAAAAATAAAGGTATGGCGGCTTTTATTGATGCCGAACACGCTTTAGATACAATTTATGCGGAAAAACTGGGCGTGGTGGTAGATGATTTGATCGTATCCCAGCCCGATTCGGGCGAACAAGCATTGGAAATTGCCGAAATGTTAGTGCGTTCAAGTGCGGTAGATATTTTAGTGGTGGATTCGGTTGCCGCTTTGGTGCCGCGGGCGGAGATTGAAGGCGGGATGGGAGACTCGCACATGGGTTTGCAAGCCCGCCTCTTGAGCCAAGCGATGCGTAAATTGACCGGTATTATTAAACAAACCAATTGCTTAATGATCTTTATCAATCAAATACGCATGAAAATTGGCGTGATGTATGGCAATCCAGAGACCACTACTGGCGGCAATGCATTGAAGTTTTATGCATCGGTGCGCTTGGATATTCGCCAAAAGGGTGCGGTTAAAGAAAACGATGTAGTGATCGGCAGCCAGACACGCGTGAAAGTCGTCAAAAATAAAGTCGCGCCACCTTTTAAGCAAGCGGAGTTTGAGATTCTCTACGGTCAGGGCATTAATAAATTGGGCGAGATCGTTGAAATGGCTGCCGAACACGGCATTATTGATAAATCAGGTGCTTGGTACGGATACGGTGGTAAGAAAATTGGGCAGGGCAAGCGCGCTGCGCAGAATTTTTTGTTAGAGTCGCCGGAGATTGCCGCAGAAATAGAACAAAAAGTCAAAGAAGCACTACTCCCTGCCCCATCACAAGAAAAATAAAGATGCAATGGGCGGGAAGAGTAATCATTCCCTGATTCAACAATTAAAAATTTCTGCCTTGCGTGCTTTAGGACGGCGTGAACATAGTCGGATCGAACTGCGCATAAAACTACTGTGCAGAGCCGAACGTATCCTTGCGAAAATCGAGGAAACCCCTTCGTCAGTGCCGGCAATCATTGACCATTTATTAGACGAATTAGAAGAGCAGGGATGGCTAAATGAAAAGCGATTTGTTACCGATTATATTAATGTATGTCGCCGCAAGCATTATGGACCACTATTGATGCAGGCAAAACTCACCCAACACGGTATTGCTCAATCACTCATTGCCGATTGTTTGCCTGATGAGCGGGAATCTGTGGTTTTAGCGGCGGCTGCGTGCCAGAAAAAATTTGGCGCAAGGGAAGGCACCCACACAATTGCCACCCGTGTGCGCACCCAACAAATCAATTACTTGCAAAAACGCGGCTTTACCATGCATACTATTAGCACTTTGTTCCGCAATGAGGGGTGGGAATGACCGATAAAAAATTTGTCGTGACGGCAGATTATCAGCCTGCTGGAGACCAACCCTCTGCGATTGACCAACTAGCGGACGGTGTGTGTCGCGGATTGACATCACAAGTATTGTTGGGGGTGACCGGTTCGGGTAAAACCTATACGATGGCAAAAATGATTGAGAAGGTGCAGCGCCCAGCGATTATTATGGCACCCAATAAAACCTTAGCCGCACAATTATTTGGTGAGTTTCGCCATTATTTTCCATACAACGCGGTAGAATATTTCGTTTCGTATTACGACTACTATCAACCCGAGGCGTATATTCCCTCATCGGATGTATATATTGAAAAAGATGCCTCTATTAATGCCCATATTGAGCAGATGCGTTTGTCGGCAACAAAATCTTTGGTTGAACGCCAAGATGTGGTAATCGTCGCCACTGTGTCGGCTATTTACGGTTTGGGTGATCCCACAACGTATACGGATATGGCTTTGTATTTACGACAGGGCGACAGTTGGCCTCGCCGGGATCTCCTGCGCCGCTTGACCGAAATGCAATATAGGCGCAATAATCTCGTCTTACAACGCGGCGATTATCGGGTGCGCGGTGAGGTGATTGATATTTATCCGGCTGAGTTATCATCCGATGCGATCCGCATTAAATTTTTTGATGATGAAATTGAGGATATCACATTATTAGATCCCCTCACGGGCAAAGAAAAGCAATCACTCCCTTATTTCACGGTGTTCTCCAAAACACATTATGTCACTCCCCAAGAAACATTGTTGCGGGTAATAGAAGAAATCAAATTGGATCTCGTTACGCAATTAACACTATTGCGGGCGAACGATAAATTAGTGGAAGCACAGCGTTTAGAACAGCGCACTATATTTGACATAGAGATGATGCGTGAAATTGGATACTGCACGGGTATAGAAAATTATTCGCGCTATCTTTCGGGAAGCCGACCCGGAGACCCGCCTCCTACTTTGTTTGACTATCTGCCCAGTGACACCATCACCATCATTGACGAATCACATGTCGCGGTACCGCAGATCCGCGCGATGTATCGTGGCGATTATGCGCGCAAAAGCACATTAGTAGAACATGGATTTCGCCTCCCCGCTGCATTGGACAATCGCCCGTTACGTTTTGAGGAGTGGGAAGCGCGCGTGCGTCAAGCCATATATATTTCTGCCACCCCCGGCGACTATGAAAAAGAGCATGCTGAGCATATTGTGGAATTGTTAGTGCGCCCCACGGGGTTAGTGGACCCAGAAATTGATGTCCGCCCAGTCACCACACAAGTAGATGATTTATTATCTGAAGTGCGTTTGCGCACTCAAAAAGGTGAACGCGTATTAGTCACGACTTTGACTAAACGTATGGCAGAAGATTTAATGGAATATCTCAATGACTACGGCGAGCGTGCACGCTATTTGCATTCAGATATTGATACGGTAGAGCGCGTGGAAATTATTCGTCAGTTGCGTATGGGGACATTTGATGTCTTGGTCGGGATCAATTTATTGCGTGAAGGGTTAGACATTCCCGAAGTGTCATTAGTCGCTATTTTAGATGCCGATAAAGAGGGTTTTTTACGCTCTGAGACTTCTTTGGTGCAGACCATTGGGCGTGCCGCCCGCAATATTAACGGTAAGGCAATTTTGTATGCCGATCGTATTACGGGGTCTATTGCCCGTGCGTTAGATGAAACTCAACGGCGGCGCAATAAACAAAAGGCGCATAATAAAAAACACGGCATCACCCCGTTGGGCATTCAGAAAAAAATTAGCGATATTATGATGGTGGACGGGAAGAGCACAGGCAAAGGGAAAAAGCGGCATAAAACTGCTCAACATAGTATTGAAGAGCACTCTATACGATCGCAAGAAGACATGCGCAAGACAATTATTGCGCTAGAGAAAAAAATGTTCCAGCATGCGGAAAAATTAGAATTTGAACAGGCGATTCAATTACGCAATGAAATTGACGCGATCAAAGAACAATGGCTCATGACTCATGCCCCGCATTAGTGCCCGCTTGCATGGGGCATCAATGAAACCCTTACTAGTTGCCGGAATTGATGAAGCGGGGCGCGGCCCTTTGGCGGGAAGCGTTTATGCCGGTGCGGTGATATTGTATGATGCAATTGATGGGCTACAAGACTCAAAAGCACTTCCGCCTGCTCAGCGTGAATGCCTGTTCCACCACATTCAAAAGCAATCGTATTGGGCAGTGGGCTATGCGACAGTTGATGAAATTGATGCGCTCAATATATTACAGGCGACTTTGTTGGCGATGAAACGGGCGGTGGACAATTTACCTATTGCCCCCGAATTTGTTTGGGTAGACGGACAATACTGCCCCTTGTGGCGCTATCCGTGTAGTGCTATTGTCAAAGGTGACCAAACGATTGCCGCAATTAGTGCCGCTTCTATTATTGCGAAGGTGACGCGCGATAGGGAGATGGTGGCGATGGATAGGTTGTATCCTGGCTATGGCTTTGCGCGCCACAAAGGATACGCGACTCCCCAGCACATACAGGCGCTAAAAGAAAAGGGCACGTGCCTCATCCATCGGCGTTCTTTTGTAGTAAAAGAAATTAGCGGGCGGTGAATTTTATTTGTCCCACGCAGGCAATTTTTTTGCCACAGTGACTTTTTTTAAGCGCACATAGTGGGGCAGCCCGTTCTTAAAAGGTGGAAAATCTTCACCTTTAATGAGTGGAGCGAGGTATGTTTTTGCGGAAGCCGTAATACCGGTGCCATTACGGGTAATGTATGATTTGGGGAGTGTGCGCTCAACATTGGCTACTTTGCCGATGGGAACAGCATCAATTTTCCAACGATAGTTCGTGCCTTTTATGCGCCGAATGATGGGCATTTGTCCGTGTTGTCCCTTTAATGCCATCTGTACAGCATATTCGCCCATCGCATAGGCTTGTTCAACATCGGTGCGTGAGGCAATGTGGCGCGCCGAGCGCTGGAGATAATCGGCAACTGCCCAATGACACTTATATCCTAATTTTTTTTGAATGTATTGGGAGAGTATGGGGGCGACACCACCTAATTGGACATGTCCAAAAGCATCTTTGTTAGCAGAGTCGGTCAGAAAAGTACCTGACTTATCGCGCAACCCCTCTGAAGCGACAATAACGCAATAGCCATATTGACCGACAGTATCGCTAATGTGTTGGAAAACTTTTGCTTTGTCAAAAGGGATTTCAGGGAATAAAATAATATGTGGTGGATCTCCGGGTTGCTCTGCTGCTAATCCAGCGGATGCGGCTATCCAACCGCTATGGCGTCCCATCACTTCTAAAATAAATACTTTAGTTGAGGAAACATACATTGATTCCACATCTAACCCCGCTTCACGAACCGAAGTGGCGACATATTTAGCCACAGAACCAAAACCGGGGCAATTATCGGTCAGCGGTAAATCATTATCAATAGTTTTGGGGATGCCGATACATGTAATAGGGAAACCGACTTTTTTGAAATATTGTGCAACCTTATGTGTTGTATCTTGTGAATCACCGCCACCGTTATAAAAGAAATAGCCGATGTGATGGGCATCAAATACCGCAGCAAGGCGTTGATACTCTGTTTCTTTTTGCAGACGGTAACGACATGAACCAAAAGCACCTCCGGGCAAATATCGTAAGCCGGCAATGGTGCGCGGCGATTCTTTGCGCGTATCAATCAGATTTTCCTGCAATGCACCCAATATGCCATTTTGTCCGGCAAACACCGTATTAATATGTTGGCGATTTTTCCGCGCACCCTCGATGACTCCGCAGGCAGTCGCATTGATAACCGATGTGACGCCACCAGATTGTGCGTAAAAAGCATTCTTTTTCATTGCGCAATAATAACATATTTTGGCTTTGCTGTTTTTGCGCTCGGTGCATCCCTGTTTTAGCGCTCGGTGCATCCCTGCACCTCGCTTGTACATTGCCGAAAAATTATCGCAAGACGAAGTAATCCTCTATTTTTCGGCAATGGGGCACCGCTCCCGGCGGTGCCTTCTCTGCATTCAATACGGTGCTGTTTTTGCGCTCGGTGCATCCCTGCACCTCGCTTGTACATTGCCGAAAAATTATCGGAAGACAAAGTAATCCTCTATTTTTCGGCAATGAGCGGTGCTCCCTGCACCGCTGTTTTTGCGCTCAATACGTCCCTGCACCTCGCTTGTACATTGGATAAAAAACTTCGCAAGACGGAGTAATGCTCGTTTTTTACCCAATGGGGCGGCGTTCCTTACGCCGCTGTCTTTGCGTTCAGCATTTTGTGTGCTCGGCACGTCTTCTTTGTGCACCGCTGGTTTTGGGTAGTGAAATTGTATATTAGTGGCGTAATAAACTTATAATAGGGGCATTATTTCTTTTTGTGAGATGTTCATTTGAAAATGGAAGCACCAGAGATATTGTCTGGCGGTGATGCTCTTATTAGAGCACTGGATGACGAAGGCGTAGAATTGCTTTTTGGCTACCCAGGAGGGGCAGCGTTACACATTTACGATGCACTTTTTCGCCAAGATAATGTCCAGCATATTTTAGTTCGCCATGAGCAAGCCGCTGCACATGCGGCCGATGGCTATTCCCGCGCCACAGGCAAGGTTGGGACGGTGTTGGTGACTTCTGGTCCCGGCGCAACAAATACTTTAACTGGCATTGCCACCGCATACATGGATTCAATCCCGTTGGTGGTGATTTCTGCGCAAGTGCCACTCCCGATGATTGGCACTGATTTTTTTCAAGAAACCGATATGATTGGCGCTTCACGCCCTATGGTCAAACATAGCTTTATGGTGCAGAACCCAGAAGAAATCCCGATGATTGTACGCAAATCTTTCTATATTGCTCAATCGGGACGACCGGGCCCAGTAGTAATAGATGTCCCTAAAGATATGACTGCACCAACGACATCTGTTGAATATCGCCGTGCTGAAATTGGTAATATGCGTGCGTATCGCCCTTCCATAGATGGACATATCGGGCAAATTAAACGCGCACTTAAGTTAATCAACAGAGCTCGGCGTCCAGTGATTTATGCCGGCGGCGGAGTAGTGCAGGGTAATGCATCGACTCAATTGAGTGAATTGGCACATTTATTGAATGCACCGGTCACGAATACCTTGATGGGCTTGGGTGCTTTTCCCGGCACAGACAAGCAATTCATCGGCATGTTAGGAATGCATGGTCACTACGAAGCGAATATGGCAATGCATCATTGCGATTTATTATTAGCAGTGGGAGCCCGTTTTGACGATAGGGTGACTAATGAACCGAGTAAATTTTGCCCGCACGCGAAAAAAATTCATATAGATGTAGATACGGCTTCCATCAATAAAACCATTACGGTGGATGTGCCTATTGTGGGGCGTGCGGATAGGGTATTGCATACACTGCTCGCATCTATGCGTCGATCGCCGCTGCCAGAAGAACATAAACAGTATCTAAGTGAATGGTGGGATAAAATTGACAGTTGGCGTCAAGAACATGGATTGTATTATGGGCAGCGCTACGCCACCAAAGAAAATAGTATTATGCCGCAATCGGTCATTCAGACCTTATATCAAGTCACCGATGGGAACGCATATGTGACTTCAGATGTCGGTCAACACCAAATGTTTGCCGCCCAATACTATAAATTTGATAAACCGCGCCGATGGATTAACTCTGGAGGATTAGGAACAATGGGTTTTGGACTCCCTGCTGCTATGGGGGTTTATTTGGGTGTTCACGTGCACGAACCCGACCCGACAGTGGTTTGTTTGACGGGAGAAGGCAGTATTCAAATGTGTATTCAAGAACTTTCCACTTGCTTGCAGTATAACTTACCAATTAAAATTGTCAATCTTAATAATCAAGCGTTGGGTATGGTGCGTCAATGGCAGGATATGAACTATGGCGGACGTTACTCGTCTAGCCTTTATCAAGATTCGTTACCAGATTTTGTTAAATTAGCGGAATCCTATGGACATATCGGCATGCATGTGGATAAACCCGCTGACTTACAAAATGTATTAACTGAAGCCATTTCTATTCGCGATCGGTTGATCTTCGTGGATGTTGCAGTTGATCCTCATGAACATGTTTATCCCATGCTCGTCTCTCCTAATGGCGCTATGTGTGATATGTGGCTGAGTAAGAACCAAAAAGTGCTCCCCGATGGCTGATGATCGTCAAACCTGTATCATAGCGATGCTGATGGAAAATCAACCCGGAGCCTTATCGCGTGTGGTGGGATTGTTTTCCCAGCGTGGATATAATATTGAATGCCTCAATGTCGCGCCCACCGATGATGTGACTCTCTCGCGTCTGACTTTGAAAACAGTTGTGTCGCCGCAGATCGCCTTGCAAATAAAAAAACATATCAATCGGCTCGTTGATGTTGTTTCGGTGTATATGTTGTCACCCGATGCGAGTGTTGTGCGTGAATTGATCTTGTTGAAAATTGATCGCCAGCGTATCTCGCAGGCTGAATTAGAAGAACATTTGCGTCCATTACACGGAGGACAGATCATCGATATCCAAGACGAGGTTTATATAGTCCAATTGTCAGGGGAACCTGCTTTACTTAATCAATTTTTGCAGGCAATGCGCCGCAATATTACAGAAATGGTGCGCAGTGGTGTGTTGGGTATTTCTAATGATATACGCGTATTAGGATAATGAGACGACTCATTCGTGTTGTCTTTTTCGTTGCGCTGATTTTATGTCCTGTTTCTGCGGTTATGGCGGAAAATGATGATATTTATGTTGTGCAATTACCCATCGAAAGCCGTGCGCAAAGCCAATTGAACGAGGCGATATACGATGGGCTCAAATATTTATTGGTGCGTTTATGCGGCGATATACCGCAGATCGCGAGCACTATGGTGCAGGCAAAAATATCGCGCGCGGTGGATTATGTTAAAAGCTATCGTTACATTCAAGGAGCGAATGGCGTTGAACAAATAGAGATGCGTTATGCGAGTGAGAAAGTTATTGCCTTGCTCCGTGAATTACGTTTACCCGCTTGGCATCCCCCGCGTCTTGTTTCTTTGGTGTGGTTGGCCAGCAATCAAAATGATCGTCGCTTTTATGTTGAAGAACAAACTATTCCGGAAATAGTTCACTCAATACAATTGCATTTAGAAAGACGCGGCTTGCCATTTATTTTTCCTTTATTTGATGTGTTAGATAGAACGAATTTACCCTTGTCTGATGCGTGGGGAGGGTACGATCTGTCACCGACTCATCTCTCCCGCATATTGGAGAGATACAATGCCGACGGATTGATCACCGGTCGTATTGAACACCTCTCCGATGGTCGGTGGTATTGTCGTTTGAATTACCAATATGGTGAGCAATCGCAGCCTTATATAAATATTGCCGATGCCTTATCATTTTGTATTGCCGATGTGGTGAACGCCCTTGCCGATGCGTTAACTGCCCAATATAGCGTGTTGCATAAAAATGAATTGACGCTTGTCGCTGAAGTCCATAATATATTGAGCCTATCAGATTATACGGGGCTCATCGCCTATTTACAACAGATTAAAACTGTGCAGTCTTTATGGTTAAAGTCGGTGTCCAGAGATATCGTCACTCTCACCATGCAGGTGATAGATTATAATGTATTGAGCCAACAAATGCTTATAGATCGGCGTTTGGTGGTGTTACCCCGGCAGGCGAATTCTGCTAGGTTCCGTTATCGGTGGGAAGGTGATGAATAATAACCAGCGCTTACAAATTGGCTTTGCTATATTGGTGGGCGCTGGATTGTTATATCTTTTGCGTCCAGCCTTATTGCCATTCATTACGGCTTTGATTTTTGCTTATATTGGGATGCCGCTAGTCACTCGGCTCACTATGATTGGCCTCCCGCGCGTTTGGGCGGTGGGATTGATGTTTTTTGTCTTTATCGCCGCGGTTATTGGTGGCGTATTGTGGCTAATCCCTATCCTCGTTCAGCAATTACAAGAATTACCAGAATTATTAGAATGGTTCCAAACCGATATTATTCCCCAGGCAATGCAGTATATAGGTGTGACTCAACAAGATTTAGAATGGGTTGCTTTTTCTGATATGTCTATCCAGTGGACGCGTCTTTTTAATATCACCGGTGATATTTTGTCGGATATTAGCCGTTCGGGGAAGGTGATCGGGCAATTGATTGGACTGATCTTATTAATGCCGGTTGTCACCTATTATTTATTGCGCGATTGGGAAAAATTGCTCTTGCTGTTGCGGGATATGGTGCCCTATGATTGGCGTAAGACCGTATTGCCTTTCATGGTGGAATGTGACCAAGTTATCTCTGCTTTTTTGCGTGCCCAATTTTTCATTATCAGTATTATGGCGGTCATCTACATTATTGGATTGTGGCTCATCGGGATCAACTTCGCAGTGTTGCTCGGGGCTTTGATTGCATTAGGTAGTCTCATCCCATATGTGGGAATATTAGTTGGTGCGATAATTGGGACAGTGGTGATTATCATTCAGTTCCAAGATGCGTGGTTAATGCCGTTAGTATGGGCATTAACCCTGTTGTTTGTCGGTCATTTATTTGAGAGTTTTGTGTTGCATCCGTGGCTGATGAGTGATCGCTTGGGGCTTCATCCGATGGTGATTATTTTTGCCCTGCTTTGTGGAGGGCAATTATTTGGAGTGATCGGCTTATTGTTGGCGATTCCAACTGCCGCAGTGATTTTTGTCTTGTTACGCCATATGCGGGCACGTTATAAAGAAAGTGCTTTGTATATTGGCAAGGACAATTAAAAACCCGCATGAATTCTCAGCTACCGCTTTCATTTGCCAATTTGCCGGCAAAAAAAGATTTTACACATTACTATGTCAGTGAAGCCAATCGCGATACTGTAGAATCTGTGCGTCAATGCCGAGATAAATTGCTCTTTATTCACGGTGCACTGGGTACGGGGCGCACCCATTTATTACAAGCGGCTTGCCGTCAAATGGAAATGGGGCGAGCGGCGTATCTTCCTCTACAAGATTTAAGTGCATGGAATCCCCACCGCGTATTGGACAGATTAGATATGTATCAATTGCTCTGTTTAGATGACCTATCGTCAGTCATTCATCATTCCCATTGGCAGGAAGCATTGTTAATTTTACTGAAACTCTGTAGCGATAGCGATATTTCTATCATTATGGCGAGCGATACCCCACCCCAGAAAATGAATATTCAATTAGCAGAATTGAGTGCGCGCTTTAATGGAGGGTTAGTATTAGAACTGCACCCATTAAATGATTCCGATAAAGTGAACATGTTATGCCGTATGGCGACATTAGAAGGTTTTTCATTGCCCCCATCAGTAGCCGATTATATTTTACGGCGCGCGCCGCGCGATATGGCTACTTTAGTTGAGGTATTGCATCAACTGGATTGGCAATCCTTAGCCGATAAACGTCGGGTGACTATACCGTTTGTCCGTCAAGTGATGCACGACATGCGGGAATAAATGATGGGCACCTCGTTTCAACAGATCAATCAAATCGTGGGTGATGATAAAACCCTTGTGGATCAATTGCTCGCCAAACAACTCGCTTGCGATGTCCCATTAGCCAGCGAAATGAGTGAATATTTGATGATGAGTGCAGGGAAGCGCATCCGCCCTTTAGTGACATTGTTATGCGCGCGGATGTATCAATGTCAGGATAAAAAATATGTTTCGCTTGCTTGTGCGTTGGAATTTCTGCACAATGCCGCTTTGTTGCACGATGATGTCATTGATTGTTCACTCCAGCGCCGCGGTCAAAAAACAGCCAATGCAATCTGGGGCAACTTGCCGAGTGTATTGAGTGGCGATTTCTTGTACTCGCGGGCATTTCAGCTATTAGTGGATGTCGGCGATATACGGATTCTCGCTCAATTATCGCAAGTGACCAACCTCATTGCGTTAGGCGAAATGATGCAATGTAATCAGACGCTCAATGTAGAAACTACTGAAACGGACTATATGGAAATGATCCGCCGTAAAACAGCAATTTTGTTTGAAGCGGCTGCTTCAGCAGTAGGGTATTTGGTGGAAACGGGTGCGCAAACACAACAAAAATTAGCCGATTATGGGCTGGCGTTGGGGTATGCATTTCAACTGATTGATGATATGTTAGATTATTCAGGTGATAGCACAGTGATGGGAAAAAATATTGGCGATGATTTAGCACAAGGTAAAATGACCTTACCCCTCATTTATGCTCTCAAAAATGGAACTCCCCAAGCCCGTCAGCAGATACTTCAAGTGATTGACCGGCGACAAGTGGAAGATATGCCTGTTGTATGCGAAATCTTGCAGGAGTCGCACGCATTAGATTATACGTTACAATGTGCGCAGAATTATCGCGATAAGGCATTACAGGCATTAGAACACTTCCCACAAAATGAATATCGCCAAGGGCTTGCCACTATGGCGGATTTAGTCGTATCACGCCAGAGCTAATGAATACTTCCGTGCGCCCAGTTCCCGATTGTGTTGCCCAACAAAAACAATGGCAGGCACTGCGCGATGAAGCGGAACGCATAAAAGCGATCCCCCTAGCGATCTTGTGCGATGAAGATCTTCATCGTTCTACGCGTTATCAAATAGAAGATGTCGGCATTACTTTGAATTATGCTCGGCAGCGCGTGGATCATCACACTATGGATTTGCTGTTGAACTTGGCAAAAACCATGCAACTTCCCGCGGCAATTGATCATTTTTTGCGTGGCGGTATTGTCAATAGTAGTGAGCGACAACCAGCATTGCATTGTGATGCGCGTGCAGCATATTTGTCACCCGATAATCCGCAAAGTGATTTTGTGCGTATGGATGCTATGGCGAAAGCCATCCATAATGGCGAATGGTTGGGGTATAGTGGCAAACCAATGGAAGCAATTGTCCATATTGGCATAGGGGGATCCGTATTAGGTGTGCAATTGGTGGTCAGTGCATTATCCGATTATCACCAGTCTGCTGTGCAGGTATTTTTTGTTTCTAATGTGGATTATGGCGATTTGGCATCAACTTTAGCGCAGCTCAACCCACAGACAACATTGTTTGTTGTGGTGTCAAAATCTTTCACCACCGCCGAGACTCAGTTGAATGCGCGATCCGCCCGTGAATGGTTAGTTTCCGCTGCAGGGCGCCAGGCGAGTGCCGAGCACATTGCTCGCCATTTTATCGCCGTGACGGCTCAACCCTCCATTGCCGCATCTTTTGATATTGCAGAAGAGAATATATTGCCGATGGGTAAAGAAATCGGCGGCAGATATTCATTATGGTCGGCAGCGAGTTTATCTGCTGCGGTAGCAGTCGGGATGGATCATTTTCGCCAATTTCTACAAGGGGCACACATGATGGATTGCCACTTTCACCGTACGCCGCTCAGCGAAAATTTGCCAGTGATTTTAGGACTATTGTCGATCTGGCAAAGCAATTTTTGTGATGCCCATACACAGCTCATCCTGCCTTATGATTATCGTTTACGATACTTTCCAGTGTATATTCAGCAGGTCATTATGGAGAGTAATGGGAAGTCAGTTCGCCACGATGGAACCCTTGTTCCTCATACCACTGCACCGGCTGTATGGGGAGAACAAGGGACCAATGGACAACATTCATTTCACCAATGGTTACATCAAGGACATGTGCAAGCAGCTATTGATTTTATCGTGACCTTGCGTGATGGTTACGATCAATTGGAACATAGAAGCGCCATGGTTGCCAATTGTTTAGCACAAAGCCAGTGTTTAATGCGCGGATTAAATCACGACAATGTCATGGCATTATTGCACACACAAAATAAATCTAAAGAAGAATGTGAACGCCTTGCGCCGCATCTCGTTGCTGCGGGAGATCGCCCGAGTAACTTACTGGTGGTCGAGCGGCTCACTCCAAATATATTAGGTGCATTGGCAGCACTCTACGAACATCGTGTTTTTGTTGAGAGTGTATTGTGGGATATTAATGCTTTTGATCAATGGGGGGTAGAGCACGGAAAACATATCGCCCGCGATATAGAAAAAGCATTACAAGGATCCGCCGCACCATGTGACGCCATTAGCCGCAGTGTTGTTGAACGTTACCGTAAACAATTCAGCGAATAAAAGTAAGCAATTCGTTTGTTATTGTCTCTAATAATTGCGCATTGCCGCGAGTTTCGACATTGAGCCGCAAAAGAGGTTGGGTAACCGATTGACGTATGTTACACCGCCACTGCGGGTACTCAATGCTGACCCCATCGGTGTAATCTATAGATGTTGCTCCGTGTTTATAGTGTTTTTCTATTGCTTGCATCATTGATGCGGGGTCGTCAACATGATAGCTTATTTCGCCGCTACTGGGGTAAGCTCGCTGACCAACACTAATCAATGATGATAAAGGCATATCATTTCGGGAAAGGTATTCGCTCATCAATAACCAAGTAAGCATTCCGCTGTCGCAATGGAAAAAGTCCCTGAAATAATGATGCCCGCTAATTTCTCCTCCATAAATGGCATTATTGTCGCGCATAATCGTTTTGAAATAAGAGTGCCCAGCTCGACTCATCAGCAATTGCCCATTATATTTCTCGGCAGTGGCGCGGGTATACCATATTAAGCGTGGGTCACAGACAATACAGGAATTCGGCTGCTGATTCAAAAAGTGTTGGGCAAGCACATTGATGAGATAGTAACTCTGAATGAACTCTCCCTTTTCATCAAAGATAAAACAACGGTCAAAATCACAATCCCACGCTATTCCTATGTGCGCGCTATTTTCTTGAATGGCTCGACTTGTGGCTGGATGTTGCTCAACCAGCATGGGGTTCGGGACCCCGATTGGAAAGTGTCCATCGGGGTTGTTATGGATTTTATGCCATTGAAAAGGGAGTTTATCTGCCAATAGATCTATAACGGGTCCTGCATTGCCGTGTCCCGCATTAGAAACAATGTTGAGCGGTTGCAAGCGATCTACATTGAGCCGACTTAATAAGTAATCAACATATTGCTCGCGCACCGCTAATTTTGTCACCGTCCCCTGTGGAGTAATAGTTTTGACTTGGGTAGCGAAATCTTTAATTTGTTTGAGACCAGTATCCCAATTCATCGGAGATGCATTTTGGCGTACAATTTTAATGCCGTTGTAGCTAGCGGGGTTATGACTCGCCGTGATCATGAGTCCGCCATCACATTCAATGGTTGCGGTTGCAAAATAAACTTCTTCTGTTCCGCAACAGCCAATATCGTATACATCGGCCCCCCCTTGACAAATACCTCTATGCAAAGCTGCTGCAAGTTCTGGGCTACTCAGACGAATATCGTAACCGACAACTAATTTTGTGGCGTTGAGGGTGCGAGCGGTAGCATTGCCGATGTGATAAGCGTTGTCGGCATTGATCTGTTCTGGAAATTTGCCGCGTATATCATATGCATTAAAACAATCCATCAGTTCTGGTGCCCGCTGTGTTTCTGGTAACAGTAGTTAATAGCGGCAATATAATCTTTGGTGCTTCCGCAATCAAATCGTAACCCCTTAAAAACACAGGCAATCACTTGACCGTGCATTGCTTGTTGGCGTAGTGCGTCTGTGATTTGGATTTCATTATTGACCCCTGACGATATGTTTTCTAATAAAGTAAAAATATCTGGAGTGAGGATATAGCGTCCAACTATGCCAAGATTACTCGGCGCTTGGTCAAGTGAGGGTTTTTCTACCATATCTGATACCCTGATGGTTCCATCGGCAATGGTTTCTCCTGTGACGATGCCAAAGTTGGGAATATATTCTGGAGATAATTCTTGCACCGCCACGACGCTACATTGATATTGGTTATAGAGATCCATAAGCTGTTGCATAACATTTTTGCCCTCATTAAAACAGAGGTCATCCGCAAGAACGACCCCGAACGGGCAATTATCTCCAATTAAAGTTTTCCCGCATAAAATTGCGTTCCCTAATCCAAGAATGTGTCGTTGGCGGACAAATGAAATGCATGTATTATCCATAATATCTTGGATATCTTGTAGATGACGTGCTTGATCTCTTCCGGCAACCTGTTGTTCTAATTCGTAATGCACATCAAAATAATCATCTATAGCGCGTTTATTGCGACTAGTGATAAAGCATAATTCGTTCAAACCTGCAACCACCGCTTCTTCGACACCGTAATGGATGAGTGGTTTATTAATGATGGGCAGCATTTCTTTCGGCATGGACTTCGTGAAAGGTAAAAATCGCGTGCCATAACCTGCTACGGGAAATAAACATTTAGTCAATGTATGCATTCACTTCTCTACGCGCTATTCTGTGCGCTCCTTTCATATATGTGTCAAAGAGAAAATATGCCATTTATTATACATCATCACTCGGCTGGCTCAGCATGGCTCGCGGCGACCTCGCTCATAGAGCCATCTATGGTTCGCTATGCGACCATTTCCACCAGTAACGCCACGCTTGATGGCGATGTGCGCGGGGGGGTAATAATACTCCGTGCTGGTCAATGATAAAAGATAATGCACCGGTATCAGCGGTTATTAAATTGATGCTCTTGTGATATCTTTGGCGCACAATTGGATGGGGATGGTTAAATGCGTTGCGATACCCTGCTGAATAGACGACATAACGGGGGCGAAGCTTTTGTATCAACGAAGGGGATGACGATGTCACGCTTCCGTGGTGAGGCGCAAGTAGTATATCCACTGGTTGGAGGTGGGGGTGGTGGGCAAGCAGTGAGTATTCTCCCCATGCTTCAATATCCCCTGGTAAAAGTATGCGCACATCCTGCGTTTCAATAAGAAGTACACAAGAGCGATTATTCTCTTGTCGCCACCGATAACCGGAAGGATGGAGAATATGAAATAATACGCCATCCCATTCCCATTGTAATCCCTGGCGGCATAGATCATGGTGTGTTGCCAAAGAGGATAGTTCGGGCAGAGGACTGCTATACCATAAATGAGAGGTGCGTATTTGTTGTAAGACCTGTTGTGCACCCCCTATATGGTCATTATCGTTGTGACTTAACAGCATTCCGTCAAGGTGATTGATGCCGCGATAGCGTAGGTAAGGGACGATGACACTTTTGCCGATGTCAAAAGTTTCGCTGAAATAGGCGCCTGTATCGTATAAAAAGTAATGATTGGGAGTGGCAATGAATACGGATAACCCTTGCCCGACATCCAATACAACGACTTCAAGCTGGGCGTGGTGGGTTGGTGGTAATGGAGCTAAAAAAGGTAAACAAAAGAACAGACCTAAATACCGTGCAGGAAATCCAGTTGCGACGATCAATAGGGTTATGCCTAATGCTGCCCAGAGTAATATCGTAACGGGTACTGGGGGGTGAATCCACATAAAAGTCGGTACCCATTGCAAGATACGCCATAACCCGTCTAAGAGGAGATGGCACCCATACAATAATTCCGTAGCGAATGTGGGCGTAACCCACGCGATACTACTTGCGACCAGCACGCCGGGTAAAACGAAAAAGCTGATGAGGGGAATGGCAATGAAATTGCAGGCAATTGTATTGAGTGGGACTTGGTGTAAAAAAGTCATTAATGGAATCACCAAGGCAGTACTTACTAACAATTGGGCGCGCAGCCATTTGTAGAGGAAGTGGTGATGGCTGTGGATGCTGTAGATCAATACCGCAGTGGCGGTAAATGATAACCAAAATTCTACGGATCTAATAGCCAGTGGGCTATGCAGCAATACACCACAAAGGGCAATGGATAAACTTAAATCAAATCTTATTTTACGCCGAGATAATTTTCCTACGCTGATTGCGGCGAGCATAATGAGTGCTCTTTGAGTGGGCAATGAGAAACCGGCAATAGCGCTATAAGCAAGGGCAGCAATCACCGCACCGCATAGACCGTAAATTTGAGATGGATAACTATGGTGCGCTGGTGATAATAAACGGGTGATATTGAAGATAATAAAATAGCCCAATAGGCTGACCAATCCGATATGTAAACCAGAGATAGCAATAAGATGACTGATTCCAGTTTGTTGGAGTATTCCCCATTGCGCAGGAGATATTGCTGAACGATCGCCCATAGCGAGGGCAATGATTAAAGAGTGATGTTCTAAATGACCAATGGATTGCCGTATGCGGTCACGCAGAGCCCCACGCCACTGGTGAATAGTACCTTGCCACGCACAGCACCGCGTGTAGTGGCCTTCTTGTATGGTTCCTCGCGCATGGATACCGCGTTGCAATAACCATGCGTGATAATCGTATCCGCCCGGATTTGCTAATCCATGGGGACGTTTTAATTTGACTGTGAAATCCCAATATTCTCCTACGCGTACTGACCGTTGTGAGTTATACCAATTGAGATATAATCGGTGAATGGTCAAGTGAGGTGAAGAACTATTGACGCGGAATATAAATCTTTGGCGCGTTAAGCCATCTCCGTGCTCTTCGTTCGGCAAAGAGCTAATGTAACCTGCCACAGTAATGTGTTTTTGTTCCCATTGGATGGGTAAGAGGGCATTGTGGAGGCGGTGACCATAATATATTCCCCAGCTACAACCCACCGCTATACCGGCGAGGAGTAAAAATTCCCGTCTGTCCCATCGCCATGCAAGCCAGCAACTCCCTACAATAAGTAGTAGACTAATGGTTACCCAGAACGAAGAGGGAAAATGCGGGAGAAAAGCAATCAGTGCAATTCCCCCACAGACGGATAACAAGAGTAGGCGCAAATCCATTTGCGGTGATGTTTTAGTGCATTAGCCTATGGTGAAATTAGTGCACTGATTCACTGTTGTGGATCTATTCAATGACTATGAGCAGTTTTTAATATGCTGCGCTTGAGGTCTTCAATTTGCTGTATCGGCATTCTACCGAAATGACCACCCATTGCCTCTTCAAATAATTTATTGATGAATGCAGTATTATTTGTATCGGTTAAATAGGGAACTTCTAATAACCGACTCGCGTAGTACTGTAGATAGGCGTTGCTAACGTGTAAACGAATATTGTGTTCATCCATTTCTTGTATTGCCTCTAACACCCCATCTAAATCATGAGCAATGCTCAATAATCCTTGATTAATAAGTGATTTTCGTGAAACGGGAGTAAAAGCGACTATTCCTGCCGTGTCATTGGCGGTTGCATTCACCTCTAATTTTTTGATATTACTGGGGAGCTGGTCGTGCCGTACCCGATCAATTGAATGGCGTGTTGCCGAGAGTGCCACGAACATGCCATCAATGTCAAAAGCGGCTCCCGCGACATTACTGGGTACCGGATACATATTGTGCACTGCGCCCGATATCTTATCTAATTGCGCAATATAGGACGCACCTTTATATAAAGTCGGATTATTGGGAAGATTCAGTTTGTAGCCGAAATCTAATGTCACCCACACGTGTTGGCGTGATACGCCTAAAATGCCATCCATGCGCGCTTCTATTTGAGCGTAACGTACCGGTTTGAGGTAGCGGTAGGCTAATTCGGTGTAGTCTTTATCCCAAAGAATGTTCCCTTTCTTCCCATCTAATGCACCGACATAAGCTCCTGGTGACTTGCGATAAAAATATATTGTCCCGTCAATTTCATCAAATAGTTCAACTCGCTCTGCTCCAATCTGCCAAATCACCTTGCCATTATCGCTATTAAAAGCGAGCAATTCATCGCCGGAATGGATATAGACGCGCGCTTGATCGGTTGATAATACGGGACGACTCCCCGCACCTTCTTTAAGGAGGACGCTATATGCAATGGAGAGACCCTTCTCGTCATCTAATACGAGTGCATAAAAAATCCCTTGCCGCGGTTTTTCCGCAGGAGCAGTAACGTAGAGCCACTGCTTGCGGGGGTCAATTGTGGCAGGGTAACGCACTTGCGGCGCACCGAGACGGTGATGGAAATTCCAAGTGGACGGTATAGATTTGTGGCTAATGAAGTTGTGCCACACTCCCGGTGGTAAAGGTTCGCTCACCGGTAAAACTGTGCTTTGTGGGATTTGATAGAAAGGAAACTTAATGCTCCCTGTGCGTTGGTCAAAGAAAATGATTTTCCCGTCTAAACTCACTCCACCGATAAGATTATCGGTAAGAATAATATTGGTCAATTTTTGGTGGACGCCAGCGCGTGGAAATGCCGCCGTCTGCCATCTGAGATTCCCGCGCGGCGAATAGCAGAATAATTGATTATTATCTGCGATATAAACATTATTGTTTTTGCCAATAACAGGCGAATAGAGCACCGCTCCTTCATCAAGATCATTTTCATTTTCCATCGGTTTGCTCTGCCACAACAGCCGTCCATCTTCTGTATCAAATACATGTAGATGAGAATGTCCTTTTCCCTTTCCAGTGGTGACATAGAGCCGACCACTATGATCCACTGTCGGAGGAGATAATACAGCGGCATCTTTTAATGCATGCCATGTTGGCTTCAACGATGATGGTATTGCCCATTTGATGCGGTGATTGATGGATGGATAAAGAGTATGGGATAAAGTGCGTACATCTTGCGAGTCATTGATCGTTGGAGCAATTTCATGTGAACAAGCATAAACACAAGGAGGTCCCCCTCGACAGGCGGCGATAAAGAGGCATAGGGCGATGAGCAGGAATGTGCGCATAATTGAAGAGGATAGTGTATTATTCATAAACAAAAATGATTGGATTATAGTTCACACAAATTACTGCTATTATAAAGTATTTGCGCTAATGTGTGAGGTTATTATAATGGATACGATACGCGTCAATTGATTGGATGCGTATAGACACGCAGTGGAGCGTCGTTCTCGTATTGTGATGATACAAACAGTATGTTTTAAGGGGGTATGGCATAGAAACGATCCAATTACGCCGACCGGATGATTGGCATGTGCATTTCCGTGATGGTGCTGCACTCATGCGCACTGTTCCAGATATATCCCGTTGCTTTGCTCGTGCATTAGCTATGCCCAATCTCAACCCGCCTTTGTGTGATGTGCAACAAGTGCGTGATTATCGCCAACGTTTGCAAGCAGCCATTCCACAAGGGACCCATTTTCAGCCTTTTATTGCCTTCTATCTCCGCGATCACACTACTCCCAAGGACATAGAGGCTGCGGCACAAGATATATTGGCGGTTAAATTCTATCCGGCAGGCGTGACGACATTTTCTTCACTGGGAGTAACGGATATCGTTCACCTTTATCCAGTTTTGGAGAAAATGGAAAAAATGGATATCGTATTGGCGATCCACGCTGAAGAAGCCGATGCGTCCATTGATGTTTATGATCGGGAAAAATATTTTATTGAACGCCGTCTACAGCCTTTGATCGCTCATTTCCCACAATTACGGGTGGTGGTGGAACATATTAGCACCGCGCTGGCGGTCGATTTTGTTCGTGATGCATCACCATATATTGCCGCAACGATTACCGCACATCATTTGCTGTGCGACCGCAATGCGTTATTTGCCGGTGGGTTACACCCACATTATTATTGTGTGCCATTGTTACAAAATGCATCCCATCGCAATGCTTTACTCGCTGCAGCGACAAGCAATAACCCGAAATTTTTTTTAGGGAGTGATTCGGCGCCGCATACACAAAGCAACAAAGAATCGGCATGTGGTTGTGCTGGATGTTATACCGCTTACGCGGCCATAGAATTGTATGCCGAAGCATTTGCAAGTGTCAATGCTTTACATCGCTTGGAAGATTTTGCAAGCCGACATGGCGCTGCATTTTATGGATTGCCACAAAATGATGCGACTATCACCTTGCATGCCCAAACGTGGCGTGCACCGGAGACGATACCATTTGCAGAGGATGTGTTAGTACCATGGCGTGCGGGCGAGGAATTACATTGGCGGCTATCAATGACATAGATGCCGACAATATGGATATTCTTAAAAATCATACAAAGTGTAATATTACCCAAATTAAGCAGAGAAATTTACCTTGTATGAGTGTATAATTTTTAATGTTTAGTCACAAAATATTATTGAGGAGTCGATATGAGTGCAGAAGAAAAATTACAGGCTTTCATGGAGGGGCTAAAGAAACGGAATCCAGGCCAACGAGAATTTCATCAGGCAGTATACGAAGTCGCAAAATCAGTTTTTCCTTACATAGAAGATAAGCCTCTCCACCATGAACAACGTGTTATGGAACGGTTGGCTGAACCCGACCGAGTCGTGAGTTTCCGTATTTGCTGGGATGATGATAAAGGAAACATCCGTGTGAATCGTGGTTGGCGGGTGCAGAATAATAATGCTATAGGACCGTATAAAGGCGGGTTACGTTTTCATACTAGCGTGAATGAAAGTGTATTAAAATTCCTTGCTTTTGAACAAACATTCAAAAATAGCCTCACTGGGCTCCCGTTAGGCGGTGGTAAGGGTGGATCTAATTTCAACCCCCATGGTAAATCAGATAACGAAGTTATGCGGTTTTGTCAATCATTTATGACTGAATTGTCGCACTATACCGGTGCTAACATTGATATTCCCGCTGGGGATATTGGTGTCGGACCGCGAGAAATTGGTTATATGTTTGGTCAGTATAAACGTATGACCCATGAATTTACGGGCATCCTCACTGGCAAAGGAATGGAGTTTGGCGGTAGCCTGATTCGTGCCGAGGCAACAGGGTATGGAACAGTGTATATGATGCATGATATGTTGCAAGAAAAAAATGACTCTTTAGAAGGTAAAACAGTGTCTATTTCTGGTGCAGGTAACGTTGCGGTTTATGCTGCTGAAAAATGTCTGCAACTAGGCGCTAAGGTCTTAACGATGTCTGATTCCAATGGTTTTATTTACGATGAAGATGGAATAGATGAAGAGAAATTGGAATATATCAAAAATTTGAAGATGGTCAAGCGCAAGCGTATTGAAGAGTATACTGGAAAGTATACCAAAGCAATTTACAATAGTGATAAGCGGCCATGGATTGTTCCTTGTCAAATTGCATTGCCGTGTAGTACGCAAAATGAACTCAATCGCGAAGAAGCGGCCGTTTTAGTGAATAATGGTTGTATGGGTGTGTCTGAAGGAGCAAATATGCCGACAGAGCAAAATGCAATTGACTTGTTTCAGGAGCAAAAAATTCTTTATATGCCGAGTAAAGCGGCAAATGCAGGAGGTGTTGCTATCTCAGGAATAGAAATGAGCCAAAATAGTGCTCGTATCTCGTGGAAAGAGGAAGAATTGCAAGATTTATTGCGGACGATTATGCATGATATTCATCAGAAATGTGCGCATTACGGTAGAGAAAGCGATACTTATATAGACTATTTCAAGGGCGCCAACATTGCCGGTTATGTGAAAGTTGCCGATGCGATGCTTGCCTTTGGTGTCGTATGAAAGTATGATGACGCGTACCATTGTCGTAATGATTTTTTGTCTTTTGACTGGCTATTCATAATGAATTCCTTTCCATTAGTTGTCTTTCCATTCATTGGAGATAAGCGATGAAATTGTCTTTTTATGGTGTGCGTGGATCAATTGCCACTCCAATTCAATGTAATTTGCGTTACGGCGGCAATACTTCTTGTCTCTATTTGCAACCCAATGATAATGGACAGGGTTATATATTAGATGCAGGGACTGGAATTAGAATATTAGGGCACAAATTAATTCAGGAGGAAGGTGATATCAATATTCTCCTCAGCCACACGCATTGGGATCATATTCAAGGATTCCCTTTCTTTCTTCCTATTTATCAAGAAGGTCGTTCAATCAATATCTACACACCACGCATAAAAGGTAAGCAATCGGAGGCAGTGTTGCGCCAAATGAGCGGTCAATTATTTCCAGTGCGCTATAACACTTTGGCGGCAAACGTCCAAATAAAAGATTATGAACAAATAATTGAGGAGTGTACCCAGAGCGGTATTCGTTTGAGCGTCCAAGAATTGAACCATACCGGTAGCGGGTATGGAATGCGCTTTGAAAAAGATGGCGTTATTGTCATTTATATCACCGATAACGAATTATGCCCACCATACGACCCACCGATAAGCACTTGGGATGAGTGGGTGGCATTTGTCCGCAATGCTGATTTATTGGTGCACGATGCACAGTATTTGGAAGAAGATTTGGAAATAAAAAGAGGTTGGGGGCATACCACAGTGAAGGAAGCGGCTCAATTAGCACGCGAAGCGGAAGTAAAAAATTTAGCACTTTTCCATCACGATCCGGATAGAAGTGATGGTGAAGTGGATAATTTGTTAGAACTTGCCAAAAAGGAATTACAGTCCAGTAAGGTCAATTGTTTATGCGCCCAAGAAGGACTCACCATTCATGTGACATCACATGGTATTGAGTGCATGTTTGATGATAAGTAGCACCACACATCCTTTTTGTTAAAACTTGTTAGCGTGTTAAAGCGTGCGACAGGCAGATAGCTATCATAGAATACAGAAAAATAAAATATCTGTTTTCTAGTTTGGGTAAGCAGATTGCCCGAAAAGGATTGTCGTGTCCATCATGCGCTTGTCCGAACTCCACGCTTGTTGCACGCAAATATGTTGTGACCGCACTCCACCGATGTCAGGGTTGTCAGTTATTGTTTAGAGTGCCGACGACATCGGCAAAAGAAGATGCTTCCTTTTACCAACAAGAGTATGCCGAAGGGTTTACGACCGATTGTCCTTCCTCCATAATATTAGATCAATATTTATGTAAGCAGTTTGTCGGCACGGAAAAAGACTATACGGATTATATCAATATTATTTCTGCAGCGGGAGGACGGCACGGCGATCGTTTATTTGATTTTGGTTGTTCATGGGGATACGGGAGCTGGCAATTAGCACAAAAGGGGTTTTCAGTGGAATCGTACGAGATATCCAAACCTAGAGCACATTACGCGCGCACAAAACTCGGCGTGCATGTGCATTCTTCGCTGTCCGATGTATGCGGGTTATTTGATATTTTTTTCTCGGCGCATGTATTGGAACATATCCCATCTGTGCAGAAGGCTATTCGCTTTGCGATGAATATTCTCAAACCGGGTGGATTATTTGTTGCTTTCACTCCCAATGGATCTACAGCATATCGTCAAACTCATAATCTGTTATGGAATAAGTTATGGGGACAAGTGCATCCAAATTTTCTGGACGATCAATTTTACCGCGCAACCTTTGCAAATCAATCTCATATGGTGGCTTCCGATCCTTATCCCATAGATAAAATTAGTCAATGGAGCACCGGGCAATTATCTGATAACGCCATTGCACTGACTGGTTGCGAGTTGTTAGTATTGGTTAAAAAGTAAATCGGGGGGGGGGTGATGCCACCCGCTGAATCAATTGGTCGCAGAGGCATTCACTCGTTCATTCCGTTACGCTTACCAATTATCAGGGAAGGACATTAAGAGAGCAACTTTCTTATTGTCAATAGAAATATATTTTCCTTGTACTAAATCACCCAATATACGGCTCACCATTTCACGTGATGCCCCGACATGTGCGGCAATATCTTTGTGCGTCAGGGGTTCTTTGATGCGTATTGTGCCGTCTGTATCTTTGTCTTTTTCCAATGTATTAAATAAATGGACAATGCGACCATACACATCGGATAATGCTAAAGCCTCAATCATTTCATCCGCTTTGCGCAAGCGGTAACAGAGCCCTTTAAGGATATTCTTATACAAAGTAGGAACCTGCTCTAAGAGATTATTAAAATCACCTTTATTGATGATTAAGAGGCAGCAATCAGTACTGGAAACAATAGTGGCTGAGCGTGGGTCGTGGTCTAATAGAGAAATTTCGCCAAAATGATCGCCATCACTGAGTACGCTAATAATAATTTCTTTACCCTGGCTATTTTTACGGCTGACTTTAACGACTCCTTTCTCAATGATATATAACGCATTACCGACTTCGGCTTCGGTAATAATACTGGTTCCTTTAGGGAAGCTAACCCGCTGGACATACTTATTGAGTAATGCGAACTCCTTATCGGTCAGTTTAGAAAAAAGACCGATTTGAACAAGCGATTCTTTTTCAGATTGGATTACTATGGGTTGACCCCCCTTAAAGAAGCAAGATTATTTTGTAATTCTTTGTGTCGTTTCTGCTCGCTCTGAACATATTGGAGCCAGTTACGAGCAACGCTGGTGAATTTTTTGCGCCTTTTCTTCTGCAGTTGTGCCGCTTTTAACATTTGGCTAAACGATTTTCGTGCCGCATCAAATTTTTTGAGGTTAAATTCGGCAATGCCTTGCAGCATCCATAAATCTGTTTCTTTGCGCACATTCTTTTGTTGGAATGCTTTTTGCGTTGCTTCTAATGCTTTTGAGTATTTGTATGTGTCTAAATACAATCCTGCCAATGCATGGTAAATATCGCTACTGTCCGTCTTTTGCGCAATTTGTTCCATGACGACAAGCGCTTTTTTTGGTTCATGGGCAACCCGCCAAGCGGTTGCCAATAGGTGCATTGATTTTTCACTGGGGGTAATTTTTTTCTCAGATAGACCACGTTCTAATAAACGCGCTGCGTAATAGGGTAAGTCGTGGTTGAGAAAAATTGATGCCATGTTGATCAGTTCATTTTCTTTGGTCAACATTTTCAAGGTATGTGCACTACTCATGAGTGATACTTGCTCTTTGTTTTTATTCACTTCGGCATAAAAATTAGCGAGTTGCACCCAATATTCCTTTTTAGGCCAAATATTCACCAAAATGCGTAAAGTTTCAATAACTTTGGGGTAGTTTTTCTTCTCGTAATATAAAACACGCAAGAGCAGGTACCAATTTTCTTGCGGCTGAAGATCGCGCTCGCGGGCGACCCTCATTCCACGCAAGGCGCTGGTTAATGCTGCATCATAATCCTTGAGTTGGTAATACCCTTGTGCGATCAAAAAATAGGGGTTTGCACCGGGATTCTCAGAAATGCTTAACCATTTTTCTAACAGAGAGACTGCTAACTTGTAGTTATCGGTGACAAAGTATAATTGTGCAAGAGTATATGTGGCATTGAGCTCTATTTGTAGGGGGATGTTGTCCTTTTGGGCAATGACTTTACGATAGGCTTCAATTGATTTTGCAAATTGCTCTTGTGAATAGTAAATATATCCATAAAGATTCCATATATTGGCTTTTTCGTATGGATTGAGTTCTCTTCTCCCCGTTCGCAATTCATCGAGGATGGCCACCGCTTGTGCATATTGCTTGTTTTCAGCAACCGTCTGCGCTTTGCTGAGTTGGTCATAAACTTTGGTGCCTATCCCGTAACTTTTTCTTTTTTTCGCTGCTGCTTTTTTTTCTTTTGCATTTTGGGCAAATGCATCATGAGAAACTAAAGTCAAGGTAGCAATCAACGTTCCTCCACTGACGAGAGGGAGCAATCCTAATAGGATTGCTATAACGAACGATTTACTCCAACTCAAATGTAAAGCGGTTTTGGACATTGTTGACCTCAATTGGTTTACCACTGACAACACGGGGTTTATATTTAAATTTACTCGCGGCTTTTAATGAGGAATTTTTGAAAATTGGATTGGGGCAATCCACTATGTATGGACTGCGTGTTGCACCTGTTTCGGTGACAGTGTATCCGACGATACAATACCCCTCAATACCCCGCATTTGCGCCCGCCGCGGATATATGGGGGCAACCTTCACGATGGGGAGGTATTCTCCTTCACTGGATAATCCAACGACTTCAATATCTACTTGATGCTGGGTATTGAAGTTCATATTCACTGGGGTGTTCGCTAATTCAATTTCGTTGAGTGGGGGCGGCGGTTGATCTGGTGGTGGGGGCTCGGGTTCGTCTGGGCGATCGGGCACTTCTTCCTCATAAACGGTCGTGATATCGCGTGCGCCAAGATAAATATCAGCAATTTTTTTCAATGGTTCATCTATGATATCCGGTGTTTCGCGGTATACCATCGCATACATGACTAAAAACAATGAAATAGTAATTACTGCGGCAACAGCTAAACTCACTAAGCTGGTGCTGAAGCGAGTTGTATGCGAAACGCGAGAAGCCATCTTATAAAGCTGTTTCAGTAGCGACAGTAATTTTTTGCGGTTCCACTCCGGCTTGTTTGGCGGAATCAATGACCGACACCACAGATTCTGTATCTGATTTAGCGTCGGCTTTAATGACGATAGCCCCTTTAGGATTTTCTGCGTGTAGACGCTCAATGACTGAGCGCACTGACCGCACATCAACGCGCCGCCGATCAATCCATATTTCATTTGTTGCACTAATGGCGACTAAAATATTGACATTTTTTTGCGGGTCACTCTCTTGGGCTTCAGGGCGATTAACTTCAATACCTGTTTCTTTAATGAAGGTTGCCGTGACAATGAAAAAAATCAGCATGATGAATACGACATCTAACATAGGTGTTAAGTCAATATCGGATTGATTATCGGCTGTAGATTTAATAAACTTTCTCATTTTCTATTGATCCCAGAACTTTAAGTAAGGTGATTGCGTAATTGTTCTTCACGCTGTTTCGCTAAATTGTTAATATAAGTATTGGCAAATACTCCAGATAATGCGGCGACCATGCCAGCCATAGTCGGGATAGTTGCTCGCGATACCCCCCCAGCCATAGCTTTAGCATCACCGCCACCGGTAACGGCCATCACATTAAATACTTCAATCATGCCGGTCACAGTTCCTAGCAATCCTAATAGCGGACAAAGCGCGACTAAAGTTTTGATCATTGGTAAGTATTCGTGAATACGTAAATTGACTTTAGAGATAAGGTAAGACTGTATTTGTCGTGATTTCCATGAATGGTGGTCAGTTTGCTGTTGCCAAATGGTTGTCGCAGATTGGATATCGTGATTGACTAATTTTTTGTAGTACCACACCCGCTCCATAATAAGCGTCCACATCACTAATACCAAGAGACCAATTAACCATAAGACATCACCCCCGCGCTCTATGAAGGTCGGTAAGGCAGCTAAATTGTCAACAATGGTGGACAACATATATTACATACGCGTTGCGATCAACCCAGTAGATTGTTCTTCTAAGATTTGAATGATTTTCTTGCTCCGCCCGCTGACCAATGTATGCAATAAAACTGTGGGGATAGCCACTAATAACCCTAATACAGTGGTCACTAGAGCTTGTGAAATGCCCCCAGCCATTGCTTTAGGGTCACCCGCGCCAAAAATCACTATGCCCTGGAAGGTGAGAATCATGCCGGTTACCGTCCCTAATAACCCCATCAAAGGCGCAATTCCCGCAATAATTTTGAGTAATGCTTGCCCGCTTTCCAGTTTAGGAACTTCTTTTAACACCGCCTCGGTCACTTTAATTTCTAACGCTTCAAGGTTTTGTTCCCCGCTTGCGACCGCAAATACTCTGCCGAGTGGATTATTTTTGTTAGGGTTGTCGGTATTTTTTAATTGCCAACTCACGCGTCCTGCCACTCCAAAAAGCGCTAATAATCTCCAAAGGGCTAACAATACAGCAAATACGCCGACACCCGTAATGATATAACCAATGATACCCCCTTGTTGCCAGCGTTCAATTAAGGTTGGGCTGTCAATGAGCGCAGAGAGAAATGTTCCCCCCGTTGGTCCTGTTGGATCAACCCCAATCGGATGATAGCCATCATCCGCAACGGCTAAATCTTCTGCCCAGCTTAAATAACCACCCGATGGTTGTCGCGGCAATTCACCCAACTTACCTTCGCGATAGCTGAGGTAATTCCCGTCTTCATCTACGATATTAAATGAGCCGATACGCACCACATTGCGTGACTCGATTTCGCCCGCTGGATTACTCACTTGGCTTTGAAATTTGACCACTTTCCCCGATTCGACCATTTCGCGATTCATAATGAGCCACAATTGCTCAAAATCTTTAATGCTCGGCAAATTTTCTCCCGTACTCGCCTTTTCAATCAAAGCGGTGAGAAAGGGGATGCGGTCTGGGAAATGCACTCCGATAATAGAAGTTTCAAACCCGCCCCGCAAATCTCCAGCCGAAGCAATTAAATGGCCAAAAAGCTCGGTCAATCCACCTAAAGTTTCTTCTAATTGCTTTTTCTTGTTATCAATTTTAATTTTGTTGCTTTCTACAAGCCGCTCTAAGCGCGTACTGCGCGCCGATTCTTTATTGCGCTCTCTCTTTGCCGTTTGCGTTAAACGGTTGCGTTCGCGCTGATTGCGCCGGAAGCGATCTTCGCGCTGTTGTAAATCTTTTTGATCTCTATCTACTCCTTGACGAATATAATCAAGTAATTGCTCCATAGATTGAGCATCAGATTCCACTTTCTTTTGAGCGTGCACACTTGCCACACCTATCGCCATGATGAGTGTCGCCAAAATGTAAGTAGTATATTTTTTCATTTTACTTAAACTCCTCTGGAGCAGATACCGGAATCTGCAATATATCAATTGCTGCTTGCTTGCGAGCAATGCGCAACGCCTTGCGCGTAGAAGAGAGGTAGCTACTGTCTAAAGGCATCCATTGCCGTGCTTGAGCATCCCATATTCCCCCATCTCTGCCATCAATAGTTTGATAAATTAAAGCAATTCGTCCAATTTGCAACATATTGACATCTAATGGATTGCCATCAATATTGAGAGTGGTTTTGTAAGTGCTTATTTTACGTCCATACTCATTGATCTCAATTTTGTAAGCTTCCAATACTTGACGGAATTTCTCGCCGATGCTGATACCGGATAAATTCATATTGCGCCGTAAATGCGCAATACGCTGCCGCCGCTCTTCTATATAGAGAGGAGCATCCAGCTCAATGAAATTTTCTAATGTATTCAGCATTTTTAGTGCGATACTGGGGATTTGCCGCTGCACAATGGTCGCTTCGCGGATAGATTTTTCGTAATTACTTAATCGTTTCTTTTGGTTGGTAATAGTAGCTAACAATATTCCGTTATGAATTTTTAACCCCTCTATGCTTTTGAGCAAGCGATGGTATTCATCAACTGATTTTTTTGTGTCATTGGCAATTTTATCAATTCGCTTTTGCGAAGCTTGTGCAATACTGATATTTTGCTGCGCAACCTTTAACACCTTCTCCAATGGATCGGACTGTGCGGTCACATAATGAGATACGAATAGTAATACACAACACACCCCCCCACGGCAAATGATAGTGGACAATGTCTTAGCAATATGCATGTCTCCCCCTTGTTATTCTCATGTTCTAATTATTACTCAGCTGTTTCTCCGTGCTATTTGGCTATTATTATCATAAGAGCATAACCTCTAATGATCTGTCATCATACCACAAATGACAATAATTAGCAGGGTATTATATCCTATGTTGGATGCTTGTGCAAACATAAGGAAATGTCAATACAAAACAATAGCGGTTATAATGAAAAAAATGCATATATTGAAGTTGGGTAAATTAGTGAAGGAGAATTGCAATGATAAATGAGCAGTATAAAAAGCCTTTAATCGTCAAAGGAAATGAGCGAGGATTTTATTATTCACTTCCGCAATTAGAAGTAGAAGGCATTGGCACAGTATCGCGCCTGCCTCTATCGATTCGCCTGGTTTTAGAATCGGTATTACGCAATTGTGATGAAGAACGTATTACCACAAATCATATTAAGCAATTAGCCAACTGGCAACCAACAGGTAAGAGGGAGGAGGAAATTCCTTTCGTCGTTGGGCGAGTTGTTTTGCAGGATTTTACAGGAGTGCCGTTGCTTACCGATTTAGCGGCAATGCGTGATGCGACAATTGCCCAAAAGAGTCAAGCGAGCCTTATTGAACCGATGGTGCCGGTAGACCTCGTCGTCGATCATTCGGTGCAGGTGGATTATTACGGCTCGGAGAGTGCCATGCAAAAAAATATGGAGAAAGAATTTGCGCGCAATCGCGAGCGCTATGAATTTCTCAAATGGGGTGCAAATGCTTTCCAAACGTTTAATGTTGTTCCTCCGGGGATCGGCATCGTGCATCAAGTTAATTTAGAAAATTTAGCCAAAGGTGTATTAGAGCGCGATTCGGTGTATTATCCCGATACTTTAGTGGGTACGGATTCACATACCACTATGATCAATGGCGTTGGGGTTGTCGGATGGGGTGTCGGTGGGATTGAAGCGGAGTCGGCAATGTTGGGGCAACCAGTTTATATCTTAACTCCAGATGTGATAGGCGTTCATTTACAAGGTGAATTAGTATCGGGCGTCACGGCGACCGATTTGGTGCTCACGATTACGGAAATGCTCCGTGCAGCAAAAGTGGTGGGTAAATTTGTTGAATTTTTTGGCGAAGGGGCGCGCTCATTGTCCGTTCCTGACCGAGCAACCATTGCCAATATGGCTCCAGAATATGGCGCTACTATGGGTTTTTTCCCCATAGATGAAAAAACTATTGAGTATTTCCGTGCGACTGGACGCAGTGAAGAACATTTAGCATTGGTGACGGCTTATTATCAAGCGCAACAATGTTGGGGTATTCCATTAGCTGGCGAATGCGATTATACACAGCAGATGGAGTTACGTCTTGACCAGATAGTTCCGTCAGTAGCGGGTCCAAAACGCCCACAAGATAGAATTGCATTATCGGCGTTGAAGAAAAAATTCCAATCGCTTTATACGCAAACGATTGTTGACGGTGGTTATGGAAAATCTATGGAACATCTAGCGCAGCGTTATCCGACAAACCAAGATGGAATTGATATAGGCGATGGCGATATTCTTATTGCCGCCATTACCTCGTGCACGAATACATCTAATCCGAGTGTTATCCTTGCCGCAGGCTTGCTCGCTAAAAAAGCAGTGGAACGAGGGCTGAAACCATCGCCACGAGTGAAGACTTCACTTGCCCCTGGTTCGCGGGTGGTGAGCGATTATCTGCACCATGCCGGCTTGCTACCCTACTTGGAACAAATTGGGTTTAATCAAGTCGGATACGGCTGCACAACCTGTATAGGTAATTCTGGACCACTGGCACCAGAATATGAAAAAGCCATAGTAGACCATCAACTGGTGGGCGTATCGGTTTTATCGGGTAACCGCAATTTTGAAGCGCGCGTGCATCAAAATATTCGTGCGAACTTCTTAATGAGCCCACCTTTGGTCGTTGCGTTTGCCCTCGCTGGGCGTATTGATATTGATATGGAAAATGAACCACTGGGCACAGATCAGAATAACCAACCGGTGTATTTGCGCGATATATGGCCATCGAGCGATGAAATTGAAGCGGTCATGCCTTATGCTATTGACCCGCAGCACTATCGTCAACGATATGAAGAGGGTTATGCAGATAAAATTACTTTGTGGCGTGATATTCCCAGTGGTAGTGGTCATTGTTATCAATGGCAGGAAGCATCTACCTATATTCGTAAACCACCTTTCTTCAACTTGCAGGACAATGGTGGCGAAATTTGCTCAGCGCGTGCTTTAGCGCTATTAGGCGATTCGGTCACCACCGACCATATTAGCCCAGCGGGGGCGATTAAACCTGATTCGCCGGCGGGATTGTATTTGCAAGATAATGGCGTAGATGTGGGCGATTATAATACCTACGGATCGCGCCGCGGCAACCATGAAATTATGTTGCGCGGCACTTTTGCCAATGTGCGTATTCACAACTTGATGGTTCCCGGCAGTGAAGGTGGAGTGACCACTCATATTCCGTCAAATGAAACACTATCTATTTATGATGCCGCTATGCGTTACCAAAAAGAAGCAACCCCTTTGTTAGTTTTTGCCGGTGAGGAATACGGCACCGGCTCTTCACGCGATTGGGCAGCCAAAGGGACCCGCTTATTAGGCGTGAAAGCTGTGATTGCGAGCAGTTTTGAACGTATTCACCGTAGCAATTTAATTGGTATGGGGGTTTTACCGTGTCAGTTTGTGGATGATGTATCGGTGCAATCACTTGCCCTTACTGGGGACGAATCTTTTGATATTGTGGGTCTCACCGAAACCATTACCCCACATGAGCGAGTGACACTGCGCATTCACCGCCCCAATAGCCTTGTGGAAGAAGTGCCTTTATTAGTTCGCGTCGATACGCCGATTGAGAGCCAATACTACGCCTGTAACGGTATTTTGCCGTTTGTATTATCCCAATTAGTACACTGATGTGCCCCGTTGGGCGAGATGCTGGCGGTAGTAATGCCAACGAAAAGCTGGACCCGGGTCAGTTTTGCGTTCTGGCGCAATATCGCTATGGCCGCAGATATGCTTCATCTCAGGGTAATGGTGCTGGAGGATAAGGGTGAGGGTGACGAGAGAGTCGTATTGCGCTATTTCGTAAGGGGTATGATCGCTCCCTTCTAATTCTACACCGATACTAAAATCATTGCATTGTGTGCGCCCTTGAAACGCCGATTGTCCGGCGTGCCACGCCGCTAAATGAAATGGCACGTATTGCGTCATAGTGCCGTTGCGCTCAATAAAGATATGTGCGGATACCCGCAATTCATGAATAGTCGCAAAATAAGGGTGGGCCGACGGATCGAGCGTATTACAAAATAGTTGATGAATATAGTGTGCATGAAACTCTCCCGGCGGCAAACTAATATTATGGATAACCAATAATTGAATAGGGCACCGAGATGGGCGCGGTGAGTGATTAGGGGAGGGGATATGGCGGATATTTGTTATCCATCCGTTGCGGATGTGCAGTGCATCGTCATTTTTCATTGACGGCAATGCGGAATAATTGTTCTTGGTGACGGAATACGACTTCGTTTTCAAATATTTCTTTGACGAAGATACCATTTTGCATGGTATCGCCTTGTCGCAAAAATTCATCATTGGCAATAATAAACCGTCCATGGGTATTGTGGGGGGAAAAAACCTGTGCCGTAATCCGAATATAAGGGATTAATTGACGCTGTGGGTTCGGCAAATTTTCCCAGAAAGGTATCGTAGGGTCGGCAGCACGAGACAATGATGTGGTGTTTGTCATTGTGTGCGAGAGCAATTGTTGCGCATCGGGCACCTCTGATAGAGTATGTGCTAAAGATGTATGCGTTGAATCGCCCTGCGGAGAAAGCGGTTGGCGGGCAGTGCCTAAAAGAGTAGACGAAATAGCGCCGACAGTGTTGTCCGTAGCGACTAAATCCTTTGCAGTCGTTTGACCCATCTGTGCACTCGTAGATGAAATAGCGATAGATGCGGTGGAATCAGAATGATCCACGGACGCTGGCAAATTATCAATGGATCCTGGTGTGTGCTGTGTGGTAATGACTGGACTCGATGGAAGAATAATAGGCTCTATTGAGGGTTGATGTTGCGTGAATGGTTGGGTACTCGGTGTGTGATTATGCAACAAAGTGGGCGATGATTCTTCGTTCCACTGTGTTGGCGGGGACACAATATTATTGTGCGTTGATTGATACCACCAAAACCATGCCGCAGCATTGAGGATAAAGATTGCGCCCCCCACGATGAATAGAATTGCTTTGTAAGATACGGGGCGTGGCGTCTCCTGCCAATCAATGCCACCGCGATCTGTATTTTTTTCGCGTAGTCGTTCACGTTCAGATTTTTTGAGCGCCTCTAAGATATAGGACATTTGTTAATCTTATTATTCATGAGTTGCTGCAGCAATTAAAAAAGGATGGCTCTGTGCGATTTTATTATTTAAGTGAATAATCGTTTGCGGTCCGAGAATGCCGTCAACAAATAGGTGATGTGTGATCTGAAATTTTTTGAGCCATGAGCGCATATTATCCGCAGAAGGCGCAATATCTGGATTGAGTTCGCTGAAATGACGCACAAACCAATCGGGTATGTGATGAGATAAATTGATGGGTTGCGTATAATTGGGCGGTGCGCGCCACAATAATTGATAATCTCCAAACCATAAATCTTCCAATGTTTGAAGAGATATTTTTATTTTGTCGTCACCGTAAGCAATAGTGGCGTGTCTGTCATCCAGTGCAATAAGGGCGACATGAAAAGCGCGACCATTGGGGTTGCGCAATTTATTTAATACGACTGGACGATTGAAACGGCGGAGCGATCCCATATTCCCTTTCACGGTGAGGCATTTTAATTGCCATTGCCGTGCATATGCACAGGGTAATTCGTGTTGAGTCGGTTGATAATCAATATTCCAGCGCGCAAATAAAGCCCTGAAAGCTTGTGCTTGTCCGATACGGTTCTCTTCATTTCCCCAACGGTGGAGGGTATTCCACTCGCTGGAATGATGATCTGTCGGAGGCGGTGAGTCGTAGAATAGTATAAAGACTGCGGCAATAATGCTTACTCCAGCGGCGATCCCCAGCACAGGGTAAACCGGTAAACGCGCAATGTATTGCCATAGACGGATAGTCCATAAAGTTGTCCCTAATACTTCACGTGCCGCTTGTTTGAGTATGTGCCGAGTGATAACAGGGTGTTCTTGCGCATAGGCGCCGAGCAATGCGCGATCGCAAATGGCATTAATAATGCGCGGGATACCGTGGGTGAAGCGATACAATGGGGCAATAAGATTGCGCGCAAAAATGGGGTGATGGATGCCAGCAATTTTTAGTCGGTGCTGCAAATAAGGATAAATTTCGTTGTGGGGGAGATGCGGCAAGTGATAGCGGGCTGTAATGCGCTGTGCCATTTGTTTGAGTTCTTGTTGATTGAGAATGTCACGTAATTCGGGTTGCCCGATTAAAATAATCTGTAGTAATTTGCGTTCGGTGGTTTCTAAATTGGTCAATAAACGCAACTGTTCTAATGCTTCAGTGCTCAGATTTTGCGCCTCATCGATAATTAATATTGTGTTGCGCTGGCGAGCATGGGCATCCAATAAATGATCGTTGAGACGATCGAGCATGGTTTTATTTCCGCGCGCCTGTTTGGGATAACTGACCTTCAATTCATCGCATACTGCGGCGAGTAGTTCTTCTGGATTAAGTTTTGGATTAACGATCAGTGCGACATCACAATTGGCGGAGATTTGTTGTAATAAACACTGGCACAATAATGTTTTACCTGCCCCTACTTCACCAGTGAGCAGGACAAACCCTCCGTTTTCCACGCCATATACTAAATGCGCTAATGCTTCTCGGTGATAGGTGCTGAGATACAAGTAGCGCGGATCAGGTGCAATGGAAAAAGGTTTTTCTAAAAGACCAAAATAATTTTCATACATACATTCATTGTAGCAAGGAAAGCGATTAATTCATTATCTGCATTGAAATATGTCTTTACTGTTATAATAATAGTTGCAGATATTTTTTGTCTAACATACAATAGTGGTTTTTGAGATACAGTAAACATAACATGGCTTGGGACGATTCACATAATACAGGACCGCGGCAAAATCCACCCGATATATTCACGGCTATCACGCAATTGATTGTGCGGCTTAAGAAAATGTTTAATAATGCAGCGGGGCACAATGGCGGTGATAGCGACAATAATAGCAAGTCCCCACGGAACTTCTTGTTCATTGTTGTGCTCCTTGCTGTCGCCATCATCTGGGGTTTGTTTGGTATTTATCAGCTAGACCAACAAGAGCGAGCGGTCATTTTGCGCTTAGGAAAGTATAACCGTACGGTGGGTCCAGGTTTACATTGGATGCCGCCATTATTGGAAAGTCGTACGGCAGTAAATGTTACGAAAGTGTATACATGGCCTCACCAAGCCACCATGTTGACCGAAGACGAAAATATCATTGATGTCAATATTTCGGTGCAATACCTCATTGAGAATGCCGATTTCTTTGTCCTCAAAGTCAATAATCCTCTCGCAACCCTGGGATTGGCGGCAGAAAGTGCGCTGCGCCATGTGGTTGGTGAGTCGGAAATGGATGAAGTGATCGCAACCGGCAGGGCAGAAATTGCGGTGAATGTCCAAGAGAGATTGCAACGTTACCTCAATACTTATCAAACGGGCATCCAAATTTTGCAAGTGAATATTGATAATGCACAGGCACCGAAACAAGTCCGTGAAGCTTTTGACGATGTCGTCAAAGCGCGCGAAGATAAAGAACGATTTATCAATGAAGCCAAAACGTATGCCAATGGTATTGTGCCTGAAGCACGCGGGCAAGCAAAGCGACAAATTGAAGAAGCAACCGCCTATCGTGAACAAGTCATCGCCCAGGCAACTGGTGATGCATCGCGGTTTGTGCAATTATTTACCGAATATAGTAAGAGCCCCAAAGTAACGCGTGAGCGCTTGTATTTAGATGCTATGCAAGAGGTATTGGGCAATACCTCTAAAATCCTGGTCGATTCGAAAAGCGGGAGTAACAATATTTTTTACTTACCTTTAGATAAAATGATGGAATTGGGGCGACAGAATAGCAGTAATTCACTTCAACTGGATAGTACTGCTGTCCAAGAATTGACGCGGAGTATCAAGCAACAATTAGAACGTTCCAACAACTATAAATCATCTAGACGGAGCAGTAGATGAACCTCAATCGTGTAACAATTTTTTGGTTAGCTGTATTGGGCATAGCGCTATTCATTGCCAGCAATACTTTATATATCGTCAAAGAAACTGAACGCGCTATCTTATTGCGTTTTGGTGAATTGGTGCGTGCCGATATTCCACCTGGCCTGCATTTTAAGATGCCGATTATGCATCAAGTCCGTTTGTTTAACCGCCGCATTTTAACTGTTGATTCTAATCCAGAACGATTTCTCACTAAAGAAAAGAAATTTTTAGAAGTGGATTCATTTGCGCAATGGCGTGTCTACGATGTTAGCCAGTATTATACGGCAACTAATGGTGAAGTGCGTCGTGCTGAGGCATTGTTGGCACAGCGCATTAATAATGGGTTGCGTAATAATTTTGGTGTGCGCACTATGCACGAAGTGGTTTCCGGAGAGCGTGATGAATTAATGGAAGATTTAACCGAGACACTCGGGGGCATTACGAAGCAAGAATTTGGTATTGAGTTGATTGATATTCGCGTCAAGCGTATCAACCTTCCCCCAGATGTGAGCGAGTCGGTATATAATCGCATGAATACTGAACGCCAACGCAAAGCCCGCGAGTACCGTTCAGAGGGTTTAGAGCAAGCGGAAGGCATTCGGGCAAAAGCGGATCGAAAAAAAATTGTCATCTTATCCAATGCTTATCGTGAAGCAGAGCAGTTACGCGGTGAAGGCGACGCTAATGCCACTGCGATATATGCCACAGCATATAATCGTAGTCCAGAATTTTATAAATTTACGCGTAGCTTGAATGCGTATCGCATAGCTTTTAAGAATAAAAGCGATATTATGTTGCTTGCCCCTGAAGGCGAATTCTTTAAGTATATTGACAACTTGCAAGGCAAGAAATAACTTGTTTTTTGCGGTTGTCGGCACCGAGCAATGAATTGGCTCTTGCCGGAAGGTATGGATGATATCCTCCCCGATCAAGCTGAAAAAATAGAACAGTTAAGGCGAGAGATGTTAGATATCTGTTGCGCCGAAAATTACCGCTTGGTTATCCCTCCCCTTATGGAGTATAGCGCATCACTATTGGCAGGGCACCATGAAGATCTCGCTTTGTCAACCTTTCTCTTTCACGACCATCACAGTGGGCGTCAATTAGGGTTGCGTGCTGATGTGACGACACAAACTGCCCGTATTGATGCCCATCGTTTATGCCACAATGAAGTGAATAGACTGTGTTATGTGGAAACGGTTGTCCATACTCACTCGCAGACAATGTATGCCTCCCGTTGCCCAATTCAATTAGGTGCTGAATTATATGGGGTTAAAGGTCTTCAAGGCGATTTAGAGATTCTTTTATTATTAGTACGATTATTGAGAGCAGCTTTATCTCGTCCTATTGTTTTGAGTTTGGGGGATACGCAAGTGTTGGAGACACTATTGTCCTCCTGCCCGCTTCCAACTAAAAAGTTACTCATCGAAGCTTTACGCCATAAATCTCCCAATGACGTGCGATCTATACTTTCAGCACATTCCATTGACGCTGCACATTTGGACGCTATAGTGACCTTGACCGCAATGCACGGTGACATAGCGATATTAGATGAGGCGCATCAATTCTATGCAAATAAATTCCCCGCGATCGGGACGGCGATTGATAATTTAAGGCACCTTACGCACCGATTAAAAAAACAAGTGCCAGATTTGTCGTTTTATTTTGATTTGAGCGAGTATCTCGGCTATCGCTATCACACAGGATTAGTATTTGCGGCCTATTTATCGGGATACAATTATGTCATCGCTAATGGCGGTCGATGTGATGGAATAGGGGCACCGTATGGGAAATCGCGCCCTGCAATCGGCATGAATACTCATTTGAAAACATTGGCATCATTAGTAGCCACCTCAGTACAATGAATTCACCCTTGTTGCAAAATACCATTGTCATCGGAATGCAATGGGGGGATGAAGGCAAAGGAAAAATAATTGATTGGTTGGCACAGGATGCCCAAGCGGTCATTCGTTTTCAAGGAGGACATAATGCAGGCCATACTATTACAACACTGCGCAAGAAATTGATACTACATCTCATTCCTTCTGGCGCTCTCAATCCAGAGTGTCAATGTGTCATTGGTAATGGGGTCGTCTTATCATTACAGGCATTAAATACTGAAATGGCAATGCTCAAAGAAAATAATATTGATCTTGCTGAGCGCTTGCACATCAGTTTGAATTGTCCATTGCTTTTACCAAGCCATGAAGTATTAGATAAGGCGAGTGACAGTATAGGAACCACTTTACGCGGCATTGGACCGGCATACGAAGATAAAGTTGCGCGGCGTGGACTGCGTGTGGGTGATTTATTGGATGAAAAGTTTTTTTGTCAGAAAGCGTCGGATTTATTGGATTACCATAATTTTTTGATAAATCATTATTACCACCAAAAACCAGTAACTCCCAATCGCGTTATTGATACTTGTCTTAATCTGAGCGAAAAAATTCTGCCTCTATTGTGCGATGTCGCGATGCGCTTACATGAATGGCACACAAATAAAAAACGACTATTATTTGAAGGCGCTCAGGGAGTATTATTAGATATTGATCATGGAAGTTATCCCTTTGTCACTTCATCCAATACGGTTGCCGGTAATGCGGCTATAGGCACTGGATTTAGCCCCCTGCAATTTAATCAAGTGATTGGTGTGTGTAAGGCCTATACAACCCGAGTCGGTGAAGGGCCTTTCCCGACCGAAGAGCACAACACCGAGGGTGAAATTTTGCGACAAAAAGGCGAAGAAGTTGGGGCAACTACGGGGCGTCAACGCCGATGTGGCTGGTTGGATTTGTTCACTTTGCGCCGTATGGTTCTGATCAACAGCATTACAGAGATTATGCTCACTAAATTGGATGTGTTGGATTCTTTTGCCGAGATTCCAGTATGTATAGACTATAGCGCAGATAAGACTCCGCATTATATCAATTTGCCAGGATGGCAGATCATGACGCATGCGGTCAATCGGTACAACGATTTACCAACGCAGGCTCGGGGTTATATTGAGTATATAGAAGATTTTATCGGTGTGCCGATTACAGTCGTTTCTACGGGTAAGATACGTGAACACATTATTGTGCGTCATTCCGATCCATACCTTGCGGCAGAAGATCAACGATAAGAGTACCATGCTGGTGCCCAGGAGAGGACTTGAACCTCCACAACCTTACGGTCACTAGCACCTGAAGCTAGCGTGTCTACCAATTTCACCACCTGGGCGGTATGAATGCGATGATATTACTATACAATACATCACATATAATGACACATCTCTCGTTCCATATTCCATAACGGTTGGCAATAATGAGGATATTGTTTGCATTATGTGCTGCCGCACTCGGAGGATTTTTTTTTGGTTCTGCTGGGTTTGTTATCGGGCTATTGCTCGGTTTTTCTATTATCCCACGCCTACAACGCCGGAGAGCAGCACCGGTATTTTCTGAAGTTGCTTTTGCAATAATGGGACATATCGCGAAGGCAGATGGCCGGATCAGTGAGGAAGAAATCGCAGTCGCCGAGCAATTAATGGAAAAAATGAATTTGCATGGTGCGGCACGCGAGGAAGCGATCCTGTGGTATCAGTCTGGGACACAGCCACATTTTTACCTCCCGAGGGCGTTAGAACGCTTCAATCATTATTGTCGTTATCATCCGCAGTTGGGACAGCTTTTGTTATTGTTCCTTATTGAAAGTTCCCTCTCCGATGGCACATTGCATCCCAAAGAACGGGCTGTTTTGCTCCAAGTTGCCGTCAGCCTCGGTTATAATCAGGCACAATTTGAGCACATGTTGGACATGAGTGGGGCGCAACATGGATTTTCTACCGATGATTTCCCGCAGGATACATCGCGACTAGACAATGCCTACCATGCCCTCAATATCGTATCAGATGCGTCCGATCGTGATGTCAAGCGTGCTTATCGCCAACTGATGAATCGCTATCATCCTGATAAAATGACTGCGCGTGGAGTGCCTAAAGATATGGTGCAATGGGGTACCGAGAAAACCCAGCAAATCCAATCCGCTTATAATATGATTAAAAAATCAAGAGGTATGGCATAATGACGACTCGCATTCACCTCTGTTTGTTGATATTTCTACAGGCATTGGCAACCGATCTTATCGCTGGACAATCCCCCCCACAGGAACAGCAATCTCTGCCCGCTACGCAGCATGTGCAATTATTGGGTGCTACTATTGGTAGTGATAGGGATGAGATGATGCGCCGTATTTCTCGGCGTTATCGCCGCTCGCCCAATTGTCATCGCGTAGATGGAAATGAAAAGTGCACACTACACCAAGTCATAGGCCGTCCGATGTATATGCATTTGTATCGCGTTCCTTTCAAACATGTTTCATGGGTATTTAGAGGCACAAAACTTATTCAAGTGGATGTTGTATTATTTGACGGTGCAAAATATGTGCCTGACTATTCCAACATTATTGATCGCTTCAACAAACAATACGGGCAAAAAAATAAGCGGATGGGTAATGTGTTATACTGGAGCAATGACGATGCAACCATACAGTTTGATACCACCCGCGGAGCAATTTCTTTAAGGGAAAATAGAGAGCAATGAAAATATTACTTGTGCGAGGATTCATTTGTTTGGTGATTTATGTGCCAATCAATTTATGGGCAGATGTTCCGGTAACGATTATCGGCGGTCAATTAGCGGATAATAACGAGTATCCGTATGCTGTTGGGTTAGCTGATCCGCGTAAAACATCGGATACAGAATCAGTTTTTTGTGGCGGTAGCTTGGTGGGCGATAAATGGGTGCTCACCGCTGCACATTGTGTTGTTGCGGATGATAGTTCAACATCAGAACCAGCCGCAACACGGCCACTTCCAGCCAATGAAATAGAAGTCGTCATCGGCAAAACTAATTTTGCCGATAGTACCACTCGGCGTTTCTCAGTGAGAAGAGTCATTTTACACCCCCAATATGTTTCTTCCGCTACAGCATCAGTAGAATATAGTGATATAGCGTTAGTAGAATTAAATAGCACGGTAACCAATCAAGTTGTAGGGCTCGCTTCGCCTACTGACGGACAAAATGCAACGGTCGTAGGTTGGGGGGTAACGTCGAGTGGCGATGACGCTCGTGCTTCTGATCGTTTGCTTGAAGTCACGCTACCCATTGTCCCTTTATCCACATGCCAATCAGTATATATGAATGAATTGAGGGACAATATGCTTTGTGCAGGTACACGAGAGGGCGGCAAGGATTCGTGCCAAGGTGATAGTGGTGGTCCGTTATTGATTTCACAAAATTCACAATTGCGGCAAGCGGGGATTGTTAGTTTTGGTGAAGGATGTGCAGAACCGGGTGTTTATGGAGTCTATACGCGCGTTGATTGCTATCTTCCTTGGCTTAATACAGTCACTGGATTAACTTTTAGTACGAGCGGGACTATCTCCTGCGGTAGTACTGGTGGTGGCGGTGGCGGCGGTTGTACAATGTCTGCTACGCAACATACTACGCCGCTTGTGTGGTTGATTCCACTGATGCTTGCCGCCTACCGCTTTATTCGCCGGCGAATGCGTGTCCGCTTGCTTTGACCGATTATTCCACACAATAAAAAAAGGTGGGTGCATACAGCTACCAAGCCATTGCTGTCGGCGGTAAGAAAATAAAAGGCGTTATTGAAGGTGATTCGGAACGGCACGTCCGCTCACTGCTCCGCGAAAAAAATCTCAAACCTATTAAAGTAACAGTCACCGCTGCGCAAATTAATGGGCAGACCAGTGGCTTTGCATTCTTCCAACCGCGCATTAAAATAGCCGATTTGGCATTGATTACTCGCCAATTGGCTATTTTATTACAAGCGGGATTGCCGCTGGATGAAGCTTTGCAAACCACCGCTCGCCAAACACGTAAGGCACGGTATACCGGTATGCTCTTGCAAGTGCGCTCGCGAGTGACCGAAGGGCATACTTTAGCCCATGCCCTTGCTGAATACCCAAAAATATTCAATGACCTTTATCGTGCTATGGTGCAAGCGGGCGAGCATGCTGGATTTTTAGGCGAAGTATTGGAGCAATTAGCAGAGTACACCGAAGCGCGCCAACAAGTACAGCAAGAATTGAGTGGTGCTATGATATACCCGATCATTCTAGCGTTGATTGCTTTTGCCGTTGTGGGAGGATTAATGGCTTTTTTAGTTCCCGAATTGGTGCGTATGTTTGAAAATACAGGCAACGAACTTCCTTTACTCACTCGTATTATTATTGCCGTTAGCGATTATGTCGTCGCTTACGGACTTTGGACACTTGGAGGCATGTTGGGTTTGTGGTTTTTAACCATGTTTATTCTGCGTAACCGCAATAATTTAGCGCGTTTCCATCGTGTGGTGTTAAAGATCCCCGTAATCGGATATTTAATACGCATTGCCAACGCAGCACGATTTTCTAACACCCTCAGCATATTAATGAGTAGCGGAGTGCCTTTGCTGGAAGCCTTGCGCATCGCAGGTGAAGTATTATCCAATTTGGTGATGCGTGATTCGTGTTTAGCGATCATCAATGATGTGCGCGAGGGGGGGAGTTTGTACCGTGCATTGGAAAAGACCCAGCAATTTCCACCAATGATGGTACATATGGTGGCGAGTGGTGAGGCGAGCGGGGAATTGGAACAAATGCTCACTAAAGTTGCCAATAATCAGGATAGGGAATTGCGTGCTTATTTGAAAACCGCAATGAACCTGCTTGAACCTTTAATGGTGATCGGTATGGGCGGGATGGTATTGCTGATCGTGCTATCTATTTTATTACCTGTCTTTAATCTCAATGATTTGGTAAAATAATGGTGAAGGGTCAATGAATCAATGCATAATAAAAGAAGGTAATACCATGCACGCATATCAAAATTTGCATAAAAAGCAAAGAGGGTTTAGCCTGATTGAGATATTGGTCGTACTAGTGATCATGGGTATTCTTATTTCTTTAGTTGCTCCCAACGTCCTCAATCGTATTGGACAAGCGCAGTCCCAAAAAGTATTCAGCGATTTTAAGGCTATTGAGACGGCTTTGACGATGTATAAATTGGATAATTTCAAGTATCCCGATAGTCAGCAGGGACTGAATGCATTGGTGGGTGGTGACAATTCGGGTTCGGGGTCTCATTGGCGCAAAGGCGGCTATTTGAAAGATACGCCTAAAGATCCATGGAATCAACCCTATAAATACTTAAGCCCAGGCCAAAACGGCGAGTACGATCTCTATACTTTAGGTGCAGATAATGCAGTCGGTGGTGAAGGGCAAGATGCCGATATCGGTAATTGGCAGGAAAAATAATAGACAGAGCGACTACCCCGCATTACGGGGATTTACTCTACTTGAAATACTAGTTGTCGTTTTTGTTATCGGTTTGGCGGCAAGTGTGGTCACCCTAACCATTAACCGTAGCCCAGATTCCCGAATTAAAAAAGCAACCGAGCAATTGTATAACAATCTCAGTTTGGCACAAGAAGAGGCTGTATTGCAGAATAATTGGTTGGGATTACGGTTAGAACGGGATGAAGACAGAACGGGCTATAATCGTTATCGTTGGTTGTTTTCCACCGATGAAGCGCAGACGTGGCAACAAATGACGAGTCAATTTTTTAGTGATGTCCAGCTGGGGGAATCACTCCAAATCATTTTAGAAATTGAAGATGGTATTGAACCATCACGCGAGCAGGAACGCTTAGATTCCAATCTTTTTTTTGCCAACCCTTCACCCGATGAAGACGAACAGGAAGAAAAACGCCCCCAAGAACCGCCACCGCATATCATATTTTACCCAGATGGCGGTAGCGACCCTTTTACAATTACAGTCAACCATCAAGACGGTGAGGGTGAAGAGTTAGCAATAGTTGGTGATGCGTTAGGGCGGTTAACTATACCTCACCCTGATGAATAAGCATTCTCCCCGCACAACTGGTTTTACGCTATTGGAGGTATTGATTGCGCTCGCTATCGTGGCTATTGCTCTACCGCCACTCCTCACCAACGCAATTGAGCAAATGAATGGTATTGGTCAATTACGCGAGCGCACTATTGCCCAATGGGTGGCACTCAATCGATTGACTGCATTGAGATTGACCAACCATCACAGTGGAAAAGTCGCTCGCGGCCGTAGTAGCGGTCGTAGCGATATGTCTGGTGCGGTGTGGTATTGGACTGTCGAAACACAGGATACCGAATTGAAGAATTTTTACAAAATTGAAGTATCGGTTAGCGCTCAAGAAAACGGTGCAGCTTTAATTACTTTATCAACCTATTTGAATGAATTTACCCCTGACCCTCCCCCGCGCTCGGGACTCAATTAGATCTGTGACTCGTATTCAAGTGGCTGGATTTACTTTAATTGAGGTTCTGATCGCGATGGCGATCAGTGCTATAGTCGGTGTGATGGCATTTAGTAGTTTGGACGTGACCAGTCGTGCCTTAGATGTTAATCGCCGTTATGCTGAACGCTTGAGCGAAGTTAATCGCACCTGGGCAGTGATCGCACGCGATCTGCGTCAAACTATTCCGCGCAGTGTGCGTAACCAATACGGTACTGCGCAAGCGGCTTTATTTGGTGGCTCAGCAACGCAACCGATATTAGAATTGACGCGCACCGGCTGGATCAATCCGCGGAAACTTTATCGTAGTTCAATGCAACGGGTGAGTTATCACTGGGAGAACGATAGCCTTTACCGTGAATATTGGCAAAATTTAGATCGTTCAACCCAAAGTCAACCTATCCGTAGCTTATTGTTAGAAGGCGTTACTGATTTTAGGTTGCGGTTCTTAGATGGCAGTAATGACATCAGTGGCGGGAATGACAATGTATTCGGCGGAATCTGGCGCGAGGATTGGAATGCGAATGCCGTGGAGAGTTCGTCTATTGCGATGCCTCTTGCTATTGAAGTGACCATTGAGATGGACGATTGGGGCGAAGCACGACGTTTATTTGCTTTGGCGACGCCATGAAGTATTGTGCTTCCCATAGCGTTTGCGGCGCTGCCTTGATTATTGCTTTACTCGTACTGAGTTTGGTGTCTACTTTGACTGTCGGCATGAGCCAATTTTATATGATTACAGTGAAGCGGCATAGCAATACTTACCACGGTGAACAGGCATATATGTTTTTAACCGGTGCTGAAAACTTAGCCCGCCATTGGTTACATACGGAAATTAAAGAAGACAAACGTGATAACGAATTGAGAGATCATTTAGGCGAAACTTGGGCGCTCACTATACCGCCATTTGAAATAGATGGCGGATTGTTAGAGATCCAGTTAGAAGATTTGTCTGCTAAATTAAATATTAGTGGGCTCATTAATCGCGATGCTAATCAAGTGGGCAAGCTAGGCGCTGTGCCGTATAATATCCAACAGAGGCGCTTTATCCGTTTGTTGCAAACATATACGACCAGCAATTACTCTATTAGCACGCCTTTACTCAATCAACAACAGGCGATCCAATTGACGCAGGCATTAGTGGATTGGTTAGACGACGATAGCCGTGTATCGGGCACCGATAGTATGGAAGATGATGATTATATTGCAGAGTATGGATATCGTGCAGCAAATACTTTGCCACTCAGCACAACGGAATTACAATTATTACCCTTTTTCCGCAGAATTCCAGGACTATTGGCGCAACTCTACAATGATATTACTGTGTGGCCATTACAGGGTGATAAAATCAACATTCATACAGCGACCAATAATGTGTTGCGTAGCCTCTATACTGGCAATGGGCTTGCACCATTGGCGAGTGAAGATATTGAGCGGTTATTATCCAATAATAACCGCCGAACAAAATGGGCGAGTAAAGAAGTGGGTGGTTTTCTAAGTTTAGAAAGTTTTTTACAACATCCGGTGTGGAATAATAGAGTGAATAATAGTTATCTTACCGAAACCAGTGAGTATTTTTTGTTTACCGGTAAAGTCACTTTGGGAGAAGTCAGCCGTCAAATGAAAAGCGTATTACACCGTGATCCAAATACCTTTGCGGTAAAAGCTGTCGTCCGTAGCTTAAGCACACTATGAAATTACTCATTTTGCGCCCGTCCTCACAGACCGATTGCTATGATATTGGAATCTATGCTGAAAAAAGTGCTTGCTTTTATCGTCAGGCGCATACTCCTGTACAAGAAATAAAAAAGCACGTCCGCAATGAAAAAATGCACATTCTTTTATTATTACCCGCTGAAGTGGTGTTGCTGGATACTTTAGAATTTTCTCCTACCGAACGCCGCCATCTCAATGAAATACTTCCGTATTTGCTGGAAGAGAAGCTCATTGATGATGTAGATACTTTGCATTGTGCTTACAGTATCACCGATAGTGCTGAAGGAAAAGCATCTGTTGCTGTGGTGGAGCGCGATACCTTCAGAAAATGGCTCACTCCGTTAGAAGAAAACGATTTATTCCCTGACCAAGTGGTTGCCGAACAACAAGCGCTCCCCACGGTTGAGCAACAATGGACGGGTTACTATGGTAATGGATATTTATTGTTGAAATGTGATGCATCCATGGCATTATGTGCGCACCATAATATAGCACAGGCGGCATTAGATTTATTGATCCAAGATAAGAAAAAAAAATTACCGACCAATATCATGATTGGGGTCGCCAACGATCACGATCGTCAGGAGGCGCTCGCATTCATTCCAAAAAAAGCGACCCCCAATATTACTTTTGAACAGAGAGATTTTTTTGATATGGTCGCTTTGGCGCATACCGCTCGATCCCCCGCTATCAATTTGTTACAGGGGAATTTTGCCTTAGCTATTCCGTGGCAACAATTGTGGCAACAATGGCAAGGCGTCATTGTGGCGGGCGCTATTGCATTGACGGTACTCTTGACCGAAGTCGGGTTGGAATGGCATTCTGCTCACACGCATAATCGTCAATTACAACAAGCGGTGCAAGAGTTGTATAGCCAATCTTTTGCCAACAGCCCCCTCCCTGCCGACCCATTAGCCTACTTAAAGTCTCGTTTACAACCTTTACAACGTGTCAATAGTACAAGCGGGTTTTCTGTATTATTGGAAAAAGTGGGGGGCGGCATTCGTCAAGTGCCGGGAATCCGTATAGACAATATTAACTATAACGGGCAATCGGGTGAAATGAAGGTGGGTATTCTATCCCCAGATTTCCAACGGGTTACGGACTTACGCAATCAGTTGAATCTCGTTGGAGTGGAAGTGAAATTGATCAATAGCACTTCGGATAACAACATCATCCGCGCCAATTTATCCTGCCGACAACAGACATGATAAAAGATTGGTTGAATAGATTGACAAGTCGTGAGCAATGGTTAGTGCTCGTCATGGGTGCGGGTTTAGTAGTATTGATTGGATATAACGCACTGTGGCAACCATTGAGCACAGCCACGCAGACATTACGGGATAAAAATACTTATGCTCACGACACGATTGAATGGATGGTCCAAAACAAAAAAGCAATCAATAGCTTGGGGGAGAGCGGTATTGCGTCATCTGATGCCACTGGATTATCGGATATCCTCAATCAATCCATTTCACATCGTGGACTACGCATGAGTCGTTTTCAGCCCGGAGAAAATAATCAAGCACAGGTCTGGTTAGACGATGTCGTTTTTGATACGCTCGTTTTGTGGCTTCACGATTTAGAGATAACCTATGGTTTGAGTATTCTCAATTTAACCATTAATAGTCGCGATACCCTCGGCGAAGTCAATGTGCGCTTGCGCATTCAACAATAAAAACAGTCAACAATGAAGTTACTGCCATTTCCTATCCCGCGTGTGCGTACCATCCTCTTCGTCATAATCCTATTGGTCTTTTTTCTAATTTATAATGCCCCAGCGCGCTTAGTTCATTATGTGTTACCGCCCAATGAAGGGACCGTATTACCTTATGACATTCAAGGCACCATCTGGAATGGATCTATCGGTACTCTTTTTGTCCAAACCCCCAAACAATGGTTACACTTTAATCAATTGCGCTGGCAATTATCGCCATGGCATCTCTTTGCTGGGCAATTACGTTATAGGGTGACCTTACAATATTTGCGTCACCCTGCTTTTGCCCATATTGTGTTGCATTTTGGTGGGATCGATATGGAGCAAGTCCAGATGAGTGGTTTGCCACTGAAGCATTTCCGTGATCTTTTACCTCTTCCTTTAGACGGACAACTCATTATCAATCTAGAGAGGGTAGAGTTACGGCACCGAGAAATCACGACTATACAGGGTGCTGTTGCTTGGAGTGGTGCGGCAGCGATTATTGGGAGTAATGTAGAAGATTTTGGCGATTTTTCAATGAAAATTACGACCCCTGAAGAAGGGCAGTTTGCTGGAGAATTGACCGATTTTGGAGGGCATTTAGCATTGAATGGCGGCGCAACATATCAGGATAAAAAATTTTCAGTCAAAGTGGAAATTGAGGTGCGTGATTCAGCAAGTCCATCATTGCGCCACGGTGTGCAACTCATTGCTCGCCCACTCGGCAATAATCGTTTCTTACTAGAATACTCTGGGAATGTGCCCTAATCTGGTAATATGATGCATTATGCCGCGGTAAATATTTCATCCAGAAAAGATAACATAGCGTGCCACGATCGCTGCGCTGTAAGTGGATGATAGACCATGCCTCTATCGGGATAGTTCATTGCTGGGTTGGTAAATGAATGCATGGCGTTACCGTAAGTATAAAGCTGCCAGTCCACATTTTTACTGGACATCTCTTCGCTAAATGCGATCACTTGTTCGACTGGGACTCGCGGATCGTTGCCGCCATGGAGTGCGAGTACTTTGCTGTATATTGGCTGAGGTGGTAATGGCGGTGCGGAGAGATTTCCATGAAAACTCACCACGCCAGCCATGCGCGCTCCGCTGCGCGCAAGATCTAGCATAGTCAAACCACCAAAACAATAACCGATACCCGCTATTTGTCCATTTGTGCGCGCAATAGTTTGTGCGGCGGTCAGTGCGGCAGTTGCCCGTTGTAATAATAAAGTACGATCGCGCAAAAACACATCCATCAAGGCAAATTTTTCATCAAAAGAGCGCCCATTTTTCCCATCACCATAAATATCAATAGCAAAACCGATATACCCGTTTTCGGCAAGTGCTTCAGCGCGTTGGCGCTCAAAATCGGTGCAACCGCTAAGCGCATGTCCGACTAAAACAACGGGGGCAGGTGTGTTTCCATCTGGCGTAGCAATGTATCCATGACAATCTTGCTGTCCATCTTGATATTTATAGGTCATTGTTTGGGGCATAATGTGAGTGTCCGATATTGATTTTTATATTGTTTCTTCCTATTTTACAATATTGATATACAGGGGGCACGCGGTTTGTAATTGATGTGCTTTAGTGTTATAATGAAAAAATTGTGCTTTTAGGGAAGTTACTCTCATTAGCATTGTGTTAATAATTGAAAATTAGGTGTAATTAATAATGAGTAAAGAAAATAATTTGAATAAAAAAAGCTTGGCTGTTGCCTTAGGCTCAGTATTCCTTGCTTCTTCCATTGTTCCGTTAGCGAGCGCAGAAAGTACTAATCCTTTCCAAGCAGAGTCACTACAGCATGGTTATGAAGAAGTGAATTATGGCAGCAAAGCGCCCAAAGGTGAAGAAGGGAAATGTGGTGAAGGCAAATGCGGCGACAAGAAGAAAGGCGAAGGGAAATGTGGTGAAGGCAAATGTGGTGACAAGAAGAAAGGCGAAGGGAAGTGCGGCGAGGGCAAATGCGGCCACTAAAAGAAGCTGCTACAGTTGTTTCCGGATCTGGGTTAGGCTTAAGACGTGATTTCATCACTGACATATTGACCCAGCTTCCGGAGCAAGTGGATTTCATGGAAGTTGCTCCTGAAAACTGGATAGGGATCGGGGGACAGCATGGAAAACAATTCAGTGCTCTTGCCGAGCATTATCCGATTACGCTACATGGCTTATCGCTCAACATTGGAGGACCAGATCCTTTAGATACAAAACTGATTGATAATATTCGCCAATTTATTGATCGCTATCAATGTCCTTTTTACTCCGAACATCTCACTGCCTGTGGGGATCATGGGCACTTGTATGATTTAATGCCGTTGCCTTTTACCGAAGAGGCGGTGCACTATGTTGCCGAACGAGTGAAAGAAGTACAGGATAGGTTAGGGATGCGTATAGCCTTGGAAAACGCTTCGTACTATACAGCGTTACAACAAGATTTAAGTGAAAGTGATTTTATCTGTGCAGTATTAAAAGAAGCGGATTGCGATCTGTTGCTGGATATCAACAATATATATGTCAATAGCGTCAATCATTCGTATGATCCAATTCAATTCTTACGCCGCCTACCCGTGGAACGGGCTATTTATTTCCATATTGCGGGACATTACCGCGAGGCAGAGGATTTGCGTATCGATACGCATGGGGCAGATGTGTTAGCAAGAGTGTGGTTTTTGTTGGAAGAAGCCTACCGTCTATTTGGTAGTCAACCGACCTTACTAGAACGAGATTTTAATATTCCCCCCTTAGAAACGCTGTTGCTGGAAGTTGAGAGAGTGCGGGCTTTACAGTCCTGTTATTCAGATGACTACAGCTTGCAAGCCGCGTTATAATTTTCAGAAAATACAAGCGCATTTTTCAGCATATTTGCGTGATCCAGAAAACACGCCACCCCCTCCACGTATTCAAGCGCGGCGCTTAAAAATTTACAATGATTTATTTTTCAATAATATGTCCAACTTTTTATCTAACGGGTTCCCTGTATTGCGTAAGTTATATCACGACAATGATTGGAACGCGTTGGTGCGCAATTTTATGCGCGTACACCGTTGCGCGACACCTTATTTTGCCCAAATAGGTCAAGAATTTGTTGCTTACCTACAACACACACATGCCTCCACTCCAGCTGACCCTCCTTTCCTTATTGAATTGGCTCACTATGAATGGATTGAAACGGCGTTACAATGTGCTGAAGAAGATATACACGGCATAAGCGTTAACCGGGATGGCCATTTGTTACAAGAGCGTCCAGTGCTTTCGCCTTTGGTTGTTTCGCTCGTTTATCAGTATCCTGTGCACCAAATTAGCCCCTCATGCCGTCCAGAACACCCGTCAGCAACTCCACACTATTTACTTGTTTATCGTGATCGCGCCGATACGGTGCAATTTATGGAAATTAATGATGTGACTGCAGGTTTAATTAGTAGATTGCAAGAAAATACTCATTTCACCGGAGCAAGAGTACTCCAAGATCTCGCCCACCAGATGAACCAAGATGATGTTTGTCAACATGGAGCGAATATGTTGTCTTTATTGCGGGAAAAAGATATTCTTTTGGGAACAGCACCATAAAAACATGCAAGTGTCATCGCTGGTTTTACTCATACTGTTAGCCTGCTTAGCGCTGACTGGATGTGCAAGCCAGCCCGAGCAGGCTAGCGAAGAAGAAGAGTATAGTGTCGGCGATCCTTGGGAAAATTGGAATCGTAAAACACTGAAATTTAATTTATGGCTTGATCGTTGGTTCTTGAAACCGCTTGCGAAAGGATATCATTACGTTACGCCCAATATAGTTAACCGCGGGGTAACCAATTTTTTCAATAACTTAAGCGAGAGTACAAATATGGTGAACAACCTCTTGCAGGGAAAAATAAAAAATACTTTTGTGAGCTTGGGACGTTTCTTGATTAACACCACTATCGGGGTTGGTGGTTTATTTGATGTGGCGACAAAAATAAAGTTAGAAGAGAAATCAGAGGATTTTGGACAAACTTTAGCCACATGGGGAGTGCCATCAGGCCCTTATTTAATGTTGCCGTTTTTTGGTCCGGCGACTTTACGCGATGGTTTGACCAAGATCCCCGATTGGTATACTGACCCCGCCACATATGTTGAACCGGGTCAGGATAATATTGGCTTGCGGTTATTGTATTATACCGATCAGCGGGCTGATTTATTAAACCTTGACTCGCTCCTTGATGCAAATCAATATACATTAATTCGTGAAGTTTATTTACAACACCGTGCTGATCAATTACGCGATGGTGTTGATGATTTGGAGGGAGATGATGATAACGATGAGGCGGAGGAAACGGAGGAAGATTATATTGATGACTTTTAGACATTTATTTGCCACATTGCGATGAATGCGCGCACGCGCGTTGCGCCATCTCCCACAGGCGCCCCTCATTTGGGAACGGCCTACATTGCTCTGTTTAATTTGTGTTTTGCAAAGCAACATGGCGGTGATTTCGTATTGCGTATAGAGGATACAGATCGCGATCGTGTCCATCAACGTTATGAAAAACAATTATTAGAATCGTTCCATTGGTTGGGCCTCACTTGGGATGAAGGGCCTGATAGAGGCGGGGATTATGCACCTTATCGCCAAAGTGAACGCTATGCGCTTTATCGCCAATACGCTGAGCAGTTACTGGAAAAAGAACATGCGTTTTATTGTTTTGCAAGCGCAGAAGAACTGGCTCATATGCGTTGTGAACAATTGGCGCGGGGGGAAACCCCGCGTTACGATGGACGAGGATTATCATTATCAAAAGCGGAGATTCAACGCCGCTTATGCGCTCACGAGCCGTATGTATTGCGGCTAAAAGTGCCTGAAGATGGAACTGCGATAATGCATGATCAATTGCGCGGACGCATAGAAATTGAGTGGTCGCAGGTGGATATGCAAGTGTTGTTAAAATCGGATGGAAGCCCAACCTATCATTTAGCAAATGTGGTTGATGATCATCTAATGTGTATCACCGATGTCATTCGTGGCGAAGAGTGGATTAATTCTACCCCTAAACACCTCTTGTTATACGACTATTTAGGTTGGCAACCCCCAAAATATTGGCACTTACCCTTGTTACGCCATCCCGACAAGAGCAAATTGAGTAAGCGGCGTGCCCCAACGGGCATTTTGTATTATCGTGATGTAGGGTATATGCCCGCAGCACTACTCAATTATCTCGGGCGTATGGGATGGTCAATGCCCGATGAACGAGAAAAATTTACTTTGTCTGAAATGATTGAACACTTTGATATGACGCGCATATCTTTGGGTGGACCTATCTTTGATAGCGCGAAATTGAATTGGTTAAATGGTGTATGGTTACGCGAATTGGATGATGCGACCCTGCTCGCTGACTACAAAAAATGGCTGGATCAACGAAATATATTGCCCGCTGTGGCAACACCGCTGCGCACGGGTATTAATAAATTATCAGATATTCCAGAAAAAATACTATTTTTATATCAAGGGGATATCGCACTTGTTGCGGATGACTTTACCACCAGTCATGAGCGCTCTTTGGAGATAGTGCAATTCGCTTATTGGCATTTAGAGCGCTGTCACGAATGGAATGCAGAAAATATCTTTGCGACTCTGCAAACATTAGCAACCGCCATGCAGTTGGGATTGAATGATTTTTTTTCCGCCATTTTTGTTGCGGTGAGTGGTAAACGGGATGCTCTTGAAATTACAGTGTCTATGGCGGCTCTCGGACAGGAAGTTTCGCTTTCCCGTTTGCGTACTGCGGTATTAGTGTTGGGCGGCGGATCAAAAAAAAAGAGTCGAGCGTTGGAAAAAAAATACCATCAGTTAATTGGCGACTCTTTGACCTCTTAACCCCTTGTATAATAGGCACGTGTATTCTCCTCAAGTAAAGTTACGAATAAATGCATGATGGCAAGTGATATGATGTGGCAAGGAGTGGTTTTAATGATTGCCGGTATGGTCACGGTGTTTTCTTTTTTAATTATATTAATACTGTGTTTACACGCTATGTCGGCTATACTGTCGCGTTTTCCAGATCCCTTATCCACGGGCGCGCAGCTCCCTCAACCCGATCCACGAAAAATTATTGCTGCCGCCACGGCAGTGCATATGGTGCGTCACCGTAAATGAACTCTATGCAAAAAAATCCTTTACAAATTACTGAAGTTGTTTTACGCGATGGACACCAATCCTTGCTCGCCACTCGCTTGCGTTTAGACGATATGTTACCCATTGCCGAAAAGTTAGATCAAGTGGGATTTTGGTCTTTGGAAACTTGGGGCGGCGCAGTTTTTGATGCGTGTATCCGCTACTTAGGTGAAGATCCATGGGAACGTCTGCGCGAACTCAGAAAGGTCTTGCGCCATACACCGCAGCAGATGCTCCTGCGCGGGCAAAATCTTCTCGGTTATCGCCATTATGCCGATGATGTGGTCGATAAATTCGTTGAAAGGGCAATAGAAAATGGAGTCAGCATATTCCGCATTTTTGACGCCATGAATGATCCGCGCAATTTAGAGCGATCAATTAGTGCGGTATTAAAACAAGGCCAGCACGCACAAGGAACGATCGCTTATACGACGAGTTCGGTGCATACTATAGAGAGCTGGATGGAGTTGGCACATCGCATCAGCGATTTAGGCGTGCATTCATTAGCCATTAAAGATATGGCGGGCTTATTGGGCCCATACCAAGCTTATGAGTTAGTGAGTCGACTCAAAAAAGAGCTGACTATTCCGATCCACATGCAATGTCATGCAACCACTGGCTTTTCCACTCCAGCTATCTTGAAGGCGGTTGAAGCGGGCATTGATAATGTGGATACCTCTATTTCTTCTATGAGCATGACTTACGGTCATTCGGCTACTGAAACAGTGGTCGCTATGTTTGCCGACATGCCTTGCGACACGGGCTTGTCTTTGCCTCTGTTAGAAGAGATTGCTTTATATTTTCGCGATGTGCGTGAAAAATATGCCCAATTTGAAGGTAAATTACGTGCGGTAGATGTGCGCATACTCACTGCACAGGTTCCCGGCGGTATGCTAACCAATATGGAAAACCAACTGCGCGAGCAAAATGCCACAGACCGTTTTGATGAAGTGCTCACTGAAATTCCAGCAGTGCGTAAAGATTTGGGATTTATCCCTCTAGTGACCCCGACTTCACAAATTGTAGGCACCCAAGCGGTAATGAATGTATTATCCGGCGAACGATATAAAATGATTTCAAAGGAAGTTGCCGCTATTCTTAAGGGAGAATACGGGGCAACACCCGCCGCGATGGATGAAAAATTACAAAAACGTGTATTGGAGGATGCCGCTGCAATTACGTGCCGTCCTGCAGATCTTTTGCCGGATGAATGGCAAAAGCTATACGATGAATTGCATCGCACCAGTGTTGAAAAAAATATTCAACTCGCCCACTGTGCGGATGAAGATGTGCTCATCTATGCTTTATTTCCCCAAATAGGGCTCAATTTTTTGGCGCATCGCGGGGATGCCAGTGCATTTGAATCACCTCCCGGTACACCGCAAGAGATAAAAGATAGGGCGCCGAATCAATCTGCACCCTCCACGAGTGAATCCTATCAAGTCCTCTTGGATGGTCAACAGTATCAGGTAATGGTTCTTCCCGATACCCAGCCCGCTCCACCATCAGACCAGCAGGCACCATCCGCTGCTGGCGCGCAGCAACAAAATGTCATGAGTGCTCCTTTAGCCGGCAATGTCTTTAATGTGCTTGTCCAGCCAGGGGATCGCATTACACAAGGACAAGTATTATTCATTTTAGAAGCAATGAAGATGGAAACTGAAATACGTGCCGAGGGGGATGGCGTCGTTCAATCTATTGCGGTGAAGACAGGTGATAAGGTCAATGTGGGCGATACTTTAATTCACTGGGCTTAAACCCTATGGATATACTGTATCAGCTATGGCTACAGAGCGGACTGAGTCAACTGGAATGGGGGCATGGAGCCATGATCGGCATAGGATGCCTATTGTTATACTTGGCGATTGTGCATCGTTTTGAACCTCTCTTGCTTGTCCCGATTGGTTTTGGCGCACTCTTAATTAACATCCCGAGTAGCGGTTTTGACACCCCGCCTCTCTACGATCTTGCCGGATCCTTGCAATCGCCGGGAGGATTGATGTATTACATCTATAATGTCGGTATTGTCACTGGGGTCTTTCCGTTAATTATTTTTATGGGAGTGGGTGCTTTAACTGACTTTGGCCCCCTCTTAGCTCACCCTAAAACATTGCTGTTAGGTGCTGCGGCACAATTTGGTATTTTTATTACCGTTCTCGGTTCGCTCGCCCTCAATTATTTTGGCATTATTGAATTTACTTTACGTGAAGCGGCGGCAATCGGGATCATCGGTGGCGCCGACGGTCCCACCGCTATTTTTGTGGCGAGCAAGTTAGCCCCTGACTTGTTAGCGCCTATCGCCATAGCCGCTTATTCGTATATGGCAATGGTGCCTATTATTCAGCCACCGATTATGCGCGCTTTGACGACTGCAAAGGAGCGCCAAATTAAGATGGTGCAATTAAGGGAAGTGTCTCGCCGCGAGAAGATTATATTTCCATTATTACTACTGGGGTTAGTTGCCTTACTTTTACCGAGCGCAACTCCTTTATTGGGCATGTTCTGTTTAGGTAATTTAATCCGTGAATGCGGTGTCGTGGAACGGCTCAATCAGACGGTGCAAAATGCACTGATTAATACGACGACTATATTTTTGGGTATAGGTATCGGTTCAAGAATGCATGCCGATTTATTTTTGAATGCCAAAACCTTGGGCATATTATTGTTAGGTGCCGTTGCTTTTTCTATCGGTACGGCAACTGGGGTCTTGATGGCAAAATTGATGAATTACTTCTCACGCCAACCCATCAACCCGTTAATTGGTTCGGCAGGCGTATCCGCTGTGCCGATGGCTGCACGGGTCTCTAATAAAATTGGATTAGAATCAAACCCCAATAACTTTTTATTGATGCATGCTATGGGACCTAATGTTGCCGGAGTATTAGGGTCGGCAATTGCTGCAGGAATAATGTTAAGTATGCTTAGCTAAGTTGCATTTGTGTGGTAAAACGCGTCCAATCATTGGGCAATTGTTTTAATACCGGACGCCAATCCACTATAGGATTGTGTGCGACTTGCTGAAGTATCTCTTGCATCTTTTGCCATAAATCCACTGCCGACAAAGGATTAAAGTAATGCGCCCGATCTCCTGTCAACCATCGCGCATAGGGTAAATCGGCGCAGAGAATATGCCGCCCACGCACCATAGCCTCTACTAGTGGCACACCATAACTCTCTAATAACGAAGGAAAGAATAAAACATCTACTGCGGAATAATGCGTCAGGCATTGCTCGTGGGTCAACCTCCCTAAAGGATGGATCCATTTGTGTTGGCGCAATGGAACGCTGAGTTGAATAGGGGATAAAGTGAGATCAAAGCAAAAATATTTGGCAAGTGCATGCGCGCCTATCGCGGCGAGTGGGATGAGTATTTGGTGATTTTTGTGGGGAGCGTTGGTTGCGGGGTAAAACAAACGTAGCGGGGCATTTTTTTTGCGCGCAATGCGGGTGAACGGTTGGTATACAGGCGGTGGAGGGGGATGAATGGTTATCTTATGAGCGCTTTGAGGATACGAACGCGCCACTTCTTGTGCCATTATCGGCGATGGAACACATAGCTTCTCTACATACTGTAAATTGCGTGCTAGCAGTCGTCGCGCAATGCGGTAGCGAGTGCGGCGACTACTCTGTTTATTAATGTGTGGATCAATTAAATGTGCATTATGGAGATAGACAATTTGATGAGGGATACCTTTTAATGGAATATCCCCTAATACGAGCGTCCGCTGGGCGAGATGGAATTTTTTTTGTGACCAGCATAATTCAAAAAAACGGGAAATACTCTGCGGAGCAATGCGCCGATAATGATAAATGCAAAAATCAATTGCGAGTGTATCTTGTACAAATGGATGGTGGGTGGGGAGGTAAAGATATTTATGGCTGAAATATGGATCTTGGCGCAGTGCTTCCAAGATACGGGTTGCTATAATAGATGCTCCTGAAAATTGTTGAATATTAGTCGCGTGGATGAGAAGGGATGGAGAGTGCACAACCGGCATAATGAAATATGGAAATCGCTGATGACATTATATCTAATTTAGAAGAGAGAGTAAGGATAGTCACCCTTTTAAGATCATCGTAATACCGACGAGGTCAAAAAAACATTCCGTTTAACAAGTGTCGGTCGTATTCTTATATAATATTAGTCAATGCAATGGCAAGAGAAGAGATAAGGTGTTGTTGCATTCTGTCCATTGGCGCAATGATTTTTTGTGCTGATCCATAAAACAAACAACAATGACAGACGAATCGCTTAGTTATAAAGTTTTATATTGGCACAGCCGTAGAGGAATGTTGGAGTTAGATATTCTGCTGCTGTCATTTGCCCGCTACTCTCTCGCTTCACTCTCCGCCACTGATTGCGAGACCTATCGTCAATTACTGGCGTGCGAAGATACCGAGCTTTACGATTGGTTGGTGAAAAAAAACCTACCCCCCGATAAACAAATGCAATCTATGATTAAGCGTATTTTGCGCACATATCGCCTTGATTGATATACCGCTGCGCCCTTCACTTTTATTGTTGTTATTTATTTATACAATTCATGGTTTAGCGGCTCTTGCCCTCCTCTTTACGCAATTGCCTCCTCTGTTGTACTGGATATTCGCTATAGTATTGTGTGCGAGCTTGGCTGGATATTGTTGGAAATGGAGCTGCGCTGGTTACGGTGAACGCATTTATTACGCGGACGGAAAATGGAGGGTTGTTTTTGCTGGTGTAGAGAGGAATGCCCATTTAATTCGCGCCCTTCCAGTGAGCGTGCCATTCATCGCTTTGAGGTTTCGCTGTGCGCAAGAATGGCATCAGCGTACGATGATTGTCTGTAAAGACAGCTGTAACAAACAGCATTTATGGCAACTACGTCATTTATTATTTTATGTGCGTTCTTAATTTTGATACAATGACGACATAATATGAGAGAGAAAGTACAAATTGTCGCCATCCAAAAAAATCAGCTCATTGTGACCACAATTCAAGCCACTTCGTGTGCGGGCTGTGCGACAAGTTGTGGGCAGAGCATCGTGCAACAATGGCTCGCGCGCCATTCCCGCCGTATTGCTATTCCTGTTGCCGATAGCACCCTTTTTGATATTGGACAAATTGTTGAAGTGACTTTTCCGTCGCATGCACTACTCAGCGGCGCATTATGGGTATATGTATTGCCATTAGTGGCCGCGCTTATTATGGCGATTGCTTCACCTGTGCTCGTCCAATGGCCAGAATCTGAAATGATAGCGATCGCGGGCGGCGGAGTGGGGTTTATTATGGCAACGGCAATTGTGCGTTATTGGTGCGCTAACCCAATGAATGGGCACGAGAATTGGGAAGTGCAACAGGTAGCTGTGGATACTCCAGAAAAATGACGATGAAAAAGATTCTCTCACGTTATAAGGTCATTGCTATTCTGTGGTGGCTCTGTGTCCCTTTGACCGCGTGGGCATTGCCAGATTTCACAGAAATCGTGAAAGAGAATTCGCCTCCCGTCGTGAAGATCATTACCACATATAGCAATAATAACCGCTCGCCTGAACGATATCTGTTTGGCGAGCGAGATTTGCCGGAAGCGTTCCGTGATTTTTTTACTCCGCGCCGCTATCGTCAGCAACAAGCGAGCGGTTCGGGCTTTATTATTTCGCAAGATGGTTATATTGTAACCAATTACCACATTGTAGAAAACGCGGATAAAATTACGGTGCGTCTGTTTGATCAAATGGAATACGTCGCTCAAATGATTGGTACCGATCAAACTTCCGATTTAGCCTTGTTAAAAATTAAGGCAGATAAAGACCTGCCTCATCTCCAATTGGGGGAGCCCGACGCATTGGAAGTCGGTGAATGGGTTATTGCTATTGGGTCTCCTTTTGGATTAGATTACTCGGTGGCTGCCGGTATCGTCAGCGCTAAAGGTCGCAGTTTACCGAACGAGCAAAACCAAAATTATGTGCCGTTTATTCAGACCGATGTGGCGATCAACCCCGGTAATTCAGGTGGTCCTTTATTTAACCTTAAAGGCGAACTTGTCGGAGTCAATTCGCAAATTTATACGCGATCGGGAGGATCAATTGGTTTATCGTTTGCTATTCCAGTGGAAGTTGTGCGTGATGTTATTGGGCAGTTACGCAGTCACGGTAGTGTGCGTCGTGGGTGGTTAGGCGTAGGTATTCAAGCGGTGAGTAATGATTTGGCTGAATCTTTTGGGCTCTCAAAAGCACAAGGCGCATTAGTGACCGAAGTGTTTGACCAGAGTCCAGCCGATTTAGCGGGATTGCGTTCAGGGGATATTATTCTCTACTTTAATGGTAAAAAAATTGAACATTCTGGTCAATTACCCCATTTTGTCGGTGCCACTAAACCCGGTGCACGCGTTGGACTTCTCGTTGTGCGCGATAAGAAAAAAAAGCGTTTCACAACAACCATTGCTAATTTAGATGAGCGCACAACACAGAATGGAACGCAACAAAATCGTCCCGATGAAGAAACGGGGGTCGGGTTGGTTGTGGAAAATATTCCCGATGATCGCAGCGGTGCCCGCCATGGTGTGATTGTTCATCGGGTCATTAGCAATAGTGTTGCCGATCGGTCGGGGTTTATTGTCGGTGATATTATCGTTGAGATCGGTGGTCAGAAAATTCAGCACCGTAAAGATTTTGACCGCTCAGTAGTACGTATTAAAAACCCGAGTAAGATTCCAGTGAAAATTATCCGTAATCAATCAACACTCTATCTTTCTCTGGTCGTTGAATAACCAATTTTTTCTTCGTTGCTTTATTCGTTACTTGAACAGCTTCAATTGATATGCTTACATGAATAACCCAGTTTTTCACGGTTATTATGCCGATAAACGGTGGGCAGTGGCTGGGGGTAGTGGCTTTTTGGGTTCCCACTTGTGTGATGCACTCATTGCGCAAGGAAGTGAAGTCATCGTTCTTGACAACTATTGCACGAGTAAGCCAGCAAATATAGAACACCTGCTGAATCATCCCTCCTTTAAGCTGCGCCAATGCGATATTCGCCATCCATTTGCGTTGCCGGAAGTAGATGGTGTCTTTAATTTAGCGTGTCCGGCATCCCCACAACAGTATCAAAAAGATCCCATTTTCACTTTGATGACTTCGGTACAAGGAACTTTTAACATATTGGAGTGGGTAAAAGAAAAAAATATTCCATTACTCCATACTTCTACAAGCGAAGTATACGGTATGCCAGTAACTAAAATCCAAGATGAGACCTACTGGGGGAATGTTAATCCAATTGGAATACGCAGTTGTTACGATGAAGGTAAACGCTGTGCGGAAACTCTTTGCTTTGATTATAGTCGCCACCATGATGTCAATGCAAAAGTTGTGCGCATATTCAATACCTATGGCCCTAAGATGCAAATTGATGATGGAAGAGTGGTTTCTAATTTTATCGTTCAGGCCATTACCGGACAAGATATCACGGTGTACGGGGACGGAAAGCAAACGCGTTGTTTTTGCTATGTTGATGATATGATTGATGGGATTATGCGCGCTATGGCAGCCGAGAAGTTTGATGGTCCGGTCAATTTGGGAAATCGGGATGAATATACCATGCTGGACTTAGCGCAAGTCATTCTCAATTTAGTGGGCAGTCAGGCGCAGATTCGTTTTGGCCCCTTACCACAAGATGATCCGTTACATCGTCAGCCACATTTATCGCGCGCCGAGACCCAATTGCATTGGCAACCAACCACTGCGCTCAAAGATGGCTTATTGAAGACCATTAATTACTTTCGTGGTGTATTGCCCTTAAAATAAGATGAACGCGCACCATGATACGAATACTTCCGATGCCGTGCCTTCTGTGCCAGCAGTCATTAACGGCGCACCACTTGATGAATTGCCGACCGACCTGTATATTCCTCCACAGGCACTGCGGGTCTTTTTGCAACAATTTGAAGGGCCATTGGATCTGTTGCTCTATTTAGTGCGTAAGCGATCGATTGACATTTTATTGGTGGATATTGTGCAGGTGACCGAACAATATGTCGCTTATGTCAATATGATGGAACAGTTAGCGTGGGATAATGTGGCTAATTATTTATTGATTGCCGCTACCTTGATTGAAATTAGATCTCGTGCGTTGCTGCCTCCACCTATTGAAGATACGCCAGTGGATGAATTATCTCCCGAAGAAGATCTGTTGCGTCGTTTGCGCGCATACCTCCCGTTTAGAGAAGTCGTCAAAGATTTAGATGCTTTGCCACAGATTGGGCGTGATACGTGTATGGTGAGTATTCCATTCGCGCAGGCCGCGCGTCCCCCCACCATTGCCGTTCATGATTTATCCACCGCCTTGAACAACTTTATCGCCCGTAATGAGGCCGAACAACACTACTTCATCGCCCCCGAAAAGATTACTACCGAATCAAAAGTACAATATATTGTTTCTCGTGTACACACGAAACGTAAAGTAGCCCTCATAGATTTATTAGAAGCCCGCGAAGGACGCATGGGATTGGTGACGGTTTTTATCGCAATGATGGAGTTAGTGAAACGCACGATTATTTCGCTTGTACAGCAGAAACCTTATGCACCTATTTATTTGCGTGATATCTCGTCTAAACGATGAAATTGTCTCAGGTGAAATATATTGTGGAAGGCGCATTGCTTACCGCGCATGAACCATTGCAACTCAATGACTTGAAAAAATTATTTGAGGTACACGAATGCCCTGCGGCGGCAACCTTAGAAAAAGCCTTGATGGAACTCACCGCGGAAAAAGCATCGCGACCGGTGTTCTTACAACAGGTTGCCAGTGGCTACCGCTATCAATTACAGCCCGACTTGATGAGTCGCGTGCAACAATTATCGGAAAGTCGTCGCCCAAACCATTCGCAAGCATTTATGGAAACCTTAGCATTGATTGCCTATCGACAACCGATTACCCGCGGAGAAATAGAGCAAATGCGCGGAGTGACGACAGTGGATCATATTATGCGCACTTTATTAGCGAACGAATGGGTACGCATTATGGGGCGAAAAGAAGTGGTCGGGTATCCTGCCCTTTACGGCACCACTAAAAAATTTTTAGACGATTTTAACTTAAAGGATTTAGCCCATTTGCCTCCTTTACCTGCAATGCCCACAATTGATGAAATGATGAATACGAATCTGTATGGTGATAGTGCGTGAACTCAAAAATATATCCATATATTGAATAATGTATTGACGCCATGACCACCGAGAGAGATTATGTTTTAGCCCGCCAATGGCGCCCCAAAAATTTTTCTACATTAGTGGGGCAGGAAGAAACAAAACAAGCATTGATCAATGCATTGACGACAGGACGATTACACCATGCTTACTTATTTAGTGGGACGCGTGGCATTGGTAAAACAACCATTGCCCGTATTTTAGCAAAGTGCTTTAATTGTGAGCGGGGTGTGAGTGCCACTCCTTGTGATGAATGTGATTGTTGCCGTTCAATCGATGCCGGCACTTGTGTTGATTTAATTGAAATAGACGCTGCATCGCGCACGAAAGTAGAAGAAACGCGGCAATTGCTCGACAATGTGCCCTACGCACCGACCATTGCCCGCTATAAAATTTATTTATTTGATGAAGTGCATATGTTTTCAAAAAATAGCTTTAATGCTTTATTGAAAACATTGGAAGAACCCCCCGCCCATGTCAAATTTATGTTGGCAACCACTGCACCCCAACAATTACCCCTTACTATTTTGTCGCGGTGCTTGCAATTTCATCTCAAACACATTGATAAAGAAGTGATCGCTTCACATCTGGCACATATCTTAGAACAAGAAAAAATAAAATACGAGCACGGGGCACTGCAATTATTAAGCCGTATGGCACAGGGAAGTATGCGCGATGCCCTGAGTTTGACTGACCAAGCAGCGGCATACTGTGCCGACGATATTCGTGAAACAAGTGTGCGCGCTATGCTGCATACGGTAGACACCACGCTTGTCGTAGAGTTATTGGAAGCGTTAGCGGAGGGCGATGCGAGTAAAATTGTGCAATTAATTGCGCAATCAGCGGAACAGACACCACACTACCCCGAAATGCTTGGCGAACTATTGGAGCAATTGCATAACATTGTCCTCTGTCACTTTTTACCCGCACCACCGTATGGAGTAGAAGAGGATATAATCGCATTGGCAAAAAAAATAACCCGGGAAGAAGCACATATGTTTTATAAAAAAGGAGAGGAGGGATTGCGCAATTTGGCGTGGGCGCCTGATGAACGCACGGGAGTGGAAATGACTTTGTTGAGTATGGTGGTTGGTCAATCATCCTCGGCACCCGAGGCACAAAATGTGTCTAAAACTGTTCAAAAAAAGGATACACAACCAAAAGATAAGAGCAAGGATGCACATGTCGAACCGCATACCGATGCATCGCAATCGAGACTGCGATCGCCAAGTGCCGCTTCCGTTCTCCCAGAAAAAAAACCTTTTCCACGCGCAGAGTTGTCCAATATCAAGCATAATATTCAGCGTTATGCTCAACAAAGTAATGCGCTCAGTGAAGCATTCGCGACTACGAAAGAAACGGATACTATCCGCCGCCACTTATCTGGCGATGTGGACGCGACATCAATCCGTAAAGTTCCCCCCGCTGACTGATTATTGATTATGTCTTTCAGTCCATTGTTGACCGAACTGATCAATGCATTGCAGTTAATGCCTGGAATCGGTCAGCGTTCTGCTCAGCGCATTACCTTTAGTTTACTCAATAAAAACCGCGCCAATGCGCAAAAAATAGTTGCTTGTTTAGACGCCGCCGTGTCGCGCATGAGGCATTGTCAATATTGCCGTATGCTGAGCGAACAACCGATATGTGCTATTTGCCAAGATGCCCGGCGCGATCGTTCTTGTTTGTGTGTCGTAGAGACGGCTATAGACGTGTTGACACTAGAAAAAGGAGCAATTTTTCGCGGACGTTATTTTGTATTAGGTGGGCACTTATCGCCTATAGACGGCATAGGCCCGAGTGATATAGGCATAGATCAGTTACTACAACGTGTAGAGTCAGAAGAACAAATTAAAGAAATCATTTTAGCGACGAACTCAACTGTAGAAGGTGAGGCGACCACCCACTATTTGACTAATCAACTGAAATTGCACAATGTACGCATTTCACGTATCGCTTATGGCGTGCCGTTAGGTGGTGAATTGGAGTATATGGATGATGGCACCTTACTCCATGCTTTTGAAAGCCGCCAAGAAATGAAGTAATTGATTGACGATGCGTATTGCCGATATTATTGATACGCCACTCGCTTTACAGCAGGCGTGTCACGAATGGCAACACGAATCTATTTTTGCTATGGATACAGAATTTATCCGCCGCAATACTTATTATTCTATTTTTTCTTTACTCCAAATACGCGTCAATAACACTATTTATATAGTGGATCTTACGCGGCTCAAAGATTTTACTCCATTACACCAGTTATGCATACACCATTCATCCTTATTGATTATGCACGCGTGCCGTGAAGATTTGCATCTCTTCCATAACCATTTAGGCGCGATACCCCAGAAATTATTTGATACCCAAATAGGGGCAGCGTTTTTAGGACAAGGCGCACATGTGAGCTATCGCGATTTAGTGCGCACGTTAGCGGGCATTGAATTAGAAAAATCACAAACATTATCTAATTGGTTACAGCGCCCGCTCACCGCAAAGCAACGTCAGTATGTTGTGGATGATGTCCGTTATTTGCATGATATTTATGAAAGACAGTGTGAGGTATTAAAAGAGAAGGGACGTTTACTATGGTGCTATGAAGAGTATGCGCGCTTGAGGGAATTAGTGCAGTCACGGGATAAAAAGTGGCTATATAATAAAATAAGACGCTATCGAATGGATGAACAATCATTAGTGATTCTGTCCCGCTTGTATTTATGGCGAGAGCAGAAAGCACAAAAACGCAATATGCCTCGGCAATGGGTGTTAAGTGATCAAGCACTGGCTACAATTGCGCGAGAAAAACCTGCTACCCGTGCGACTCTGATGAGCAAAGTATGTCGTATTAAATCAAGTTATAGTCATGAATTATTGGATTTAGTGCACCGTGAGATCAGCCAACAAGAACAAGCGACCTTATGGCAAATTATCCCCCTCTCGGAGCGCAGTATGGAAATACTTGAAAAAATGTTCCAAAAAGTCAAAGTTCTTGCCTCAATAATGGATATATCCCCCCATTTACTGGCTTCACGTCATGATTGTGAATGGCTATTGCGTCTGTATGGTGCAGGTCAACATCAGGAAATCAACAACCACTTACGCGGTTGGCGTTATGATACCCTCCATGAACCGTTCTGGAGTTTAATGAGTGCTTAATGTCTTTTGTTGAATATACAATTGCTTGGATAGCGTATATTATCGCTGCGATTTTATTGATTGGTTTATTGAAATACACAATTCGCAATTGGCAATACCGATTTATTAAAAACATGCTCAATTTGATTTTTGCGATGGTTATACTCGTTCCCTGTCCAACTGATTCGACGTATGACTTACTGACTCCCGCAATTATAGTGATAGGCTTGTATTTTATCGGTATGGTTGATCCGAATTTATTTACTTTGGCAATTGTCATAGCTCTATTTGCCACTTTGTTTGCCTTTATTTGTGCGATCATTGCATCATTACTCGGACGCAAAAATAAAACTCGTTTTACTTGATGACGACTGTTGAGGCGGATACCTCAGCTGTGGCTGAAGTCGCATAACAATATGGCGCATCGTTTCATCTACAATGTATTGCTCGCTACGACGGTTCCTATATGGTGTATATATGCATTAATCAGTAAGCGCAATAATGTGCGTTATCGCAACCGCTGGAGAGAGAAATTTGGACGCACGACTTCTCCGCGGCATAGCGATAAAAAACAAATATGGGTGCATGCCAATTCGGTGGGGGAGGTCAATGCAGCGATACCTCTGATTAAACGTTTACTGACACAGTATCCTTTATACGATCTGTTATTAACCACGCAGACCGTGACTGGGGCAGAGTTTGCCCACAATATATTTGGTGATCGCGTGCGGCATCAATACTGCCCTTTTGATATTCCTCAATACATTAAACGTTTCTTTCGGCATGAAAATCCCGCTCTTGCATTGGTAATAGAAAGGGAATGGTGGCCAAATCTATTGTCTTTTTGTCATAGAATCCATATACCGATCGTTTTATGTAATGCGCGTTTATCAGCGCGCTCTGCCGCTCATTATGGCAAAGTACTGTCGTTTATACGTCCTATTTTTGAAGGCACTGTTTTTGTGGGCGCGCAAAGTGAACTGGATGCGCACAATATCGTTAGCATAGGTGCATCTCCAGCGCAAGTGCATATTACGGGTAATTTGAAATTTGATATATCCTTTCAGGATTATGCGTTGCCGGCACGTTCATTGAGGCAATCCTTATTTGAAGGGCGCAAAATATTTATCGCTGCAAGTACACATGCTCATGAAGAAGAACAAATTCTCGATGCTTTTGCTATTATCCGCCAAACTATTCCCACCACTGCATTGATCCTTGTCCCGCGCCATCCCGAACGAAGCGATCAAGTCGCCAGGCTCTGCCATCAAAAGGGGTATAATACTGTGCGCCGTTCAAGTGGGGACATTTCCCCAAACTGTGATGTGTATATTGGCGATACGATGGGTGATTTGCTCATGTTATATACCGCAAGTGATGTCGTTTTTGTTGGCGGTAGCCTCGTCGCACAAGGGGGACATAATGTTATTGAGCCTGCAGCATGTGGTATCCCAATCATCGTAGGTCCTCATACCCATAACTTTAAGTGGATTATTGATAATTTATTGCAAACAGGGCATATTGTGGTCGTGCAAAATGCCGAAGAATTAGCTACCCATGTGACGCTTCATTTACAGGATGACGCATTGTGTGAACGGATAGCCCGTAAAAATCATCAATGGATTGATCAACATCGTGGTGCATTGAATAAAACTATGGATTTAATTGACAGTGCGCTGAGTGAGCACCATCATAGGGATGGTGAACAAGTTAAAGTAGAATAAATCCATGGCGATGCGCGGCAAAAAACAAATCATTACGACAAGTAAAGGGATATTATGGATAGCCCGCTGTTGGGAATATGGAAAACAATCCATAAAGCACCATCCAATATTTTACGAGATCGTATTGGTATTGGCGATTAAAATTGGTGCAATTTATATTTTATATGTGCTCTTTTTTTCGCCTGAACACCAACCCGTTGTGCATATAAAAGACCTCTTTCGCTAAATGTATCTCCAATACAGTTGATTATCGTAATCCATCCGACTTGTTCTTCAATAATGCGAAGAATAGGAAGAGATGTTTCCCCTTATAGGGCAATGGGCACATAAAGTACAGAAGTCTCTAAAGTAATTGAAAATAGCTGTAAAATCGGTTAAAATCAGTCAAATATCATTTTCAAGTGCTCGAATGACTACGATTTTAATACTCAATGGCCCTAACTTAAACTTGCTCGGTACACGAGAGCCAGCAACTTATGGCACCGAGACTCTGACGGATATCAATCGGCGTTTAGAAAAGATGGCCATGTCTGCGGGCTGTGCATTGCAGTGCACACAAAGTAATGCAGAGCATATACTCATTGAGCGTATTCATCAGGCACAAGTGGATGAAGTTGCTTTTATCATCTTTAACCCAGCCGCTTTCACTCATACGAGCATTGCTTTACGAGATGCTTTATTGGCAGTGGATATTCCTTTTATTGAGATCCATTTGTCCAATATTTATGCCCGTGAAACATATCGCCAGCGATCATACTTTTCTGATATTGCGCAAGCGGTAATCAGCGGAATGGGGCACTACACTTATGAGTTGGCAATAAAAGCGGCATTGTACTCTCTCGGTACACGCCCTTGATTATTCGCAGTAGGAGGTGGACTTAGAATGGCAGTGGATATTAGAAAGATTAAGAAACTGATAGAACTGATTGAACAATCAAATATTGATGAAATAGAGATTCATGAAGGCGAAGAGTCGCTCCGTTTAAGTCGTCATAGAGTGCGCACCTCCGTAACGGAAGTAGCGGTTCCACCTACTCCACAGGTGACGCCACCGGTTCAGCCGTCTTTTACTGCGCCGGCAGAAGAAAAAGAAAGCACCCCAGCGACCAGTCATGCGGTGCGTTCACCTATGGTGGGAACTTTTTATCGCTCGTCTATGCCGACCGCACCGCCATTTGTTGAAGTGGGTCAAAAAGTGAAAATAGGAGATGTGCTCTGTATTATTGAGGCGATGAAAATGATGAATCAGATTGAAGCCGATAAAGCAGGCACTATAGAAGAAATATGCTTAGACAATGGGCAACCGGTGGAATATAATCAACCGCTTGTCATTATCAGTTAGTCGGCATTCATGTTCAGTAAAATTGTCATTGCAAATCGTGGTGAAATTGCTTTGCGCATCTTGCGCGCCGCCCATGAATTAGGTATTAAAACTGTTGCCGTTTATTCGCAAGCGGATAGCGATCTTATGCCCGTGCGTCTTGCTGGAGAATCGGTGTGTATCGGCCCTGCATCACCCACCGAAAGCTACCTCAATTCCCCCGCTATTATCAGCGTTGCGGAAGTGACTGGCGCCGATGCCATCCATCCCGGATACGGATTTCTTTCTGAAAATGCTAACTTTGCTGAGCAAGTTGAACGGAGTGGGTTTACTTTCATCGGTCCACACGCCGATACGATTCGTTTGATGGGTGATAAGATTTCGGCAATTCAGGCCATGCGTAAAGCAGGAGTGCCCACCGTCCCCGGATCGTTGGGCACCTTGTCGGAAGATGAAGATGACAAAGTAAAATCCATTGCGCACGAGATCGGTTATCCGGTTATTCTTAAAGCAGCGGCCGGCGGCGGCGGACGCGGTATGCGCGTTGTTGCGGATGAAAAATCTTTGCGGAATGCCCTCTCCTTAACGCGCGGTGAGGCAAAAAATGCTTTTGGCAATGCAACGATTTATATGGAAAAGTTTCTCGGCAACCCCCGCCATATTGAAGTGCAAGTCCTATGCGATACACATGGCAATGTCGTCCATCTCGGTGATAGAGATTGTTCAATGCAACGCCGTTATCAAAAAATATTGGAGGAAGCGCCTGCGTACGGCATTCCGTCTGCTCAACGCGATGCCATTGCTAAAGTATGTACCCAAGCTTGTCATGAAATTAACTACTGCGGCGCGGGAACCTTTGAGTTTCTTTATCAAGACGGCGAATTTTACTTTATTGAAATGAACACCCGCGTGCAGGTGGAACACCCCATTACCGAAATGATTACCGGTATTGATATTGTCGGTGAACAATTATTAATTGCGGGAGGTAATCCATTGCGTTTTTCACAGCAGGATATTCGTTTTAAGGGGCATTCTATTGAATGCCGTATTAATGCCGAAGATCCGGTAACCTTTATGCCGCACCCAGGGTTGGTGAATCGTTACCATCCTCCTGGCGGCATGGGTATACGGGTCGATTCACATTTATATAGTGGCTATCGTGTCCCGCCTTACTACGACTCACTTATTGCTAAGGTCATTAGCTATGGCGACGATCGCTCTATGGCATTGGCACGGATGCGGCGAGCATTTGAAGAAACCGTCATAGATGGAATTCGCTGTAATATCCCATTACATACCAGTTTGTTGAATGACGAACAGTTTATTCAAGGTGGTAATAGTATCCATTATCTCGAAGATAAAATGATGGGATCTAAAAAATAATTAATTGCAGAGAAATTTACCTCATAGGATGGATTGCTTTTTTTATCGGTTTTCCTCTAAAAGCACATACAGAGGAGCACCATTCTATTGATTTAATCATGCATGCGCCGGCGCCAGGCGATCTACCGCAGGCGCGGTGCGTGCCGACAATATGTGTTGCGCTAAAAAATATCATTGATGAAGCGACTCACAGCATAGATTTTGCTATGTATGGCATGCATCGGCAACCACAATTATTGAGTGCATTGCTTGGCGCACAAAGACGCGGTGTGCGAGTGCGCGGTATCGTTGATCGGCAGTTGAACGGCAAATATTATTATCGCGACACCCCTATGTGGAAGAGAGCTCTCCACAATGTCCGTGATGATTATCAAACGGATCAGCGGCAAGATAAAAGGTTCAAGACAAAACCCCGTTGGCAACGCCCGCCATTCAAATTTAATGGTAATTTAATGCATAATAAATTTTTTGTCGTGGATCGGCGATGGGTATGGACCGGCTCAGCGAATGTGAGCCCAACAGGCGTGGGTGGCTATAACACGAATATCGTTGCCCTCATTGATGCTCCCCCTCTTGCCCAGCAATATACCAATGAATTCGAACAGATGTATATCGCTGACCGCTACCATGGTGAAAAACGCCAACTTCCCAATCCGCCTGTGTGGACGGATCATGGCACGATAAAAGTGTATTTTTCCCCACAAACGCGACCGGCGCAATCTGCAGTGATACCCATACTCCGCAATGCACAGGAGGGAATTGACATTATGATGTTTTTTTTGACGCATAAGAAGATTGCTCGTGTTTTAGCGCACAAACAGCGTGCGAAAGTTCCAGTGCGCGTGATTTTAGATGCGGTCGGTGCGGCAAATTCCTATAGCCAACATCATTATCTTCGTCAACAGGGCGTGAAAGTAAAAGTGGAAAATTGGGGTGGAAAAATGCATGCAAAAAGTGCGATCATTGATGGGGACACCCTTATTGTGGGCTCTATGAATTGGAGTCGCTCGGGAAGTGATTACAACGATGAAAATACATTGGTTATTCATCGTGCCCCAACTTTAGCTCGGCAAGCACGGCATTTTTTTAATCGCTTGTGGAAATCCATCCCCCAAGGCTCAGAAGATATTTCTGCCGAAGCCTTTGCGTCGGGTACGGCTTGTTCTGATAATATAGATAATGATTTTGATCGTCAAATAGACGACGATGATGAAGACTGTGCCGCACCAATTTTTGAATGAGCATCGATCACTCCGTTTGATATAATAAAAAAATGGATACGATATTTGCGAATTGTGCATAGAGTGATTTCACCTTCTTTTGCTGAAGTTCCCATTGTCATTACTCCATCAATTGCCGGCACTATCGGTTTAGAAGAATCTGTATTGCTCTCATTTCTGACTCACTGGGGACACTATCACCCCGATCAGCGTTGGACTATTGAACAGACGGAATTGACGCACTACCTTCCTTTTTGGGACCTGTTAGATTTGCAACGCATTATTCGCAGTGCCGAAAGCAAAGGTGTCCTTGCGGTTTATTCGCCACCACTGAGCGAAAGTAAGCGACTTGAGTTTTCTTTACAACCACAAGTGACCGTTCCTGACGTCAAGAAATCTCCAACGCGTACGCCGGGAAAAACAACTATTGCAGAAAATTGGCGTCCCAGTGAGCGCGCCGTGGAATACTTAACAGCAATGTATAGGATTCCCTCTCAGTTCATTGTGGACAACATATCGCCATTCGTTATTTATTGGCGCGATAGAGCGGACAAAAGAGATGCATGGGATAGCGTCTTTATCGAACGTATTATTACGTGCTGGGAAGCACAAAACACAAATGCATTACCGAAGAAACCCCGACCCATGACGCGTACATGGTTACCCGATAAAGATACGCTGAGTACTTTGCACGCGCGAAATATTCCAAAAGAATTTATTGAAGATGCGATCAATGAATTCAGAATCTATTGGGTGGAAAGAGGCGAGGCGCATCAAACATGGAATGCAAAGTTCATTTACCATGTCGGCAGACAGTGGAATTATTATTCTGGTCTTGATAAACATAAACCCCATCCATTACCCACAAATTGGCAACCGAACGAAGATGTATATCGGGTATTACAGTTGGCTTACATAGAAAAACAATTTGCGGTGCAGTGCCTACCACAATTTAAGTTATATTGGAGCGAAAATAAAAGTGCTAAAATGTCGTGGAGTACAATTTTTTTACAATATGTAAAGAGTGAGTGGATGCGGACGAAAAATGCCACCGCAAGAGACAAAAAAACATCCTTTGAAGAACTCAGTGACCGCCATTGGGGATAAACAACCCAGTTTTGATCAGGCAGGCGATGATATTACGGCGATCAATGAACTTTTTATGGCGTTTAAGGTGGGCTACCCCATGCAGTATCACAAATGCTTTCCCGATGATGCAACTCTCACACTGGCAAAACAATTTTGGCGGCAGTCGTTAAGCGAGTTTGCCCCACAACACATTCACACCGCTATTATAGATATGGGGCATAAATGCGAATATCTACCGACTATCCACCAATTCTATCAATTGTGTTGTGCCCAACGTGCATCTGTAGTCAGTGATTTACGTTGCGCCGATCCTGCGTTCGCCCTTGAAGAAGTGCGCTTACCGCTTGCCGAACAACAAGCACAATTGCGTAAACTCAAAGACACGCTTGCCGCGCACAAAAAATCCCACGCTATCCCTCGGGAAAAAGTGCGTGCTGAAAAGTAAAGGTATCGTTTAGTTTTCCATTGATCCGCACTGTCAGGCGAAAATATATTTTTTCGCGGGGTGTGAAATTAAATTCAGATAAATAGTAAATAGCATTTCCTGCGCGTATTTCTCGAAATTTTAGGGGATGGCGATGAATGAGATCCGAGTGAGTCCCTTCAATATGCGCTGCTAAAGCGCGATCCGTTGCTCGGTGGCGGAATGCAATATTGAGTAAAGCATTGCGCCCCCCGCGTGTAATTTTATATTGTTTTGCCACGGATGGTGGGAGATCAATGGATGCCAAAACACTATAATGTATGTCAATTTCACCCACCGAACGCGTCTTGGCTAATAAGTGTGCCGACAACAGTGAGGCGCATATTATTGTTGCGACGGCACATATTTTCATCATTGTGTAGTTCCACCCTGTTGCGTTAGGCGGTAAATTGCCGATGCCCCAAATACATTCGGATACATTCGGGCAAGCCCTCCCAATTTATTTTCACTGACAATAATTTTGTCCACAATGCGAATATCGAGTTGCGCACATAGTTCTTCAAAGTCGCGAATAGTGCATAAATGAATATTTTCTGTATCGTACCATGGATATGGAAGGTATTTAGATTTTGGCATTTGTCCTCGCCAAAATAGATGGAAACGGTTACGCCAATAACCCATATTGGGGAATGTCACGATACCTTGCTTGCCGATACGTAGCATCTCACACAAGGCACGATCAGGGCAGTACACCGTTTGTAAAGTGTAAGTCATCACGACTGTATCAAAACTCTGGGTCGCAAAATTGGATAACCCCTGATTGATGTCCTGCATGGTTACGCACAATCCTTTGTTGAGGCACATACAGAGATTATCCATATTAATATCAACACCAAATGCTTTAATATTATGTTTTTTCTGCAATTCGATTAATAAGGTTCCGTCACCACAACCTAAATCTAATAATCGGTCGTGTTGACCAATCCATTGTTGAATCAAACTTAAATCTAAGCGCATGCCATTACTCTGTGCTCTAGTTGTCATTTTATCGGCATTCATCGGTGACGCGGAGCATATAAGCAGAAAAAACCTGCATAAAATCTGGGATGGGCAGTAAGAAAGTATCGTGTCCTTGTCTGGCGTGAATATTGATATAACTGACTGGTCGCTGGGCGTTGATCAGGGCAGTCACCATTTCTTGTGACCGTTCGGGAGCAAATCGCCAATCGCTGGTAAAAGAAACCACGAAAAATTCAGCACGTGTGTGTGCAAAAGCAGCTATGGCGTCATTATTAAAATCACGTGAAAAATCAAAATAATCTAATGCTTGCATCATGAGTAAGTAGGTATTGGCATCAAAATGAGATGAAAACGCCGCCGCTTGATGTTTGAGATAGCTTTCTACTTGAAACTCCACCGCTTTTTTAATCCCTAAAGCAAAGCTCCCTGTGCGCAATTCTCTCCCAAATTTATCGCCCATTAGGTCATCGGACAAATAGGTGAGGTGGCCGAGCATACGGGCGATAGATAATCCATGGCGTGGAAATTGGTTGTGCTGTAAATAATGTCCTTGGTAAAAGTGAGGATCGGTCGTAATGGCATGGCGAGCAATCATATTGAAAGCAAGGTTTTGTGCCGATAGCCGCATAGCCGAGGCAATGACAATGGCGTGGCGGAGGGCGTCCGGATATTGTAGCGCCCAACGCATTGCCTGCATACCCCCTAAACTCCCTCCAATGACCGCAGCCCATTGCTCAATGTGCAGAAACTCCATTAATCTTTTTTGTGCGCTGACCCAATCACGCACGCGCAGGCTCGGAAAATGGCTCCCCCAATATTGACCCGTCTCGGGATTGATATTAGCCGGACCAGTGCTACCACTACAGCCACCTATATTATTAGCGCAGACAATGAAAAAATGATTTGTATCAATGACTTTACCCGGTCCGATATAAGTATCCCACCAACCAGGGCGGTTATCATCAATATGATAACCGGCAGCGTGATGGTTACCGCTGAGCGCGTGACAAATTAAAATACCATTACTCCGGTCAGCGTTGAGTGTTCCATATGTCTCATAAACCAGATCAAATTCGGTGAGCACTTCACCGCAGGCTAAAGTCAATGGCTCATCAAAGTGCTGTTTGATGGGTTGGATGATATCCAATGATTTGGGTGGAGAGTCGTGTGTATTGGACATAGAATTATCGCGCATTATAGCGATACAAATGCATACTCGCTATGCCAGAATGGCTATGGCGATGGAGTTGCCAATTTTCTGGCAAGACGAGATTGCGCTTGATGGGCATACCGATGCAACACCATGCTTCTGGGGTTAATTTTTGATGGCGGTGTAATAATTGACAACACTCGGTGATAAAATGTTGTTGGGTATATGGGGGATCAATAAATACGACATTAAATTGGTCTGATATGGTAGGTTGACTCAGCCATTGTAAAGCACAGGTGTGTACAATACGGGCATGTGATGAAGAGATCCCAATTTGAGTGAGGTTGTTTTTTAATTGGCGCACACCCTGTATCTCTTTTTCAATAAAAACAGTGATTTGAGCACCGCGTGATAAAGCCTCAATCCCTAAAGCGCCGCTCCCTGCAAATAGATCTAAACAATGCGCGTCGGTGATAGAACTATGTAACCAGTTGAAGAGCGTTTCACGGAGGTAATCTGGGGTTGGACGCAGTTGAGGGAATGGTGTCAAATGTAATCGTCGCCGGCGGAGATGGCCACCGATAATTCGTATTGTGCTTCGCCCAGCAGGTGGGTGAGGATGTATTTTATTCATAGTCGTATATTTTAATGGAGAATAGCGTCATTCTGTGGCGCACACTTATGTAATGGATATCATACATGTGCGTTTACCATTGCCCACTCAATAATCGTGGAAAATATGGAAAAGACATAATATGCTAGAGTGATTTATATAATGTTATAAAATAATGCCAGTTTAGTAAATAAACAATACATTCATGACAGTAAAGATCCTTCTTTTTCGTTCCATGTACTGGATACCCGCGCTATACATTGTATTATCGGCGTGCCAGGTATCGCCGCTCCCAGAAGCGCCGAGCGCAGAATTGCCGAGCGCAGAAGCGCCGCGCCCAGCATCATCGAGTACAGAAATTTCCAATAGAGTCGTAAGCCCCTCCCCCTCGTCGGCGATACACAATCATATGACTTACTTGCCCTATTTGCGCGCATTACGCGATGCAGTTGATGGGGGGAATATGCCGCTTTTTCGCGAATATTACGATGCGCTCTCTTTATTAACCGAAGAACATAATGGAACGTTTGACGATGTATTGGCTTTGCAATTTAATGCCAAAGAACGTCAGCAAATAGTGCGTTTGTATGCGGCAAAAGAAGTGGAGCAAGAGAGCGCTCAGCGCGATAGTATTGGCGCCAATATACTTAAAGAGTATGAACCACTGGCCATAGACATCCTGCAAACATCACCTTATTACGATATTATCCGTAATGACGATTGGCTGGTGAGCGAATTGAAGGTGTTATTAATTGAGTTTGGTGAAAATCGGGATATCCGTATTCCCAATGATTTTCGCGACCGTGTGCGTCACTATATTTATAGATATGTCAGTCCTGGTCAATTACGCAGATGGTATCAACATGCTATCTTGCGTCAGAGTAAGTATCGCCCACTCATTGAAAAAATCTTGAAAAAATATCAATTACCATCGGTGGTGTTGTACTTGGCTTTGGTAGAAAGTGGATTTGACCCTTATGCGCGTTCGTCTGCTGGAGCGGTTGGTTTATGGCAATTTATTCCTTCAACAGGCAAGCATTATGGACTGAATATTGGTCGCCCTTACGACGAACGCACCGACCCAGAGAAATCAACATCGGCTGCGGCGGAGTATCTACAGGATTTAATTTTAGAATTTGGCAGCGGCCATTCCACTTTATTAGCGATGGCAGCCTATAACGCAGGAGAAGGGCGAATTCGTACACAGTTGAGGAAATTGGAGCACTATAAAGACCGAAGTTTTTGGGGGTTGGCGAGAATAGGTCTGCTCCCGAAAGAAACTCAAGAATATATTCCCCGCATTATGGCGGCGGCAATTGTCGGTAAGTCCATGGATATGTTTGACATAAAATTAGGCACACAATTGGCGGCGACTAAAAATATTATGTTGTATCGTTCGGTCCCCCTTGCCGACATTATTAAAAAAGGGGATATGGACTATAGCACTTTGTATCAATTAAATCCGGAGCTATCTTCGCAGCATAAAACAACCCCCGGCAATGCAATTTTTATGTTGACTATGCCCCAAGCGTCTGCAGAAAAATTAGAACAATCCGACATTATTCAACAGGCAATGCATTCACAGCATCGCTATAACGAACCGCGCGAAAATGTCTTAGTTTATACCGTGCAACGCGGTAATCGCTGGCGACAAATCAGCTCGTGGAGTGGCGTGTCGGTTAAAAAAATCAAAGCGGATAATAGAAAAATACACGGTAAGGGTTTGCGGTATGATCGTCCCTTATATTTATACGGAGTGCGCCCAGGATTACACCATTACCAACACCATGTGCGTAAAGGCGATACACTTTCGGAGATAGCGGAATTGTATCGCACGCGTTTATCGTGGTTGCGTAGTTGGAATGGCTTGCGCGATAGCCGCATTATTTTAGGGAGTGTTCTGCATATTTATGTCAATGAAGCAAAAATACGGCGCGTACAGATGACCGAAAGTGCACAAATTTATCGCGCACAAGGAACTATAGAATACAAGATCAAATCAGGAGATAATATTTGGAGCATTGCGCGCGCTTTTGGGCACACCGCACAGTCTTTGAAAAAAATAAATAACTTAAAATCTGACACCATTCAAGCTGGGCAGAAATTATTTGTTAATCTCAATGGATTGAAAAAACGGGTTATTCGGGTGCGCGCAGGGGACACCTTAAGCGAAATTGCCCTCAAGTATCGTGTCAGTTTGCGAGAACTGAAAATTGCCAATCATTTGCGTTTTGATAATATTCGTATTGGCGAAACTTTAGTTTTGTATACACGGTAATAAACCGATGCAAGGGCAGCGAGTGTTTTCACCATCATCGGCAACCATCACTCCGACTAGGCATTACGCTGTATTTGCTATGGGATGTTTTTGGAGGAGTGAACAGTGTTTTTATGACTATCCAGGAGTCACCTTTACCGCGGTGGGATACACAGATGGACATACTTCTGCCCCAACTTATCAACAAGTATGTAGTGGCAGTACTGGACATGCCGAAGCGGTATTATTAGCTTATAACCCGCGTTTGATCAATTACTGGAAATTGTTGCAGGTTTTTTGGGAAGCGCATAACCCGACTCAGGGGATGCGCCAAGGTAACGACATCGGCAGTCAGTATCGCTCGGCGATATTTTTTTATGATGTCCAGCAGCGCCATCAAGCGCAAGAATCGCTTCCGCATTATCAAAAACGGCTGACTCAAAATGGCTACGGCACAATTACGACCACTATTCAAGAGGCATCTGATTTTTATTATGCAGAGGAATATCATCAGCAATACTGGCGTAAAAATCCCCAGGACTATTGCCCCCGTAATGTTTTAGGAGTATCTTTTAGGATGTCTGAGAATTAATGGCGATGATGCTATGCCGGAATAGCTCAGATGGTAGAGCAGTTCACTCGTAATGAAAAGGTCGGAGGTTCGACTCCTCTTTCCGGCACCATAATGAATTTCATCATCATCTCCGTTTGTTGTATTTTTATTACCTATTTTTTGGTCATGCTACTGCATCAATGTGCCGATAGAATTGGGTTAGTCGCACCGCCACAATCACATCATTTTCACGACCCATTGATGGCGCATGGCGCCGGCATAGGAATGGCAATTGCTTTTTTGGGAGGTGCTGTAATGAGTATGCTGATTAGCTCCTTAAATGGGTTGGGATGGCCTCTATTGTGTGGTGGTTTAGCGATGTCGGCATTGGGGTTGGGGGATGATATTCATCCGCTCTCCCCATTATTGCGTTTAATAGTGCAGGGTGGCATTGTGGCTGGGGTAATGCTCTTTATCCAACCATTTGTTTTGAGTGTTTCGCTGATTATGGCACTATTCGTTTTGTTATGGTGGGTGAATTTAACTAATTTTATGGATGGAATTAATGGTTTAGTCGCGTGGCAAGGAATATACTTTTCAATGAGTATACTCGGTTTGAGTATGAGCGGGCTCATCACCCTTCCACCTCAATTTCTTATTATCTATAGCCTATTAGCTGCAGTTATTGTTGGCTTTCTGCTCTATAACCGCCCAACTTTTCGGATATTCATGGGCGATGCAGGTGGTTTATTTTTAGGTTACACTTACGGCATCGTGGCTTGGTTCACCATTGAGGGGTCTTGGCTCCCGCTCTCATTTTGGTTGATTATTGGGGGCGTATTTTGGATTGATAGTGGATGGACACTTTTCTGGCGCGTGGTGAACGGTGAAAAATGGTATCGCCCGCATCGCCAACACGCTTATCAATTACTCAGCGACATGCTGATCGCTCGACAGGAAAACAAATCAGCTCTCGTCGTGCATCGCTCCCATTCCCGCGTGTGCATCCTTTATATATTGGTCAATCTCTTATGGCTCTTGCCCTTGGCGGTCATTTCTGTGCGCGCCCCTCTCTGGCAATTCTGGCTACTTGCCCTCGCTTGGTTACCCTTGCTATTCACTGTCTGGGGAGTGCGTTACTACGCAATGCGCCACCATCCATCGCTATTCGCTTAACCTATGCCACTACCGCCTTCGCTTCCCCTTGATTTGATCGTTTATGATTTCGATGGGGTGATGACTAATAATTGTGCGTGGGTATTTGAAGATGGTCGTGAAGCGGTGTGTGTTAATCGCAGTGATGGTTGGGGAGTGGGGATGCTCCAACAAATGTCAATTCCACAACTGATTTTAAGTAGCGAAATAAATCCAGTCGTCGCTGCTCGCGGTCGTAAACTTGCCTTAATGGTTATCCAAGGTGTTCACGATAAAGAGCAAGCGTTGGATAACTATTGTCAGGAGCACAATTATCGTTTGACGCATACTTTATATGTCGGCAACGATACTAATGATTTGTTGGCGATGCAAAAGGTAGGCATTGCCGTTGCCCCGTCAGACGCACACCCATCAATACTGGCTATTGCACATTATGTAACGCATAGTAAAGGTGGGGCAGGGGTCATTCGTGAGTTAGCTGATTGGCTGATAGGGGGAGGAGCCAATCATCTCAGTCATTAGGTGGCGCTATCATTGCAAGCATATTCTGATCCTCCCTCTCTGTAATGGCACATAACTACAATATCGCTTACCGAACTTGGGTGGGTTTACTCTGGCTCCTTCCACTGAGCTATATTCGTTTTGGCTTCAATATACTATCTATCGCTATTCTAGCGCGTTTGATCACCCCCCACACTTTTGGTCAATACGCCATATTGTTGGTGGGGGTTGAATTGTTATTTTTATTGTTCACTCCTGTTTCTACAACCGTAATTTGCAATAACCGTGCACTCAGCGGCGTTTTTCGCACCGCTTTGCGTTTGACCTATACCTGGGGAGCAACTCTATTGGCAGTCGTTCTCGTGACCATTACTGTGTGCACATTCATTGGATGGATTTCGTGGCACGTCGGTGCGGTGATCAATTGCCTCATTGTGATTCACTTTATGACACTCGTGGGAACTATTTACGCCACTTGGTTAGAGAAAGATATACATTTTCGTTTTATTGCCGTTATTTTTGTCGTTGCCTCGGCGCTTGCCGCTCTCTGCGCTATTATTGTCGCGTGGTTGGAGTGGGGGATTTGGAGTTTGGTTTTTCGCGACTTCGTTATGGCATTCATCGTGTGCGTATGCACTTGGTACTATGTCTCGCGCCGATGGCAAGAACAACCGGCACGGGAAGGGAATTATTTGCCGACAGTACGCGCTTTATTTCAGTATGGATGGCGATATTTCCAACATCGGCTGAGTGAGATTGTATCCTATCGTTATATCGTTTTTGTTTTGAGTGGGGTAGCGAATTTGCATACGGTCGGCTTGTATGAACGTGCATCGTATATTGCACAATTACCACACAATTTATTCGGTGCAATCGTCGGACGTGTCTTCTTTCCCGCCTATTCACAGATGCGTGACGATACCCAAAAGATGTCCAGATATTTTTCTTGGCATCTTTATTTAATGGTGCGTTGTTGTTTGATTATTGCGTTACTGGTCTGGTTATTTCCGAGTCAAATCATTACCTTATTATTAGGGGAACAATGGAGGGATGCCTCGCCTTATTTAACGGCATTGACCCTGTGGATTGCATTGCGGGCAGTATGGTATAGCATGTCAATGTGTTTGCACGCTATAGGTTTAGCGCACAAAACTGCGCGTACTTACTGGATGGCTATTGGAGTAATGAGTTTAGCCGGTGGTGTTTTGTGGCTTACGAACAGCCATGCTTGGTCAACACTCGCTTGGGCAATGGGGGTGAGCGTGATAGGCGAATGCATTTATATGGGGTATTATCTGTGGCGGCATAATATTGGCATCGATTATGTGCAATCATGTGTTTTACCGATCCTATTATCTATCGTTATACTGGCGCTCAATCAGTGGCTTGTGACAGAAATGCACTGGTTGTGGCAGGTAATATTATTCTGTGGGTTGTGGTGCGGCGTGCTTTTTGTATTGGAAATCAATAAATGGCAACAGCTATGGTGGGTAATAAGACACAAAGTATGATCGCCCCTAAACCCGCTGTATTGGTTTTTGCCGATTACTATTACCCCTCACAATCTGCGGGAGGTCCTTTACGCAGCCTCACTTACTTATTTCAGTCCCTCAATGAATACTTTGACTTTTATGTGTTGACCCGCAATAGTGAGTACGGCACCGCTCAAATTTATGACCGTATTCAACCCCATCAATGGTATCCATTAGACGGGGTCACCGTCTACTATATACCGCAGGACGAGATAAAGAGTATGTTGGTTCGCACAATAGTGCGCCAAAAAAATATTTGTGCTTATTACTGTAATAGTTTATTTTCTTATCATTTTTCTATTCGCATTGTATGGTGGCGGCATCGAGGAAAAATCCCCAATTTACCACTTATGATTGCGCCACGCGGAGAACTGTCTCCCGGGGGAATACAATTGAAATGGTGGAAAAAAAAACCATTCCTATGGATGATGCGTCATGGGCATTATTATCGCTCAATCGTATGGCATGCGACATCCGCGTTGGAAAAAGAACACTGCCAACAAACACTCTCCACCACGCAGTCCGTCATTGAAGCGCCTAATTTATTAGGGGCTCCGCCGGTGACAATCAACCCTGTGTCCAAAACATCTGGCCAGCTATATCTGTTGTTTGTCTCGCGCGTGGTGCGCAAGAAAAACTTATTGGGTGCTTTGGAAATATTGCGTATGGTGCGCGGAGATGTTCACTTTCATATTCTCGGTGATTGTTCCGATCATCGCTATGTCGCTCAGTGCAAAAAGAAATTGGCACAACTGCCCGCCAATATACAAGTTCACTTCCATGGGACAATCGCTCCGCAACATATCATGGAATGGTATATGCGCCACCACGCATTATTATTACCAACTTTAGGTGAAAATTTTGGCTATAGTATCGTTGAATCTTTATTATGTGGGCGCCCCGTGATTATCAGCGATCAAACACCCTGGTCGGATGTTATGCCACACAATGCCGGCTGGGCGCTTCCTTTGTCTGATCAAAAACAGTTTACTGCGGCGGTGCAAGAATTGGTAGATATGGATAACATAACTTATGCGGAAAAAGTCAAGTCGGTGCAACGATATATCACCAATAGAACTGCCAACACACATAATATTCAGCGTGCCCGACAATTATTTCATCATTTAATAGAGCACAACTATGCAGAATGAGCTCATACGCACAGTGACTCTCCGACAAGTGATCAAAGTGTGGTGGGCGATCATTTGGCGTGTGGTGGTCCACGGTGTTTTTGGTGGCACCGCTCTCGGGTTGCTCGCCGGACTCACATTGAAGATCGGTGAACAGGGTGGGGGTCACACGCAAACCATCGCCATCTATTGTGGATTATGCGCTACTCTACCGGCGGGGATATGGGGTGTACGCGCCGCATTGAAAAAAAAATACCGCAATTTTCGCATTAATATAGTGAAACTTTGATTGTGGGAGGAATGAAATCCTTGATAAAATATTATGCGCTCCCTCTTTCCCATATATAATTGGCATATCACGCCACTATGCACTTAAACCATTTATCATAAATAGTATGCCTTTGATTACTTTGCCGGATGGCAAAACGATGTCTTTTCCTTCTGCTGTTACGGTGCGCGATATTGCCCAGCAGATCGGATCTGGATTGGCGCGGGCAACCCTTGCCGGATGCGTTGATGGACGATTATACGATTATGATGATGTGATCCACAGCGACGCCACCGTGCGCATGATTACCGCACGCGACAGCGAAGGAGTTGAGATCATCCGTCATTCGTGTGCGCATTTAATTGGTCATGCGGTGAAGCAATTGTTCCCTGCTGCCCAAATGGCTATTGGACCAGTGATTGAGGACGGTTTTTATTACGATATTTTTATTGATTCCCCTTTTTCACCTGATGATTTACAGCGTATTGAGCAGCGCATGGCAGATTTAATTGCCACTCAATACGATGTTCGGAAAAAGATGACTCCGAGAGAAGAAGCATTGAAAATTTTCCAAGAGCGCAACGAAACCTATAAGCAACAATTATTGAATGAAATGCCGGATGTGCAGGAAGTCGGCTTGTATTACCACCAAGAATATGTTGATATGTGTCGGGGACCACATGTGCCGAATACCAGATTCTTGCGGCATTTCAAATTATTAAGTTTAGCGGGGGCTTATTGGCGTGGTGACGCTAATAATGAGATGTTGCAACGCATTTACGGAACGGCTTGGAGTGATGCCAAACAGTTGAAATCTTATTTGGAGCACCGTGCCGAGGCGGAAAAACGCGATCACCGTAAAATAGGCAAACAACTAGACTGGTTCCATTTCCAACCCGAATCACCGGGCATGGTTTTTTGGCATGACGATGGGCACACAATTTATCGCGCGGTTGAAAATTATATGCGCCACATTAATCAATCCCATCAATATTTAGAAGTTCATACACCCCAACTGTTAAATCGCCGATTGTGGGAAGAATCTGGCCATTGGGATAAATTTCAGGAAATGATTTTTATTACGGAATCGGAAAAACGCGAGTATGCCATTAAACCGATGAATTGCCCTGGTCATATACAGATATTTAACCAAGAATTGCGCAGTTATCGGCAATTGCCGTATCGGGTGAGTGAATTTGGCATTGTGCATCGCAATGAACCATCGGGCACCTTACACGGTTTAATGCGTGCACGCTGTTTTACACAAGATGACGCCCATATTTTTTGCCGCGCAGATCAACTCTCCGAAGAATTTAATCGCTTAATAACCCTCACCCTAAATGTATACCGCGATTTTGGCTTTGAGGATATTGAAATTTCTTTCTCAACGCGCCCCATACAGCGTATCGGAGACGATGCGCTGTGGGATCGCGCAGAAAATATTTTACAGGCCTCGTTAAAGACCGCCGGCATCGATTATAAAGTTAATATAGGTGAAGGAGCGTTTTATGGTCCCAAAATTGAATTCACCCTGAAAGACAGTATTGGTCGCAAATGGCAATGCGGTACTTTACAGCTTGATTTTTCCATGCCAGAACGCTTAGGAGCCCGCTATATCACTGCACAAAAAGAGCGGGCGGTGCCGGTTATGATACACCGCGCAGTATTAGGGTCGTTGGAAAGATTCATTGGCATTTTAATTGAACATTATAATGGTCATTTGCCTTTATGGCTTGTGCCACAACAGGTGATGGTCATGGGAATTACCGATCGTCATCGTGAATACGCACAAAAAGTGGAAAATGAATTGCGTCAGCAGGGTTTGCGGGTGTATGCGGACTTGCGCAATGAAAAAATAAGCTTTAAAATTAGAGAGGGCACTGTGAATAAAGTACCCTGGATGGTTATTGTTGGCGACCGCGAGCAACAATCGGGTACAATAAGTGTCAGAACAATTGATGGTAAAGATTTAGGAGGAGTGAGTATTACTCAATTTGCAAATACTTTATTGCAAGCGATTGCTTTGCGCAAAGATGCAGATGATAATTTTGATAGAGGCACATTAGCATAGCCAAGTATAATAACGCAGACAAAAAGACTGTGCTAATGAATACCGCCATTCAAGCCGCACAAGTGCGGTTGATTGGTGTAGATGGAAAGCAACTAGGTATTATGTCGCGCGATGCTGCCCTGCGGATTGCGCAAGATCAAGCATTAGATTTAGTGCAAATGGCGGGAAATCAGCGGATAGCTGTGTGTCGGATAATGGACTATAAAAAGCATGCTTATACCGAGAAAAAGAAACGATCAATATCTCGCAAGAAGCAGCACCGCATTCAAGTCAAGGAAATTAAGTTTCGCCCGAGTACGGAAAGCGCTGATTATCAAATCAAATTGCAGCGGATACGTAATTTTCTTGGACAGGGCAATAAAGTAAAAATTACTTTGCGTTACCGTGGTCGTGAGATGCAGCACACTGAGATAGGAATGAAATTGATGCGTCAAGTGGAAAGCGATTTACAAGAGTGGGGGGGAGTTGAACAAGAATTAAATATGGATGGGCGTGTACTGAGTATGATGTTCGTCCCATTCAAGGGTAAAAGACAATCGGGAATGAATAACGATGCCAAAGATAAAAGTACATAGCGGAGCAGCCAAACGTTTTAGAAAAGTTGCTTCTGGGTATAAACACAAACGCACAGGGCGGAACCATATCTTGACAAAGATGAACACGAAACGTAAGCGACAATTGCGTTCTACCGATATCATTTCTGACAGCGATACGCCGTTAATCCGCCGTATGCTTCGTCACTAAATGGCGAAAGAATAAAAATCACATTATATTGAGAATGCAATTATGTCTAGAGTGAAATCTGGTTTAGCGCCACAACGCCGCCGCCGGCATAAAAAAATTATGAAACAAGCCCGCTGTTATTATGGTGCACGTAGCCGTACTTACCGTGTCGCTAAACAATCCGTTATGCGCGCCCAGCAATACGCTTATCGCGATCGCCGTCAGCGTAAACGCCAATTTCGTGTGTTGTGGATTATCCGCATCAATGCCCAAGCTCGCCGCTTAGGAATATCTTATAGCCAACTCATGGCTGGATTAAATAAACAAGGTATTGCGATCAATAGAAAAATATTAGCCGAATTGGCGGTTGCAAATAAAGATGCATTTGCCACATTAGTCAATCAAGCTAAAATTGCCAATAATTCTGTTTGATTCTTCCCCATGGCGGATGAACTGGATGAATTGATATCACAGGCAATTGATGCAATTCAATCTGCGCCGGATGTGCGCCGCTTACACGATATTAAAGTCTACTACCTTGGCAAGAAAGGTCAATTCACTTTACGCTTAAAAACGCTTGCCAAGCGCACTGCAGATGAACAACGCGTCTATGGTAAAAAATTGAATGCGGTGAAAGCCGATTTAGCACGCCATATTCATCAGAGAAAAGAACAATTAGATGCTCTTTTAGTGCAACAACGCATAGCCGATGAAACAATTGATGTGACTTTACCGGTCATGGATGACCCGCTTGCTTATGGTGGGTCACACCCAGTGATACACCTATTGGGTGAAATGGAATCATTATTTGCGAGCATAGGTTTCGACAGTATCTTTTCTCCAGAAATTGAAAGCGATTATTACAATTTTGCTGCTCTCAATATGCCGCCGCATCACCCCGCCCGCGCAATGCACGATAGTTTTTATTTGGATCCGACAACTGTTTTACGCACCCATACCTCACCCGCACAAGTGCGCGCTATGGAAACTCAGCCTTTGCCTTTACGCATTTTATCCACGGGAAGGGTATATCGGCGCGATTCTGATTTGACCCATACGCCAATGTTTCATCAAGTAGAGGGGTTGTGGATCGATCAACAGATTGCTTTTTGCGATTTGAAGGGGTTATTGACAGAATTTGTGCACATTTTATTAAAAGACCGCCAACTTAAAACACGTTTTCGTCCATCGTATTTCCCTTTTACCGAACCGTCCGCAGAGATGGATATCGCGTGCCCGCAGTGCGCTCAAAAAAAATGCCGTTTGTGCGGTTATAGTGGCTGGATAGAGGTCTTGGGGTGTGGTATGGTTAATCCGAATGTTTTACAGATATCTGGGATTGACAGTCATACCTACACTGGCTTTGCATTTGGTTTGGGGGTAGAGCGGTTGGCGATGCTCCGTTATGGAGTGAGTGATTTACGCCAGTTTTTTGACAATGACTTGCGCTTTCTTGCGCAGTGCCGATCATGAAAATAAGCCATAACTGGTTGGCTGAGTGGGTGCCCCTCCCATCGGATGTGGAACAAATTGCCGAACGTTTTACCATGGCGGGTATTGAAATTGATGCGATACAATGCTGGGGCGATGAAATACACGGAGTGCATATTGCCCAAATTACTGCCGTGACTCCTCACCCTAATGCCGATAAATTGCATTTATGTGCTGTTGACGATGGCAGCGATCAGATTAAAAATGTAGTGTGCGGGGCAGCGAATGCTGTTGTCGGTGCTAAGGTGGCGTATGCTAAAGTGGATAGTGTTTTGCCGGGGGGGATACCTATTACTCGGCGCAAAATTCGTGGGCAATATTCTGACGGCATGCTTTGTTCATCGGCAGAACTCAATGTGAGTGGGAGTGATGATGGCATTGTAATTTTAGATCAATCTGCCCCCATTGGCGAATCCCTCAAAAAGTATTTGCAATTAAATGATCGCATACTAGATGTGAGCATAACACCTAATCGTGGCGATTGTTTAAGTGTTTTGGGAATGGCACGTGAATGGAGCGCATTGAATGGCGAGACACTCTCCATCCCGCCCATAAAAGAAACTGCATCCACTATTGAAGATACTCTTCCGATTAAAATCTGTGCATCCCATGATTGTCCATGTTATTTAGGACGAGTGATTAAAGGCGTGAATATGGAGGCACTGCTCCCCATCGCGATGCGCGAGAAATTACATCGTTTAGGTGCACGCTCGGTTAATCCGGTGGTCGATATTACGAACTATGTGTTATACGAACTTGGTCAGCCTTTGCACGCATTCGATCTCTCCCACATTGATGGTGGGATAGTCGTCCGTGACGCCCAACTGGGGGAATCATTGCGCTTGTTGGATGGTAGTCAGTTGCAGTGTGATGGTAGTGAGCTCTTAATTGCCGATGACCACAAGCCGCTTGCTTATGCCGGTGTGATGGGAGGAGCAGAAAGTGCGGTCTCTGCTCAGACGACCGATATTTTTCTTGAATCGGCATTTTTTCTCCCGCCGCGCATCGCACATCGCCAAGGGCGTATGGTTTTGAACAGTGAAGCGGCGTATCGTTATGAACGCGGGGTGGATTATCGTTTGCCCCAGCGCGCAATGGAACGGGCAACCCAACTGATTATAGACTGTTTGGGCGGACATGCAGGCCCGATCGCTTATGCCGTGGATAAAGAAAATCTACCCACTGTAGCCGATATACAATTCCCCCCCCACGACATACAACGTTTATTGGGTTTTACTATCCCAGTGAAACAAGCGCGTCAATTTTTAGTTCATTTAGGCATGGAAGTTAAAGACACAGATACAAATAATACGTGGTCTATACAGGTGCCGAGTCATCGTTTTGATGTGCGCAATAGCGCCGATATCGTAGAAGAAATTGTGCGTTTATATGGTTACCAAAATGTTCCAACCCGGTTGCCCAAGGCTGCCGTTCGTTATACCGCCCATAAACAGGAGCGCTGGGATGATACCGCGCGCCAGTATTTTATTGCTCAGGGTTACCAAGAAGTAGTCACCTACAGCTTTGTTTGCCCTCAATTGCTTCACCAGCTGAATCCGCACCATCCCCCCCCCATGCTCCTTAACCCTTTATCGGATGATACGGCGGCAATGCGCACGACCTTATGGGCTGGGCTGTTGCAGGTTCTATGCCACAATTTTAGACGTCAAGTGCAGCGTATGTCAATATTTGAAATTGGGCAGTGTTTTCGCCAAGAACAAGATGGACAATTGTTATTTGATGAGCGCATTGGACTCGCTCTCGCTGGATTGCATTCTCCAGAGAGTTGGATGACCGATAAAAAACCAGCTGATTTTTATGCTATAAAAGCAGTTGTTTTTAGTTGGTTGAATACCGTGTATAGTTTTGCACCATGTCGCGCAGTGGCGATGGAGCATCCTGCGCTACATCCTGGTCAATCGGCGCGTTTGGAGAAAGACGATAAACCGATTGGGTGGATCGGTACTTTACATCCCCAAATAGCGGACGCCTTATCGCTCAAAATCCCAGTAATATTGGCTGAAATTGATCGTCCATCGCCAACACAATCCAGCGGCTGGCAGAGTAATTCAATTGCTATTTCTAAATATCCAGAAATTCGTCGCGATATTACGGTCAGCGATAAATCTCATGTGCCTGCAACAAAAATACAGTACTTACTGCGCACAGCGGCTGGTCCATATTTAACCCAAATTAATTTAGTCATGATTTACGAAGAAAAAAATGTACGCCACTTAACCTTCGGCTTGATTTTCCAGCATCCGTCACGTACTTTATCGGATGTTGAAATAAACGATACGATATTCGGTATAATAAAGGAATTGAAAGGGGGGCAACAATTGGATATTAGAGAAAGTGGGCGACATGAGTCGAAATGACGAATATAACAAGCACCCATCGCGCACGCGAGCAGATATTGCACAGAGTTTGATAAAAGACATTGGATTGAATGGCAGAGAAGCGAAAGAAATGGTGGATCTGTTTTTTCAAGAAATATCCGATGCACTCGTGAGCCAACGATCAGTGAAATTATCGGGTTTTGGTCGTTTTAACTTGCGCGATAAGAATTGCCGTCCTGGTCGTAATCCTAAGACCGGAGAAAGCGTAGTGATTAAAGAGCGGAGGGTTGTAACGTTTAATGCCAGCGAAAGATTTAAAAAACGAATCAATATCTACCAGAAGTAACGGCAGAAGCGACGGCAAAAGCAATGGTGCCAGATCGGTTCAGGCGCCAAAGATACCAGGGAAGCGCTATTATACTATTGGTGATGTATGTGCGCTATGCGATGAGCAAACGCATGTTTTGCGTTACTGGGAACAAAATATCCCCCAGTTAAAACCCAACAAAAGGCGTGGTGGGCGACGTTATTATACCTACAAAGATGTCGTGCTGATTCAAAAAATTCAAAGCATGCTTCGTGAACAGGGCTATAAGATTTCTGGGGTCAGAAAGTGGTTGGATAATCAGGGTGAAATAGAGCAAATTTCGCTGATTAAACATAAAATGGTGGATTTGCGTAAAGAATTAGAAGAAATTTATGCCGATCTCCAACCAAAATAAATATCGGTAGATATATTGCAAAAAATGAGAACTCGGGGCGTGGCGCAGTTTGGTAGCGCACCACACTGGGGGTGTGGTGGTCACAGGTTCAAATCCTGTCGTCCCGACCATAGCATTCCGGCTCCAGAGTGCCAGTCGAGCGGGTAGTCAATTATTTTATATATCAGTGAGCGCAGTGAGCGGACAGTGAGTAAATAGTGAGCGAATTAAAGAAAGAAATAACACCAGTTTTTATTGAAGACGAAGTGCGTAAATCGTATTTAGATTACGCAATGAGTGTGATCATTGGACGCGCCTTACCCGATGTGCGTGATGGGCTTAAACCCGTCCATCGGCGAATTTTATTTGCCATGAACCAGTTGCGCAATACGGCAGACAAACCGTATAAAAAATCGGCGCGGATAGTGGGTGATGTGATCGGTAAATATCATCCGCATGGCGATTCGGCAGTATACGATACGATTGTGCGCATGGCGCAAGATTTTTCCATGCGCTACCCCTTAGTGGATGGACAGGGCAATTTTGGTTCTATGGATGGTGATGCGCCGGCGGCTATGCGTTATACCGAAATCCGCATGGCTAAAATCACCCGCGACCTCTTGGTGGATTTAGATAAAGACACGGTTGATTTTGTAGCAAATTATGACGGTACGGAACAGATTCCTTGTGTATTACCCGCCCGCCTCCCTCATTTATTGATCAATGGTTCGGATGGTATAGCGGTGGGAATGGCGACCGCTATACCCCCTCATAACATAGGTGAAGTGATCAATGCATGCTGTGCACTGATTGATAATCCCGATCTGTCTATTGGGGAACTCATTCAGTTAATCCCGGGTCCGGATTTCCCAACGGCGGCAATTATTAATGGGAACAGTGGTATCAAGGCCGCCTATCAACAAGGACGAGGTCCAATTCGCTTGCGCGCGCACGCCACTATTGAGGATAAGCCCCACAATAAAGGAGAGACCATTATTGTGACGGAACTCCCCTATCAAAGCAATAAAGCGAAGTTGATTGAGAAAATAGCGTTAGCTGTGCGTGCAGATAAGATACGTGGTATTAAAGAATTGCGCGATGAATCTAATAAAGACGGTGTGCGAGTGGTTTTTGAAATCAAGCGGGAGGCACAGGCAGAAATCGTTTTGAATAATTTGTATTCACAAGGGTTTCTAGAAAAGAGTTATGGCATCAATATGGTGGTGCTAGATAATGGCGAACCTAGAGTGATGAACTTAAAGCAAATATTAGAAGGGTTCATCCAGCACAGACAGATCATTGTCTCACGGCGAACACTGTATTTATTGCGCAAAGCCTGGCAGCGCAGCCATATATTAGAGGGTATTATCGCTGTATTAACCAATATTGATGCAGTGATTGCGATGATTAAAGCATCAAAAACGGTGCCAGAGGCGAAGGAAAAATTACTCGCTACTTTGTGGCAAGCCGATGATGATTTGCAGTCTTTACTCGGTCGCTCCCAAACACACGCTACCTACCGCCAAGAAGAGTTTGCCGCCTATGGATTGGAAGGTACACAATATCGTCTTTCCCCCCAACAAGTGCAAGCTATTTTAGAATTACGTCTCCAGCAGATCACCGCTTTGGAACGCAATAAAATTATTACAGAGTATGACGAAAAGATGGATGAAATTGCAACTTATGTTCGCCTCATTAACGATCCTGCAGAATTGATGTCATGTATTCGCACTGAATTAGTCGCTATAAAAGAAGAATTTGGCGACCCTCGGCGTACGGAAATCGTGCAAGATGCACAAAATCTTGATACGGAAGATTTAATTGCTCCCGAAGATAAGTTGGTGACTCTCTCGTATGGCGGTTATGCTAAAACACAATCTTTAGAGGAATATCAGTCACAAAACCGAGGTGGCGTGGGGAAATTGGCGTGCACATTCAAAGATGAAGATTTTATCGCCGATATATGGCTCGCCAATACGCATGATACTTTGTTATGTTTTAGCGATAGAGGCAAAGTTTACTGGTTAAAGGTATATCAAATTATTTCGGGCAACCGTACCGCACGAGGACGACCATTAATTAACTTGATTCAATTAGAAAATGGCGAACGCATTACCTCCGTTCTACGTTTTAGCATCCCCAATGCGCGTGCTTCCATTTTGATGGTGACAGCGAAAGGCATTGTGAAAAAAACACTGGCGACCGAATTTGAACGCGAACGCCGTAAGGGGCTCCGCGCGATTCGTCTAGACGATGGTGATCATGTTGTAGGAGCAACCGTTACGCAGGGTGATGATCATGTCTTTCTTTGTGCGAGTAATGGCCGAGCTATTTATTTCCATGAATCTAAAGTGCGTCCAATGGGGCGGTCTGCGCGCGGTGTTATCGGTATGCGCGTTCCGCCAGAGCATAGTATTATATCGTTGATTATCCCGAAACCAGAGGGCACTTTACTCATCTGTACCCAAAATGGATACGGTAAACGCACTCCCATTAATCAATTCCCCATTTATTCGCATAGGGGTGGAAAAGGGGTGATCGCAATTCGCACTTCCCCACGCAATGGTGATACCGTTTGTGCGCTACAAGTTATGGAAAGCGATGACATTATGCTGATGAATGATAAAGGAGTACTGATTCGCATGCTAACGACTGATATCCGCCAGCAAGGTCGTAATACGCTGGGCGTGCGTTTGCAGCGCTTGAATATGGAAGCGAAATTAGTTGGTGGGAGCCGTATCCCCTTCGTCCCAGCGGAGATCACATCCGATTTGTAGTGTGTGATCAATCCTTACATGCGAGAATATAATTTTTCTGCGGGGCCTGCAATGATCCCGACTCCGGTGCTTGAACAAGCACAAAGCGAATTACTGGAATGGAACAAGAGCGGTATGTCTATTATGGAACATAGCCATCGTGCCCGACATTTTATGGAAATGGCGCACAATGCAGAAGCGTGTTTGCGGAGACTTATGGGTATTGATAACAATTACGCTGTATTATTTTTGCAAGGAGGTGCACGATTGCAGTTTGCTTCGGTGCCGATGAACTTAACTGCGCAGTCAAAAGTTGCCAACTATGTGGACACCGGCTATTGGTCGCATAAGGCAATTAATGAAGCCAAACGTTTCGCACAAGTTGTGCAAGTTGCACCGACCAATGAAGATGTCTTACACCCCGAACGATGGCAATGGAGTGATGGAGCCGCTTATTTTCATTATACGCCCAATGAAACTATTGATGGTTGGGCTTATCCATTTATTCCGACACCACCCGATGATATACCAGTAGTTGCTGATATGTCTTCCTGTATTTTGAGCCGCACCTTTGATGTCAATTCCTTCGGAGTGATTTATGCCAGCGCACAAAAGAATATTGGACCAGCTGGGTTAACGATCGTGATAGTAAGACGCTCTTTATTGCAATATGCAGTGGAGGGGATTCCAAGGGGGATGCATTATCAGTCCTATGCGCAAAATCAATCACTTTTTAATACGCCGCCCACTTTTGCATGGTATCTATCGGGGTTGGTATTTCAATGGTTAGAAGAGCAAGGGGGAGTGGAAAGCATTGAAAAAATAAATTACCACAAATCCCAAAAGTTATACGACTTCATTGACCGAAGTGATATGTATGTGAATACGGTACCCGTCTCTTGTCGTTCAATCGTTAATGTTGTCTTCAGCCTTGCCGATGAAACTTTGAACGAAAAATTTCTTCAACAAGCTAAAGAAAATGGATTACATTATTTGCGTGGCCATCGCGATCTGGGAGGGATGCGCGCGAGTATTTATAATGCGATGCCCGAGGAAGGGGTGGATGCATTGATTAGCTTTATGATTGAATTTTCCCGCCTTGCATGAATGATCAAAAAAAATTAGCCCCATTGCGCCGAGAAATAGACGCGTTAGACGATGAGATTATTGCGTTAATTAATCGCCGCGCTCAAAAAGTCTTAGATATTTCTGCTGCCAAAAAAGACAATGCTGATCAACGTGATTATTATCGCCCAGAGCGCGAATCTGAAGTATTACGTCGCATTGCTGCCCAAAACCAAGGACCTATGTCAGCGCAACACTTGCAAAAAATATTTCGCGAAGTGATGACAGCCTGTTTAATTCTGCAACGTCCTATACACATCGCCTATTTGGGTCCCGAAGGAACATTTACCCAAGAAGCGGTGGCAAAACATTTTGGTGACGAGATGCCGATGATAGCGCAGCCGACCATTGGCGATGTCTTTGTGGCCGTGAACAAAGGGGATGCTAATTACGGAGTTGTCCCAGTAGAAAATTCTACCGAAGGCATGGTGCAACATACTTTAGACCTGTTTTTGGATTCGCCTTTGCATATAGTGGGCGAAGTGGAATTGAAAATTTCCCTTTTGTTAATGGCACGCAAGGCCACCAAAATAGAGCAAGTCCATAAAATATGTGCCCACCAGCAAGCATTAGCACAATGTGGGCATTGGCTCGATCAACATTGCCCACATGTTGAACGGCAAGCGGTATCGAGTAACGGCGAAGCCGCTCGTTATGTATCCGAAGTGGCAGGATATGCGGCTATAGCGGGAGAATTGGCCGCACAATACTATCATTTAGATGTGTTGGCACGTGACATAGAAGATAACGTTGATAATACGACCCGCTTTTTGATATTGGGATTACAAACTATTCCAATGACCGGAAAGGATAAAACATCAATTATTGTCACTTTACATAATGAAGTTGGTGCTCTATATCGTTTGTTGAAATTCTTTAATGATATGGGAGTATCGCTGACTCGTATTTCTAGCCACCCAGCACGCACCGAAAAATGGAGCTACATATTTTTTATTGAATTTGAGGGACACTGTGAACAAGAACCGATACGCGAAATATTGCAGAATATTCAAAGTGAAAGCGCAATATATAAGTTTTTGGGATCATATCCACAAGCTGTTTTGTGAAACCAGATTTTATCCAACTTGCACACCCGCAATTGCGACAACTCACTCCATATGAACCGGGAGGATACGTTGATGCCCAATCGCCAACACGACTAAAGGTTCATTTAGCCAGCAATGAAAATCCACTGGGCTGTGGCGCTCTCGCTCAAAAAGCACTGCGCACGGCTATTGATAATATCCACCGCTACCCCGATGGCGATGGATTACGCTTAAAAGAAACTATTGCCGAGCGTTGGGCGATAGATAAGGAGCACATTACCCTCGGTGCTGGTTCTAATGAAGTGTTGTGTTTACTCGCGCAAGCGTATTTAGGATCCAATATGAGTGCAGTTTATGCACAGCATGCTTTTTTGGTGTATGCGCTTGCCGTAATGACTGCTGGAGCGCGCAGTATAGTGGTGCCGGCAAAAAATTGGGGACACGATCTTCGCACAATGGCGCAATCTATCGCCGCCGATACCCGATTAGTATTTATCGCCAATCCGAATAATCCTACGGGTTCTTACTTGCCGCCAAGTGCGATTGCTGATTTTGTGCAACAGGTGCCCACCGAGGTGATCGTGGTGTTGGATGAAGCCTATCACGAATATGTGCCTGGGCACAATGGTAACGCCACACTCGACTTATTAAAATCACATCCCAACTTAGTCATTACGCGTTCTTTTTCTAAATTACATGGATTAGCTGGCTTACGGGTGGGATATGCATTTTCAGGACTGGCAATTGCCGATATCCTCAATCGTGTTCGCCAGCCATTTAATGTCAATAGCGTCGGATTATCTGTGGCACAAGCGGCAATCATGGATGAACAGCATATCGCAAACAGTGTGGCTTTTAATCAAAGAGGGATGGAACAGCTGTGCAGTGGATTGCATGAGATCGGAGTGGCTACTTTACCGTCCATGGCTAATTTTATCGTGATGGAAATACCACCGCCGTATCATTCGCTGACTCTCCATCAAGCTTTACGCTCTGCGGGCATATTGGTACGGCGGATTGATGTTTATGATATGCCCCAGCATTTACGGGTAACGATCGGTAATGAAAAAGAAAATAAACAATTTTTGCACGCCCTGCAAAAGATCATTCAATCCTGACCACGATGAATGAATCTCTTTTTTCTGTACCCGCTATTGGCATCTATGGCTTGGGACTTATCGGTGGTTCAATTGCCGCCGCAATGAAGCAAAAACAACCCTCTACACAAGTCATTGGATTGGCGCGCCGTGCGGAAACACTCAACACAGCTTTAAATCAAGGCATCATTGATTGGGGAACAACACAGCTCGATGAACTCACGCAACAAGCGAATGTCATTATTGTCGCCACTCCCATCGCCGAATGTGAATCTATTTTTACTCAATTGAAACCTTACCTGGACAATGGTGGCTTAGTGACCGATGTGGCGAGTGTGAAAACAGCAGTGATCGATATGGCACAAGGTGCGGGCGTTAAAGATGGTTATGTCCCGACTCACCCCATCGCTGGATCAGAAAAAAGTGGCATAGAGGCAGCCAATGCCGATTTATTCCAAGGGACAACGACTATTATTACCCCCACTCACCACACAACACCGCAATCCATTGAATGTATTACTTCATTGTGGAATGTGTTAGGAGCGCGAGTAATTCAAATGTCGGCAACGGAACATGATATGGTACTCGCTGCAACGAGCCACTTACCGCATGCGCTGGCATTCACTTTTATGAATGCTTTAATCCACCTACAACAATCCTACCCCTTGTGTGCTGCCGGTGGCGGATTTGTAGATTTTACCCGTATTGCGGCGAGTGAGGAGCGTATCTGGACAGATATCTTGCGTTATAATCGTGCATCATTATTACATGTTTTAGATTTATTTGAGCACCAATTAAAGCACTTGCGCACTGCTGTCTCTGCAGATGATCAAACGCTACCCACCATGATTCATTCGGCAAAAAACATGCGCCAACAAATGGAAAAATTATGGATTACTTCGTAGAGCCCGATTGGATACCGCAAGGAGAAATTGCCGTGCCCGGCGATAAATCTATTTCACACCGCGCAATGATGTTTGCTGCAATTGCCGATGGCGAAAGTGAAATTCACGGGTTTTTACAATCCACTGATTGCTTGGCAACTATGAATGCTGTCCGTGCGCTCGGAGCACATGTGTCGCATTGTGCGGATGTTTTTAAGATCCGTGGATGCGGTCAGTATGGGTTATCTGCTGCTGACCATGACTTAGATTTAGGTAATTCAGGCACAGGTATGCGTCTCCTTGCGGGTTTATTAGTGGGACAATCATTTAATAGTTGCCTATGCGGTGACCCATCGCTTCATAAACGTCCTATGGGACGAATTACGGATCCACTCATTCAAATGGGGGCATCTATTGAAGATAGCGCTGGTAAACCCCCTATCTATATTTATGGTGGGCAGCGCTTGCGCGGCTTGAACTATTGTTCGCCTATTGCGTCAGCACAAGTAAAATCGGCAGTACTTATTGCGGCACTGTACGCACAGGGTGAAACTCAGATGAGTGAACCTCAGTTGAGCCGTGATCATACTGAAAGGTTATTTCCATCATTTGGAATCACCATACAACGAGAGAATAATCAGGTGTCTTTGTGTGGCGGGCAACATCTCCGTGCAGCGCGCGTCGATATAGCGGGAGATTTCTCTTCGGCTATTTTTTTTATTGTTGCGGCGGTCATTGCCCGCCAAGCATCAATATTTTTACCCAATATCAATGTGAACCCAACGCGTATCGGTGCTTTAGATATTTTGCGTCAGATGGGTGCCGATATTGTGCTCACCAATTGTCGTGAGCATAGTGGAGAACCCATTGCCGATATAAAGGTGAATGGTGGCAAAGATTTACAGGCTTTAACGCTCCCTGCACAGGCTGCCGTTCGGGCTATTGATGATTGGCCTGCTTTATTTATTGCCGCCGCTTGTGCACAGGGAGTTACGAAAGTGCGTGGTATCGCAGAATTGCGCGTCAAAGAAACCGACCGTATTGCCGCGATGGCAGAGGGATTGCAGGTGTTAGGTATAAAAGTGCAGGCTCTATCCGATAGTATTACTATTGAAGGAGGAGTAATGGGTGGCGGCACGGTAGATAGTTATGGCGACCATCGTATCGCTATGGCATTTAGTTGTGCTGCTGCGCGGGCACAGGGAGAAATACGCGTGCGCCAATGCGATAATGTAGATACCTCTTTTCCCTATTTTGTTCAAGCGGCGCGTGATCTACAATTGCCGATACGGGAAATATCATGATACCGGTGATTACTGTGGATGGGGCGAGCGGCACGGGAAAAAGCGTTCTCGCCACCAAATTGGCAGAACAAATGTCGTGGCATTGTCTTCGTAGCGGACTGATTTATAGAGGATTGGCGTGGATCGCCCACCAAAAACATATTCCCTTCTCTGACGTCACCGCTTTACGTGCATTGATCGATCTCCTCAGTTACCGTGAGGGACAACTCTATTGTGATCAGCAACCAGCATTCCGCTGCGCAGGTATCCACGATGAAGAAATAGCCCATAATGCTTCACAATTATCCCAATACCCTGATCTTCGTATTGATTTGCTGCCATTGCAACGACAATTCCGTATCCCTCCCGGTTTGGTGGCTGAAGGACGCGATATGGGTTCGGTCGTATTTAATGATGCGTCAGTAAAAATATTCTTAATAGTAGAAGATAGCGTGCGCGTGCGCCGAAGATGTGCACAATTAAAAAAATCGGGTAAAATAATGCCTATAAAAAAAGTGATGGAAATGATTCGTCATCGCGATCACCGTGACCGTCATCGCGATGCTTCCCCACTACAATATACAAAGGATGCTATTTTATTAGATAACTCGGAAGATAATATCCAACAAACATTACAAAAAATTATAGAAATTATTCGTAGAAAACAACCAACATTTCTTCAGAATAGGAAATCAATCCATTAAAATAATTGTATCTATATCACAGAAGGTGAATTATTTATGTCAGAAACTACTGCGCAATTAATTGAAAAAAATTTAGGGTCGATCAATATGCGTATTGGCGATACTATTACAGGAACTATCATTGATATTGATGGTAATTGGGTCACTGTTGATACAGGGCTTAAATCCTCTAGCGTTATTCCAATTGAGCAATTTACCACCAAGGGTAAAACATGCGATATCCAAATCGGCGACCAAGTCAAAGTGATTTTAGAAGCAATTGAAGATGGCATGGGCAAAACGCGTTTATCGCGCGAAAAAGCTCGCACTGCAGAAGTATGGGATAGCCTCACGACAGCTTATAAAGGTTTGACGACGGTGAAAGGTGTGATTGGCGGCAAAATTAAAGGAGGGTTTATTGTTTTTATTGACACTGTGCGTGGATTTTTGCCCGGATCTTTAGCAGATAATGCGACGACAAGTGATACGGAACACCCCGACAATAGCGAACTGGAATTTAAAATTGTCAAATTGGATAGAGAACATAACAATGTTGTCCTTTCTCGACGTGCGGTATTGGATGAAATCAATAGTAGCGAACGTAAAAAAATTATTGATCAAATCGTTGAAGGCAGTGTCGTTGAAGGCACGGTTAAGAACTTGACCGATTATGGCGCCTTTATTGATTTGGGAGGAATTGACGGATTGCTCCATATTACCGATATGGCATGGGAACGTATTGATAACATCTCTTCATTGATGCTGGTTGGACAAAAAGTCACAGTGAAGGTCTTAAAGTTTGACCGCAATGGGGAGCGCATCTCCTTGGGTATGAAGCAATTACAGCAAGACCCGTGGGGAAACATTGAAGAACGCTTTACTGTCGGCACTCAATTGACAGGGAAGGTCAGTAATATTGCCGATTATGGTTTTTTTGTGGAAGTGGAAAGAGGGGTAGAGGGATTGGTGCATGTTTCGGAAATTGATTGGACCAATAAAAATGTCTCACCTTACAATGTCGTTAAGCGCGGGCAAAACTGTGATGTGATCGTGTTAGATGTCACGAGCGATCGCCGTCGCTTATCTTTAAGTATGAAGCAATGTATGCCGAATCCTTGGGACGATTTTAGTAAAAAGTATAAAAAAGGCCATAGAGTAAAAGGCAAAATTTGTTCGATTATGGATTTTGGCATTTTTGTGCGCTTAGAAGGTAGTATTGACGGACTCGTTCATATATCGGATATTGCTTTATCGCAGGAGGAATCAGAAAAGCAATTGCGCCAATACAACAAAGGTGATGAAATAGAAGCAATTATTTTGGGGATAGATGTTACGCGCGAGCGCATTGGATTGGGCATCAGCCAATTAAATGATCCTTTTATTGCCTACGTGTCTACACACGATATTGGTAGTGAAGTAGAGGGCAAAATCATTGAAGTTGATCGCGCTTATGCGACTGTAGAATTAGAAAAAAATGTACATGGAATCATTAAGGCCTCTGAAATTAGTCAAAATGCTGTATTTGATGTGCGGGAAATATTTTCTGTGAATAACACAGTAGAAGTAGAAATTATCTCTATTAATCGCAATGACCGTTCAATCAATTTATCCGTTAAATCGGTTGATTCCAAAAAAGAAAAGAAATTGTTGGAAGAATTGCGCCAGCGCCAATCTGAAGAGCAATCAACGGCTACTTTAGGTACTTTAATTGCGAATCAGCAAGATATCAATAAAAAATAATTTTTTGATGACCCGATCGGAATTGATCGCACGGATGGTTACTAAACAGCGGTATATACCACAACGCGATGTGAGTTTGTCCATCAATAAAATTATTGAGTTCATTGTCGAGTCCGTGAGTAGCGGTCATCGTTTTGAAATAAGAGGTTTTGGGACATTTAGTTTGCATTACCAACTTCCTAAAAAAGGGCGCAATCCTCGTACAGGAGAAACTGTGGATCTGGTGGAGCGCTACACTATCCATTTTAAGCCGGGTAAAGAACTGCGCGAACAAGTGAATCGTAATAAACCATCTGTATCAAATGTATCCACAAATTATTAGATCGGGCATCACATCTAGTCAAAGAGTGCCTATTGATCTCGGCATCCAATGAATGTTACCGACGCTTAAAGTTATTGCAAAATTAATCTTTGTCCTCACGGCTGTTTTTATTGCTATTTTGTTATTGAGTGAAAATACTGCTCGCGTGCATCTCCATTTATTCGGTCTATCGTTAGAGGGATCCAGTTTGGGTTTTTGGGTATTTATTGGTTTTATTGTCGGTAATTTGTGCGGTATGATTATCGCATTGATGAGTCGTCGCGTCAAATGAATTCACCACAAGTGTATCATTATGAGGAGAGCGATAGAAGCACCCTATTAAAAGCTACGTATGCGTTTGAAGTCGGTTATTTTATCGGGATTTAAATCTTTTGCTGATAAAACGCATCTCTCTTTCCCGGGATCCTTTTGTGCAATTGTTGGGCCTAATGGGTGCGGTAAATCTAACATATTAGATGCTATTCGCTGGGTGTTGGGCGAAATTTCCCCCAAGCAATTGCGTAGCGAACACATGTCGGATGTTATTTTTAATGGCACCGATCAGCATCCAGCCCGCGGACAAGCATCGGTTGAATTGATTTTTGATAATCGCGACCATTCAGCGGATACATATATCGGACAATTTTCTGAAATATCCATTGCCCGCCAATTAGTGCGTGATGGTCATTCCCATTATTTACTTAACGGTGAAAAATGTCTTCGCCGCGATATACTCAACATTTTTTTGGGGAGCGGATTAGTGCATGGTGGTTATGCTTTGATCGATCAAGGCATGATTGCTAAAATGATTGACAATACCCCAGAAGAAATGTGGCGTTATATAGAGGAAGCGGCTGGGGTGTCCAAATATAAAGAGCGCCGGCGAGAAACCGAAACGCGGATTACCCAATGCCAAACGAATATGGCACGCTGCAATGATATTCGCCACCAGCTCAAGCAACAATTACATCAACTCAAAAAACAGGCAGGCCAGGCACACAAATACAAACGATTAAAAGAAGACGAGAGCCAGTTGCATACGGAGTATCATGCTATCCAATGGTTTCGAAGTGACCGCCAACGCTACCAACTCAATCAGCGCTGTCAAAAAATAGAGAAAGAACTCCAAGAAACAAAAAATAAAATACAGACTTTGCAGCACACGTTAGATCGTGAATTGGGTGCGCAAAAAGATTTACGCACCGAGTTGGAAACATTACAGGCGCACTACTATGAAAATCAGGCACATATTGCGCAGTTGAAAGAGCGGATCGCTTCGCATCGCCAGCGCGATACAGAATTGCGCCATGATTTAAGCGATCACGAGCGCCGTTGGCAAGAGATACGTGATAATTATGCGCTTGACCGGTCACGATTGGAAAAATGGAAGTGCGAACAACAGCAATTGCACACACAAATGAAGCAATATCGCTCCCAGGTCAAGGAATATACCCAACAATACGACAAATGCAAGATAGATTTGCACGAGACGCAATCTCGTTGGCGAGAATCTTATGGACCCGAAGGAATAGAGACGCAACACATCAATCAAAAACGTGAAGAAAAGCATTATTTAGAAGGACAATTGGCGGTATTACGCGATGTTTTGCAAACGACCCAAGCGCATAGTTCACTCGCGTGGGTCAATAACCAATTGGAGAAAACCGCTCGTTCATTTGCTGAGTGTTTAGTGGTGGAGGAAGGATGGGAAAAAGCTGCTGATGCCGCTTTGGCAATGTTTTTAGATGCAGTATGCGTGCCAGACCTCAATCCACTCGTGCGGGTATTACCCGAATATAGCGGCACGGTCTTAACTATTATTGAACATAATCGGCAAGCGAGTACGGAATCTTGTCGCGATGAGTGGCAATTACTTGCCGATAAAGTCAAAGCCCCACCCGAGTTACAACCATTGTTGAGGGGATTTTATATCGTGAATGCTTTAGCAGATGCTGTGGACACCCGCACGCACTTGGCTGATGGTGAAGCATTCGTCACTCCAGAGGGCATAGTGGTCAGTCGTCATTGGATTCGCTGCTTTGGCCAACAGGCAGACGCGGGTCCCCTCCATCTGCGTGGTGAATTACAGAGTTGGAAAAACAAACAAACAATCAATCAGCAAGAATTAGGCAAAATGAATGCTCAATGGAAAAAAGAAAAACAACATTATCTTAAACAAGAAAAACGTTTACAAAAATTACTGACCCAGCGGCAACAACAATTAGAAGACAACCGGCAGAAATTACAGCATTGTGAGACGCGTATACAAATTTTGACCGCACAAATCCAAGAGGTGACGGACAATCACCAAAAATTGGATAAGCAAACGATGGAACTGCAGGAACTCCATACACATTTTAATCAAGCCATTGACAAAAACATGCGTCCGATGAGCGAGGTACAAAACAATTTGCAGCAATATCAATCTAAAAACGAGGAAATATCTTCGGCAATGAGTGCTAAGCGTAGTGCGGTAGACAGTAATGAAGAAAAGACGCGCACAATACGTATGGCATTCCATGAGCAACAAAATCGTGTGGAACATTTACGCCAACAGTTGGAAGGGAAACGGCTGGAGCGGCAAAAATTCACCATAACCTGCGAAGGTTTAGAAAAAAAGGTCCGCGATGGGCGCATAAAGGAAATCGTGGCACAAGTGAGCGATGATCTCGCAACGAGTAGTGAAAAAATGGAATTGGAATGGGCACAGAAAATTGAAAAAAACCACCAACAATTAGAACGTGTCGGGGCAATTAATTTAGTGGCGTTAGATGATCATCACACCATTGAAGAAAAACAAAACCAGCTCAATCAAGAGTATAGCAACTTAAAAAAATCATTAAATGTTTTACGCGGGGCGATCAATAAAATCGACCACCAAAGCACCCAGCAGTTCCATAAAACTTTAGAACAAATCAACCACAATATGCAACATTACTTTCCTAAACTCTTCAAAGGCGGTCATGTGCAATTGATTGCCCGCGAAGGAGACGAACTTCGGGACGGTATTTTGATTAAAGTCAAATTGCCCGGCAAAAAAACACACTATATTGGTACTCTGTCGGGTGGGGAAAGAGTGATGGTTTCGATTGCGTTACTATTGTCTATATTTGCCATTACTCCCGCTCCATTTTGCTTTATGGATGAAGTAGATGCGCCATTGGATGATTTCAATGTCCATGCTTTTGGGGAGATATTATCCGACCTTTCCCAACAAGTACAAATTATTTGTATTACCCACAATAAACTCACCATGGTGAAAGCGGATCAATTAATCGGTATTATGGATGATCAACAAGGGATATCGAAACAAGTATCGGTCGATATTGAGCAGGCACTCTCTCTTGCCAGCTGAGATGACTAATTTAGCCCAGGTGCAAGCGCGTATCAATGATTTGTGCAATATGCTTGCCCAGCATAATCGTCAATACCATCAATTAGATACTCCCTTAATCAGTGATGCCGAGTACGATGCGCTTTTACAAGAATTGCGCACCTTGGAAACCGACTTCCCGCAATTTGTTCACCCGCATTCGCCGACCCAGACAGTGGGTTTTGCCGCCGCAAAAAAATTTGCTCCCTCGCGGCATAGTGTTCCGATGATGTCCCTGACCAATGCCCTTACCCAAGAGCAGGTGAGTGAGTTTAATGCCCGCGTTAAGAAAATGTGCCAGCTGGATCAACAAAATATTTCTTATGTCGGTGAACCCAAGATAGATGGTATTGCTATTAATTTGTTATATGAAAATAAACGATTGGTGAAAGCGACAACACGTGGGGACGGTATAGTAGGTGAAAATGTGACGGATAATGTAAAGACGATTCGTTCTATTCCCCATACCATTACCGGCTCTTGTCCACGCCTTTTTGAAGTGCGTGGCGAAATTTATATGACCAAGAAAGAGTTTATACGCTTAAATCAGTTAGCAGAACAACGAGGTGAGCGTCTTTTTATTAATCCACGCAATGCTGCTGCGGGCAGTTTGCGTATGTTGGATCCGAATGTGACTGCACAACGCCAATTGGCAGTCCATATGTATCGTTTAGTGCCTGTGGAGAGTAGTGATATTTGGCACACACATAGCGACTCTATGGTTGCCCTTTGCAATTGGGGGTTTCCCTGTGTGGATGAGTGGGAAAAAGTAGATGGCATTGCGCAGTGTTATGCCTACTATAAACGGATCATGCAACAGCGCGATGAATTGCCCTATGAAATAGATGGTGTGGTGATTAAAGTGGACTCAGTGGAGTGGCAAAATAAATTAGGCTATACCGATCACTCGCCTCGTTGGGCGATCGCATGGAAATTCCCTGCTACCCCCTGTGAAACTATTCTCAAAAGCATTGATTTTCAAGTGAGTCGCAATGGGATATTAACACCCGTCGCTCGGTTACAGCCCGTTTTTATTGATGGGGCAACAGTGAGTAACGCGACTTTGCATAATATTGATTTCATAAAGCGTTTAGGGCTGCGTCTTGACGATAGGGTATTGGTTGTTCGATCGGGTGGCGTGATTCCCAAGATAGAGCGTGTCGTGCAACATAGTGACGAGGGAAAAGACATTACAATCCCGACTACCTGCCCGATATGCCATTCACCGTTGGTGCATGTAGAAAATGACTGCCATTATCGTTGTATTGGTGGGATGACTTGTTTGGCACAACGGCAGAATACATTGGTGCATTTTGTTTCCCGTCACGGAATGAATATTCGTTCATTGGGCGCAAAAACGATTCAATTACTAGATCAAGCACAATTGATGACTTCGGTTGCCGATATCTACCATTTGCACCATAAACGCGAAAAATTACTCAATTTACCGGGCTTAGGAGAAAAAAAAGTGGATGAAATTTTTCGTGCAATTGAAGCGAGTCGTAGCCAACCATTACCTCAAGTCATTTATGCGCTCGGTATTCCCGGAGTGGGGCGCAAATTGGCTCATGACATCGCTCAGTATTTTCCGCGTTTAGAGTTGTTATCTCATGCGGATATCCCTACCTTACATGCTGCAAATAGCGATAAAATTGGACTTGGTCCAATTACCGCCCAGCATATTTATGATTTTTTTCATGCCGAAGCGAATCGCGACACTATTGACGCCTTGTGTGCTGGGCTCAATACGCCACCTATGCCGATGACAAAGCACGATAGCGATTCATTTTTTGCCGGCAAAAAGGTCGTCATTAGTGGTAAGTTTGCTGGGTTTCCCCGCACTGAGTTGCAGGAAAAATTGAAACAGCTCGGTGCCCAGGTCACTTCGGCAGTTTCTGTGCGCACCGATTTTTTGATCTGCGGTGAGGGCAGTGGTAAAAAATTAGCCGATGCAAGGCGTCTGCGAGTGCAGGTCATAGATGAAAATGAACTGCAATCCTTTTTAGGAGCATAATGAAAATAAAGGAACTATGTCTGATGCTTATCCTCATTAACGGCTGTGCGGTATCGCCCCCACAACACATAGAAAATATTTGCACGATTTTTGCAGAAAAAAAGAAATGGTATCGCGCAGCTGAACAAGCATCGCGTCGTTGGGGAAGTTCAATCCCTCTCCTTATGGCGATTATTTATCAGGAATCTAAATTTATCAGTGATAATCGTCCACCGAGGCGCAAAATATTGGGATTTATTCCCGGCTCCCGTCCGTCTACCGCATACGGGTATGCACAAGCATTGGATACGACATGGCAGCGTTATCGTATTGATACGGGTCAGCGTAGAGCCCAACGCGACAATTTTGCCCATGCGGTTGATTTTGTGGGCTGGTATAATGCGTTGAGTTGGCGTGTCGCTCGGATTCATCTCAACGATGCGCGACGACTGTATCTCGCCTATCATGAAGGTCAAGAAGGCTATAGACGCGGTACTTATCGCAAAAAAAAATGGCTGCAAAATGTAGCGACCAAAGTGCAGAAACGTGCACGCACTTATGCTGCTCAATTGCGCACATGCGAAAGATCCCTCAAAAAAAAGAAAAGATGGTGGTGGTTTTTCTCATGAAATCGTTGTTGTGTGGTCGTAATTTTGTCCGTTGATTATTATGACTGCGAGTGAACCTATGTGGCAAAAAGAAATGAAGCACCTTGTTATGGATGCCGATACACTAAGTCAACAATTGGATATTCCGCGCACTGCTTTCATTGCTTCAGATTTTCCGCTCAAGGTGGCGGCACCGTTTTTGTCCCGCATACGCCCTAGGGACATACATGACCCGTTATTGAAGCAAATTATGCCTGTGGATGCAGAATTGCATAAAGATCCCCGTTACACTGCAGACGCTTTGGACGAACGCCCGCGCAATCTGTCCCCGGGGCTCATTCGTAAATATCACGGACGCGCATTACTCATTGTGACCGGTACGTGCCCACTACACTGTCGTTATTGTTTTCGTCGTCAATTTGCGTATAACGAAAATCGTCCATCACGAAATCAGTGGCGATCTGTGCTGAACGAATTACGCCACGATAAAAATTTGCGTGAGATCATTTTTAGTGGAGGGGATCCTTTGTCCGCTCCTGATCGTTATTTATCGTGGTTGGCGAATATGGTTGCCGATATACCTCAAGTGGAAAGGCTCCGTATTCATACCCGTTTTCCCGTTGCCATCCCTCAGCGCGTCACGTCTGAATTGTTAGGCTGGCTATCGTGCCTGTCGCTACCCGTAGTCATGGTGTTACACATCAACCATAGTAATGAAATTGACCAATCGGTTATCACTGCTTTACATAAACTACGGCACGGTGGGGTCACTTTGTTGAACCAAGCTGTCTTACTCCGCGATGTCAATGATAATTTAACCGCCCAGCAGAATTTATGCGAACGCCTATTTGCGGCGGGAGTCTTACCGTATTACCTTCATTTTCCCGACCGAGTGCAGGGCACAACTCATTTTTCGCTTTCTGTGCGGCGTGCGCGCCGTTTATATCGGCAAATGCTCAATCATTTACCGGGGTATTTAGTGCCGCGCTTAGTAATGGAAAAACCCGGAGCGCACGCAAAAACTTTACTCATGCCACTAAATGAATAGGTTGATGTGGTATGATGAGCTGGTATATTTTATCGTCAATATGTACTGCTAATTCTGGTGCGGTATAAAATTAATTCGACAAACTCACATCATCTTACGCGCGCTTTGTTTTATTCTTTCCATGGCTTGCGTTATGTGTGGCGGCATGAATATGCTTTTCGTTTAGAAGTATACGGTTTTTGTATTGCATTGCCCTTAGCTCTGTGGCTGGGAGGCACACCGATAGAAAAATTGATGCTCATTATTAGTTATGGAGGTGTATTAATAGTGGAATTACTGAATACAGCGATTGAAGTTGTGGTCGATCGGATTGATACAGATGAACATGCTTTATCTAAAGCGGCAAAGGATGTCGGTTCGGCTGCAGTTTTTCTTAGTTTAGTGGCAATGGCTACGGTATGGTTAACGATTACAGTGCCCTATATACTACAATGGGTGCGCAGCCAATGATTCGTCCTTATGCCAGCGACCAACTCGTACCCCGTGCCGCCGACGCCGACGCACACCCCACTCTCCTTGCGCAAGCGCAGAGGTTGCCATCGGTGCTCCTCAATTCAGCAGCGGCAACAAATGCTGTCATGTTAGGCGGTGGGTATTTTACACCACTACAAGGGTATATGAACCGCGCCGATGCGCTACAAGTTGCCGCCCACATGCATACGGTAGATGGTTTGTTTTGGCCTATTCCTATTCTCAATTTGACCCATGATGGGGATGATGGCATTCGGGTCGGCAATACCATAGCACTTCGCGATCCGAATGTGCCAGAAAATCCAATATTAGCAGTGCAAACGGTATCGCATATTGATTATCTGACCGATGGCGATATGGATCAATTGCTAACCGGTATATTTGGATCTTTAGATCCACAACACCCTGGGGTGCAGACATTTCGTTCTTTAGGTCGGCGAGTCATCGCTGGTCCCATCACCGTGCTCGGCGATAGTTATTTTGCCGATGATTATCCGACCACCTATAAGACTGCAGTGCAAATCCGTCATGACATTGCCGAGAAAAAATGGGAAAGCGTGGTCGCTTTTCAAACGCGTAACCCTATGCACCGTGCTCACGAAGAACTCTGTAAAATGGCGTTAGAACATACGAATGCCGACGGATTGCTCATCCACATGTTGCTCGGTCGGCTCAAGGCGGGAGATATCCCAGCTGATGTTCGCGATGCCGCTATTCGTAAAATGGTGGAACTCTATTTCCCCCCCCATTCGGTGATGATCGCCGGTTATGGATTTGATATGTTATACGCTGGCCCCCGCGAAGCCTTATTGCATGCTATTTTTCGGCAAAACTGCGGCTGCACCCATCTCATTGTTGGGCGCGATCATGCTGGGGTGGGGAGTTATTACGGTGCATTTGATGCCCAGCATATTTTTGATCACCAAGATATTACCCAAGCTTTGTCCATCCAGATTTTTCGTGCCGACCACACCGCTTACTCTAAAAAGCACGCTAAGGTTGTCATGATGCGTGATGTCCCCGACCACCAGCCCGATGACTTTATCTTGCTCTCGGGTACCCAAGTACGAAAAATTCTTGCCGAAGGACAGGAGTTGCCAGAGGAATTTGCGCGTCCCGAAGTTGCGCAAATCCTAAGCGATTATTACCGTAAATCTGCCCACCAATAGTTCTCAGTAGCGCCGATGATAGAATTGATCCATCGTTTGACGAGCTATAATAATTTGCGGGCGGTATTGTTTACCATGCCCCCCGAAGAAGCGCATCGTTATGCACTTAAAGCGTTGCAACTCCTATATCATTCGGGCATGGCGCGCCATTTGTACCACCGCGTTAACGCGCCAGTGCGTTTGTGGGATATTTCTTTTCCCAACCCAGTGGGGTTGGCGGCAGGGATGGATAAAGATGGCGAATATATCAATGCGTTGGCATCTTTAGGATTTGGTTTTATTGAAATTGGCACCGTCACTCCTCGTCCGCAACCGGGTAATTCGGGGGAGCGCGTATGGCGGATTCCGCAAGCACAAGCCTTGATCAATCGTTTAGGTTTTAATAGCAAGGGATTAGACTATGTTGAATCACAAATTAGAGCACACCATTATGACGGTATTTTGGGCATTAACATAGGTAAAAATGCGGATACACCGCTCAATCAAGCAGTTAATGACTACGTCACAGGGTTTCGGCACATGTATCCATTGGCTACATACATAGTTATCAATTGTTCTTCACCCAATACGCGCCATTTACGTGAGTTACAGCGCGGCGAACAGTTCAATGAATTATTATCGGCATTAGTCGATGAGCGCCAGAAACTAACCGCAGAGCACGGCAAACATGTTCCTTTAGTCGTTAAAATTGATCCCGATTTATCTTTGGCTGATTTAGATACCATTGCCGAGTCCTTATTGACCTATGGTATAGAAGGTGTTATTGCGACCAATACCACTATCGCCCGCCCCAATATGATCGACGGAATGCCGCATAGCGATGCGCAGGGTGGGTTGAGTGGCGCCCCCTTATTACAACCCTCTACTGAGATAGTGAGTCAATTGCATAATCGCTTGGGTAATCAAGTGCCTATTATTGCTTGTGGGGGGATTATGAGCGGCGCTGACGCCACACAAAAAATTAAAGCGGGGGCGTCATTAGTGCAGTTTTACACGGGGTTTGTTTATCATGGACCCGATTTAATCAAAGAAACAGCACAGGCACTGCAAAAAATACTCGCCTAATGCCGCAGCGAAAAAAATCAACAGATAGTGCTTCTAAGCCGATTTTAGTTGTTGATGACGAAGAATCAATTTTTTATATGGTGCAACGCGCTCTCAATAACGAAGGTATGCCGTGTCGACACGCCACTGATATTTATCGCGCACAATCTATCATTTTACAACAACGCCCATCATTGATCCTTTTAGATTGGATGCTTCCGGGGGGCAGTGGAATTGAGTTATTGCGTGAACTGCGACAGAACAATGAAATGCATCATATACCGATTATTATGCTGACAGTGCACGATAGTGAAGCGAATATTGTACAGGCGCTCAATGAGGGAGCAGACGATTACATCTGTAAACCTTTTTCGCCGCGCGAAATGATCTCTCGTATTTTAGCAGTGTTGCGCCGCACAGATAGTCACAGTCACCAATCTCTATTAGTATGTGGTCCTCTCGTTTTAAACCATGATAATCGGCAGGTCACCATTAATGAGCATCCCATCAAATTGACGCTCACTGAATTTGATTTATTATGGTATTTGGCACTCCATGACGAACGTGTGTTGACTCGCCACCAACTACTTTCTGAAATATGGAGTGGGAACTACGATATAGATGAACGGACAGTAGATGCTAATATTCGTCGTTTACGCCGCCGCTTACGTTCCCAACCGGATTGTAGCGGTGTCGTGCAAACAATTTATGGAGTCGGATATCGCTTTTCAAAGGCGACTATTGAAAGAAGTGTTTAAGTGCGACAATACGGCGCAGGCGCAGTGAAGAATCAATGGCTTAATGAAATATGGTGGTTATGCCTATGGGTTCTTGGAGTCGCAGTGGCGAGCCAATTATTGACTGGGTATTTTTTTCTCGGGGCGAGTATAGGGGCATTGCTTTATTGCGGTTACAGCCTCTACATGCTCAATTATGCGTCAAAATGGATAAACCGCACTGATTGCGAGAAATTGCCTCCTGCATTTGGGCTCTGGAAGCGATTCTTATACGATAGTCGCTATAAAAACACGACCCGACAAAATTATTTATTGCGGTCACGCCAACAATCAGCACATTGGGAAAATGTGTTGTCGGTATTAAATGATGGGGTCATCCTTATTGATGAACGGGGGATACTACAGTGGGCGAATTCATCCGCCCATCAGTTATTCAATTTGCACCATAGTGATGTTGGTCGTATGCTCACCGCATTGGTGCGCGACCCATTATTCATACGCCACGTGCGCAATAACTCATTGGAACCTTTTACCCTTGATATTGCCCAGCGTCAATTACAGTGCAGTATCCAGTCCATTGCTCACAACCTGCGCGTATTACTCGCGCGTGATGTCACCCAAGATGTGGCTATACAAAAAATGCGCCGCGACTTTTTTGCCAATGTATCGCATGAATTGAATACCCCTTTAACCGTGATTATCGGTCATCTAGAATTGTTAAATGAAGAACCTATCAGCACTCAATACCCGCCGATCCAACATATTTCCGATGCGGTAAAAAGATTACAACGACTCGTTGATGAATTAACGGTTTTATCACAATTAGAAAGTCAACCCGCAGCAGAAAAATTGGATCTTATCCCCGTACTCCCCTTGTTGGAAGAATTGCACCGCAATTTTGCTGTCTTGCAAGGCCATCGTCGTATCAGCGTATGCTGTCAGGAGGATGTAATGGTGTGTGCGGAAGAACAGACACTCTACCGCGTCATCACTAATTTAGTAAAAAATGCAATGACTTATACAACAGATACGGGGCAGATTCAAATGTCATCGCATCGTCACGATGATGGTAAAATAACCATAGCGATCCAAGATAATGGTTGTGGCATTGCTCCAGAGCATATACCGCGCCTGACTGAGCGTTTTTATCGCGTGGACAATAGCCGTTCTATTCATACCGGCGGTTGTGGGTTAGGTTTGGCGATTGTCGCCCACGCACTGCAGAGATGGGGTGCTTTTTTGGCGATTGAAAGTCGACAAGGTCAGGGGAGCACATTTAGTTGTATATTTCCACCACCAATATGATTGGTCATGAAGGAGATGCAAATAATGTATGCGCATGAAAAAATTAATTATGTTGAACTACCGGCAAAAAATTTTACTGCCGCTAAGAACTTTTTCTCTACAGTATTTGGTTGGACATTTACCGCTTATGGTGCTCATTATTTGGCATTTTCCGATGCAGGTTTAGAGGGCGGTTTTTATCAGTCTGATTTAACATCACGCACCCATCTCGGTAGCGCGTTGATCGTATTTTATAGCAATAATTTGCACGAGACGGAACAAAAAATTGTCCGTGCGGGTGGCGAGATTGTCAAGGAAATATTTAGTTTTCCCGGTGGACAACGATTTCATTTTTGTGACCCCAACGGCAATGAATTTGCCGTATGGTCGGATAAAAAGTAACGCATTATGGCCAATCGTAAAAATATGGACCATGCCATTCATCCAATTTTGCGCGAGCGCTATAGCCCATACGCCTTTGATAATAAAATTATTCCCCAAAATGATCTTTGTTCTTTGTTTGAAGCAGCGCGCTGGACAGCCTCGTCTTTTAATGAGCAACCATGGCATTTTATAGTCGCTTCGCGTGACGATCAACAAGATTTTCAGCGCATATTATCGTGTTTAATGCCTGCTAATGCGCAATGGGCGTGTGAAGGATCAACCATAGCATTAGGGATTACGCGTAAAATATTCTCCGCCAATGGTAAAATGAACCGTTCGGCTGAACACGATTTGGGACAGGCAACGGCTAATATAGTGAATGAAGCAATGTCGCGAGGAATTTATGCCCACCAAATGGCGGGTATATTACCCGACCATGCGCAAGAATTGTATGCCATCCCACAAGAATATATGGTAGTATGCGCTATGGTATTAGGCTATTTAGGTGATCCGATGCGTTTGCCTCCTGCTTTACGCGAGCGTGAACGGTACCCACAAGAGCGTCATTCACTGCATGACTTTGTATTTAGCGACAAATGGGGAGCAACAGCGCCTTTTGTCATAGATCGTTCACTGTAATTAATCATCATTGCGAGGTCACACGATGAAAAAAATAAGTTATGTTCAATTAATCGCCGGTATGTTTATTTTGGTTATGGCGGCTTGCCATACGGATCCAGCCGATAATCTATCTATTCATGCAAAGTATTTTAGTGATGTTGAAGGGATCAATATTCAAGTGGGTCATCCCGCGCCAGATTTTTCTTTGCCCGATTCGGATGGCAATACAGTGCGTTTGACAGATTATCGTGGCAAAAAAAATGTCATGTTAGTTTTCTATAGAGGAAGCTGGTGTCCGTTTTGTGTGAGCCACTTGGAAGATATTCAAAACCTATTTCCAACACTGGATCAATATGACATACAACTCTTCGCCATTAGCCCTGAGGTGAAAGAAGAATCGGCTCAATTTGCCAAAAAGTTTAAACACCCCTATCACTTCCTGTCAGATACCACATTAAAAGTTGTCGATCAATACGGTATTCGCCGGGACGAGGAACTCCCTCATCCCGCTGTGATCCTCATTGATCGCAACGGAATAATCAAATGGTTTTATGCCAGTGAAAATTATCAGGTTCGTCCTTCGGCAAGCCAACTACAACAAGTGATTGAACGCTTGTTGTGAGTAAGTAGCCTAACGAGCGCGGTTATTGAGCACAACTTTTTTGTCTGCACTGAGATCGGCGGTGATATGATCGCCTATTGCATACTCGGCGGCTAATATTTTTTCGGAGAGCGGATTTTCAAGTAATTGTTGAATTGTCCTTTTCAATGGACGGGCTCCGTATGCCGAATCATATCCTTGTGTAATTAAATGAGCGATGAGTTGTGGTGTACAAGTTAATGTCATCTGTTGCTCACCCAAACGCTTTTCGAGATCGTGCAATTGTAACTGGACAATTTTTTCTAATTGTGCGGCCTGCAATGGATGAAAAACAATAATATCATCTATACGATTGAGCAATTCGGGACGAAAATACGTGCTAGCAATGGCGAGTACTTCCTTCTTTATTTTTGCGTATGGTTGATCGGATAGTGCGTGAATGCGCTCCGAACCTAAATTGGAAGTCATCGCGACAATACAATGCTTAAAACTGACTGTGCGCCCATGGCTGTCAGTGAGTCTGCCGTCATCCAACAATTGCAATAAAATATTGTGCACACTCGGATGTGCCTTTTCCATTTCATCTAATAACAATACACTGTAGGGTCTGCGCCGCACTGCTTCGGTTAAGTACCCACCTTCCTCGTGTCCGATATAACCGGGTGGCGCGCCGATTAAACGCGATACCGTATGTTGTTCCATAAATTCGGACATATCAATGCGTATCATTGCTCGTTCGTCATCAAATAAAAAAGCCGCTAAAGTTTTGCATAGTTCCGTTTTACCGACTCCTGTGGGTCCTAAAAAGAGAAAAGATCCATGCGGACGGTGAGGATCGGCTAACCCCGCGCGCGCACGGCGCACGGTTGCCGCTACCGAATGAATGGCTTCGTCTTGACCAATGATCCGCTTGTGGAGAATATCTTCCATTGCCAGCAGTTTATCGCGTTCGCTGCCAAGAATTTTGCTGGCGGGTATGCCAGTCCATTTAGACACTACTTCGGCTATTTCGTTTTCAGTAACCCGATTGTGCATTAATTGCGTGTCTTGTTGGTTTTGCTGATTGATTTGTGCTTCTAAAGCAGGAATGGTGCCGTTTTGTAATTGAGACATGAGCGTAAGATCATTATCCCGCTGTGCTTGTTCTAATTGTGTGCGCGCATGCTCTAAGTCAGTTTTGATTTGTTGTGCCGCAATGAACTGTGTTTTTTCACTCCGCCAAACCTCGTTTAATGTTGCAAACTCCTTTTCTAATTGGGCAATTTCTTTTTCTATTTTATTTACCTGTGCAATGCTCCTGTCATCTTCATCTTTGCGAATCGATTCGCGCTCTATTTTGAGTTGGATCAATCGTCTTTCTAACTGATCCATCGCTTCGGGCTTCGAATCAATCTCGGTGCGAATACGACTTGCCGCTTCATCAATGAGATCAATTGCTTTATCGGGTAAGTAGCGATCGGCAATATAACGTTGCGACATTTTTACTGCGGCAATCGTTGCCGCATCTGTGATAGTGACACCGTGGTGTGCTTCGTAGCGATCGCGTAAACCGCGCAAAATAGCGATTGCTGCTTCTTCATTGGCTTCTTGAACGAGCACTTGTTGGAATCGTCGTTCCAGTGCAGCATCTTTTTCTACATATTGGCGATATTCGTCTAAAGTGGTTGCGCCAATACAATGTAGTTCGCCGCGAGCAAGGGCAGGTTTAAACATATTACCCGCATCTATAGATCCTTCTGCCTTTCCTGCACCGACCATATTGTGTAGTTCGTCTATAAATAAAATGATCGCATTTTGTTGGCGGGTAATTTCATCTAATACCCCTTTGAGTCGTTCTTCAAATTCACCGCGAAACTTAGTGCCGGCTAAAAGCGCCGCTAAATCTAAAGCCATGATGCGTTTATGCCGTAATCCATCGGAGACTTCATCATTGACAATGCGTTGAGCGAGCCCTTCAACAATAGCGGTCTTTCCCGTGCCAGGCGCCCCAATAAGGACAGGATTGTTTTTAGTTCGCCGTTGCAATACTTGAATCGTCCGGCGAATTTCATCATCGCGACCAATGACGGGATCCAATTTCCCCGCACGGGCGCGTGCGGTGACATCAACGCAATATTTTTCAATTGCGTTTCGCGTATTTTCGGCTTGAGCACTATGCACACTTTGTCCTCCACGCACGCGCTCAATAGATTGTTTCAAGCGCCCTTTATCAATTGCATGGCTGATGAATAATTTTTGTAGCGGCGGCACATCGGCGGCGGCGAGTAACAGCGATTCAAGAGCAATAAATTGATCCTTGTGCTCGCTGGCGATCTTCTCCGCTAAATTGAGTAAGCGAATACAGTTGCGGGAGAGAGATATATCGCCGGTGGGTTTCTCAATAGAAGGCATATTGTGCACGCTCTGTTGCAACGCATGGTGTAACTGCTCTATATTTCCGCCGGCTTGCGCGAGTATAGAAATAGCGGTGTGATTGCGCTGTTCTAAGAGCAAAAAGAACAAGTGTTCTGGTTCAATTTGTGTATGATTGTGCTGCACAGCCAGTGATTGCGCATCGGATAACAACTGACGGACACTTTCGGTAAAACGTTCAATATTCACATATATTTTAATGGGGGTCGTGTGTGCTGATTACAAGTCCCCACACAATCCCATCAATAAATCTATGCTATAATGTGTGCTCAATTCAGGCGTTACCACCCACTGTTAATAAATATTGGCACACATTGACTATTACTGGACAATCCCCTCCAACAAACTGCATTTTTTATTATGACCCTTGATACTTCGCAAGTGCACGGGAGCACATTCTTGATTACCGGAGGCACTGGATCTTTTGGTAACGCTGTTTTGCATAAGTTACTTGGCTTATCCTTGAAGGAAATCCGCATATTTTCGCGCGATGAAAAAAAGCAGGACGATATGCGTAAAAAGTATGCCAATGAGCAGTTAAAGTTTTATATCGGTGACGTGCGGGATGAACAATCGCTACTCAATGCAACCCGTGGAGTCGATTATATTTTCCACGCGGCAGCACTCAAGCAGGTCCCCTCGTGCGAATTTTATCCCTTAGAAGCGGTCAAAACCAACGTTTTAGGTACGAATAATGTGCTCAATGCAGCGCTGGCTAATCGTGTTAAAAAAATCACCTGTTTGAGTACCGATAAAGCAGTACATCCCATCAACGCAATGGGGACATCCAAAGCGATGATGGAAAAAATTATTGTCGCACAAGCGCACAATGCTGATCCAGCTATTTCAACGATCTGCTGTACGCGCCATGGCAATGTTATGGCATCGAGAGGATCGGTGATTCCCCTTTTCATCCAACAAATTAAAAACGGTATACCGATTACGGTAACCGATAATGAAATGACACGCTTTATGATGTCGTTAGATTCGGCGGTGCAATTAGTTTTTTATGCTTTGCTACATGGCAATGCGGGCGATATTTTCGTTCAGAAATCGTCGGCGGTTATGATGACCACATTGGTAGAAGCACTCAAAAAAATCATGGATTGTCCGCAACACCCAGTGGAAATTATTGGGACGCGGCATGGAGAAAAAAAACACGAAGTATTGCTGAGTCGGGAGGAAATAGCGCGTGCAGATGATCTAGGCGATTATTATCGTATTCCTCCAGATTTTAGAGGATTAAATTATGCGCAATATTACGAAGAAGGTAATGAGATTCCTACGCAATTAGATGACTACAATTCTTATAATACCCATCTCTTAAATGTAGCAGAAATGGTCGAAATGTTGTTGCAACTGGATGTCGTGCAAAATTTAGCGCGTGGCGATCATTTTCCCGTTGCCCCCTGATGAAAGTACTCATTACGGGAATTGATGGATTTATCGGCAAAAATTTACGCGTTCATCTTACGCAGTGCACTGATATTACCCTAGTGCCATGGACGAGGAATGACCCGCCACACACCTTATCGGATCGCTTGCGAGAAGTCAATTGGGTTATTCATTTAGCAGGGGTGAATCGCTCGGATGATGATACTCAATTCACCGCTGGTAATCGCGACTTGACAGCACAACTGACTCAAGCCATGACGCAATTGGAAAAAAAAATACCGTTGATTTATACTTCTTCCATTCAAGCAACGGCAGACAATCCTTATGGCGCAAGCAAAAAAGCGGCAGAAGAAGTTGTGCAACAATACGCACAAAGCGGGGCACCTGTTTATATTTTTCGCCTGCCTAATGTTTTTGGTAAATGGTGTTGCCCTAACTATAATTCGGTGGTGGCGACCTTTTGCTATAACATTGCCAGAGGGTTAGCCATTGATATTCATGATGCCGATACCCCTCTCCACCTCGTTCATGTTGATACGGTCGTCTATCAATTGATTGCCATTCTCAAGGGCGCAATCCCACGGCAAATGTGGTGTCATGTTCAACCTGTCTATCAGAGCACTGTCGGGGCACTCGCAAATGAAATCAAAGCTATTGCCGATTCGCGACGCTCCCTCGTTTTACCGCCTACAGATGGTGGATTTGCGCGTGCACTCTACTCGACTTACTTAAGTTATCTGCCTCCGTCAGATTTTACCTACGCGCTCACCGCTCATACCGATGAACGCGGACAATTTGCTGAAATAATGAAATTTCAGCACAATGGACAGATTTCTTTTTTTACCGCTCACCCAGGTATGACCCGCGGTGGGCATTATCATCATACTAAAACGGAAAAATTCCTTGTTATCCAAGGGGAAGCTTTATTTCGTTTTAGAAATATTATGACCGATGAATACTACGAAGTAAGCTCTTCAGCGCAGACACTACAAGTTGTAGAAACTGCTCCGGGTTGGGCACATGATGTGACGAATATTGGTGTGCAAGAATTACGGGTCATTTTATGGGCTAACGAAATTTTTGACCACCAAGCACCCGATACTTACCCTATCCGAGTACAACAGGTGGGCTCCTGATGAAGAAATTGAAAGTTGTCACTATTGTTGGCACGCGTCCAGAAATTATTCGTTTATCGTGCGTGCTCAAAAAATTAGACCAATATTGTGCGCATACTTTTATTCATACGGGGCAAAATTACGATTATGAATTAAACGAAATTTTCTTTCACGATTTAGATTTACGTCAGCCCGATCATTTTTTAACCACCGGCGATGCGGGTATTTCTGCAGCTGAAACTATTGGGAACATAATTATTGCAGTAGATAAGCTCTTAGCCGACATCCAGCCCCAAGCATTACTCGTGTTAGGCGATACCAATAGTTGCTTATCCTTATTGCCGGCGAAGAGGCGTAAAATACCCACTTTCCATATGGAAGCCGGTAATCGTTGCTTTGATCAACGGGTCCCCGAAGAGATCAACCGGCGGTTAGTGGATCACATGGCCGATGTCAATTTAACTTATAGTCGTATTGCGCGAGAATATCTATTGCGTGAAGGATTACCACCCGATTTAACTATTACCACGGGCAGTCCGCTGATGGAAGTATTCCAAACTTACCGTTCGGCAATCGCCGATTCCGATGTGTTGCAACGCCATCAATTAAAAGAATACGAATTCTTTTTAGTCAGTGCTCACCGCGAAGAACACATTGAGCCCAATGAACAATTTACCGCTTTGATAGGATTACTGGATACACTGGCGACCGAATATCGCCTGCCGATCATCGTCTCAACCCATCCACGCACCCGCCAGCGTATTGAAAAGGCACAAATATCGCTTCACCCGTTGGTGCAATTATTAAAACCATTAGGCTATTGTGACTACACTCAATTACAACTGCATGCCCGTGCCGTTTTATCGGATAGTGGCACCATTTCTGAAGAAGCATCCATCATGAATTTCCCCGCACTCAATATTCGCCAAACGCACGAGCGTTTAGAAGCAATGGAGGAAGGCGCAGTGATGATGACTGGACTAAATATTGAGCGGGTGATGCAATGTTTGGCGATTTTACAGAATCAACCGCGTGCAGAAAAGCGTTTGTGTCGTTTAGTGGATGACTATTCGGCAAAAAATGTTGCCGATAAAGTTGTGCGCATTGTGCATAGTTATACCGACTATATCAATCGCGTGGTGTGGAAGAAATACTAAAATGACCCCCGATACATATAAAGATAAGATGACCACCAAGCATATTTCGGGAACATTCCAACGCAAACCTTTACGGATGATGTGGCGATTGAATAGATGACTGCCACTGTGATGGATAAAAAAGCTTGCTTTGTACTCCAGCATTGTGCCTTCATCTATAATGGTCAAAATTCATTGATACTGAAAGTCGTCCCCGATTCTAGTAGCGGGAAACTAACTGGATTAACGGGCACGATGAATATTCGCGTTGAAAAAAGAAGAGCACTTCTATGATTTTATTTATGAACGACACCCCCGCATTAGGAAATAAAAAATGACTAACCAAACACTACAAATGACTTCGGCACTTCAAGAGTATATTTCGAGGTATGGGATGCGCGAATCGCCACCTGCCCGCGCACTGCGTGAATATACACTCCACCATATTACCGAGCACAATATGCAAATTGCTCCCGAACAGGGCGCATTCATGGCATTGCTCATCAAGATGCTCAATGCGAAAAACATTATTGAAATCGGTACTTTTACTGGATATAGTGCGTTGGTGATGGCGGAAGCATTGAGTGAAGAGGGCTCGATTATTACCTGCGATATCTCTGATCACTGGACGAGTATTGCGCAAAAGTTTTGGCAGCAGGCACATGTCGCCCACAAAATTGATTTGCGCTGCCAGCCGGCACAGATAAGTTTGGATCAACTCATTGCGACGGACAATAGAAACAATTTTGACTTTGTTTTTATTGATGCGAATAAAGAACAGTACGATGCGTATTACGAGCAATGTTTGCAATTATTGCGTGCAGGTGGAGTGATCGCTTTTGACAATACCTTATGGAATGGTAGCGTGGCGACCGATACGATGGAGAGCAATGATGAAATAACGAGCATTTTGCACGCATTGAATCAAAAATTACATGCCGATGAGCGGGTGGATATGTGTTTATTGCCGATTGCCGATGGGTTGACTTTAGTTTATAAGAAATAATGGAAGGCGATAAAATCTCCTCCCCCGCACGATTGGATGTATGCGGATTAGGGGAGGGTGGTTCCAATGACTATATTGACTTCTTGTTTTCCCTCTTTTAACGAAATAATACCACTTTCGCCTTCTTGATCCCCCGAACTCGCAATGGCATCGCCGTCTGTGGATACGCGTGCCACCACTTGCACAGTGTTAAATGATGAGAGGCGCCGAGACGGAATCATCGCCATACTATCGTCTAAGGTGACTGATGTCGGCAATGCTGCTGCACTAATACGGGTAACGGCGAGCGGCATTTTTACCCCATCCGTTGCGCGCGCAAATACGTAGACGAGATGTTGATCATTGACTGTCATTCCCGCTGCCATTCGCACATGGACTTTGATTGCGGTTGAGGTATTTATTTGTGTTTGCTGTCCCGCCATCTTGTCGGCAATTTGAATGGCGTGATAAAATGCAGTCGCTTCTTTTGACCCCGCTGGCAGTTGGGAGTGAGTGGTGCGCCACGATTCACTGGCGAGAGCATATTGCCCCATTTCAAAATACACCTTCCCTAATAAACTTGTGTGATGCAATGAGTGGGGTTGGGTGAGTAATATCTGTTTGAGCCGCTTTTCGGCACTGCGCCAGTTCTCATCTTGTATATTTTGATACAATCGTGCATTATTCCAAGACCCTAAAATCAAGTATAGCCCGATACTCCCGCCGACGAGAATGGCGCCGAGCGCAATGCCCAAATAAATAGACCATTTCGGGGTGGGGCGATAGACATACTCTTCGTGTACAAGAATTGGTGGTGTTGTCGCAGTTATGGGCTGGCGCACAAAACGCCATAAGTAAATGATTCCTGCCAACAGCAGTAGAGAGGGAATAACCCATATAATAGTCGTGGGTCCTATGTAACGCGGACGATACAGGATGAAATCACCATAACGTGCGGTAACAAAATCAATAATTTGATTATTATTTTGACCTTCGTTGAGTAGGCGGCGCACTTCACGGCGTAGATCGTTAGCGATGGGCGCATCCGAGCTATGCAGATTCTGATTTTGACACTTTGGACAACGCAACTCATAAACTAAATCGCGATAGCGTGTTTCCAATTCTGCATCGGCAAAATCTAAAGGTTCAACGACGGCAACGACTGCATTGCACCAAAATAATGCCGTAATACAGGCGCACAAGCCTTGTGCTACGTACACCGACCTGTTTTTGTTAGAGTAGTTCAATCGTCTATTTCTATCATCATAAAGTCGGACTTCTCTGCCCCGCAATCGGGACACACCCAATCATCGGGTATATCCGTCCAGCGCGTCCCTGCAGGGATTCCTTCATCGGGTAGTCCTTCGTTTTCATTGTAAATAAAACCGCAAATAGAACATTCCCATACTTTATATTCGTCTATACTATGCATCGCATCCCCCATTGACTAAATAATTTTTATTGTATACCCGTATATGTGTCATGACAGTGTTTCTATTCACCCTCCATATGCCCATAAAAGGCGACTATTTTAGAAAAAAAATAACAATTCGCATACAATAGTACCATCAAAAAATAGGTGATGGTTTGATTTGCACGCAAAAATAACAATGAACTATTCTACAGAACAAAATGTCGCTCAAGATGAATTGAATAAATTCAATGCATTGGCTGCGCATTGGTGGGACGCAAATGGCGATTTCAAAACTTTGCATCGTATCAACCCTGTGCGCGCAGATTACATTGATATGCATTCCCCTGTTCGCGAACGTTCGGTGCTTGATATTGGGTGCGGCGGTGGTTTGCTCAGTGAAGAACTTGCGCGCCGCGGTGCAGTTGTGACAGGACTTGATGCCGCAGAGCATGCGATAACTGTGGCACAATTACACTTACACGAATCACAATTGTCAGTGCAGTACATCCATACGACCGCTGAAGTGCACGCCGAGTCGCATGCCCATCAGTACGATATTGTGTGTTGTATGGAATTGTTGGAGCATGTCCCCGACCCAGCGTCGCTCATTTGCGCTTGTGCGCGCTTGGCGACCTCGGGCGGTATTTTATATTTTTCTACCCTGAATCGCAATCTTCAATCATGGCTTTATGCGATTGTCGGTGCAGAATACCTATTGCGACTCTTACCGCAAGGAACGCATCAATACGAAAAATTCATTAAGCCATCGGAAATTGCACAATGGTTGCGAGAAAACCATTGCTCTGTGCGTGATATTAGTGGCGTAGAATACAACCCATTGACTCATCATTGCACATTGAGTCAAAACTGTGCGGTGAATTATATGGTTCGGGCACAGGCACCCGAATAAATTGAATGTGAAAGGTGTGATAAAAACATGAAACAAACAGTAGAAAAATATGATTTGGTGGTGATTGGTTCTGGGCCGGGAGGCGAAAAAGGCGCGGCGCAAGCCGCTTTCTTTGGCAAAAAAGTCGCTATGATTGAAAAGGAATCTGTTTTAGGCGGTGCGGCGGCAAATACGGGAACTTTACCCTCTAAGACATTGCGCGAATCATCTTTGTTTTTATCGGGGTTTAATCGGCGCCAACTTTCCGGCTTGACCTTACAACGGAGTAATAAAGTGACGGTGGGCACATTTCTCACGCACGAACGGGCAATTAAAGAGGCAGAAAGACAACGCATTGATTACAACATGCTACGGCATGATGTGCAAGTCTATAAAGGCACCGCTGGATTTATTGATCAACATACCATCATGGTGCGCAATCGTGCGGGCAATGAATTTGAAATTCAAGGTGATATATTCCTCATTGCCACGGGTTCATATCCGCGGCAACTGCCCAATATCCCATACTTAGACGATAGGATATACGACTCGGACTCAATTCTTAATTTACATAGCATCCCTGATACTATGTTAGTGATAGGGGGAGGAGTCATTGGGTGTGAATACGCGTGTACATTTAATGAACTAGGGACACAAGTGATCCTTGTAGAAGGACGGGATCGTATTTTGGGAGCATTGGATACAGAAATCGCAAAGCGTTTAGAGAAACAAATGATTAAAGATGGTATGCGCGTGATGTTGGAAGATCGCTTAGAAAAAGTTGAGCCAGAGGAAGAAAGGGTGCAAATTATCCTCCAATCGGAAGAGAAATTTGAAGTGGATGCCGTATTAATTTCTGCTGGGCGCTGTAGTCGAGTTGAAGACTTGAATTTAGACAAAATTGGCGTAGAAACGGGTAAACGCGGCCTCATATTAGTGGATGACAAATATTGTACGAATGTCTCTAATATATATGCCGTTGGAGATGTCATAGGGTTCCCCGCTTTAGCATCTACTTCAATGGAACAGGGGCGAATTGCGATGGTGCATGCATTTAATCTGAAATACAAAACGCATCTCGCAACTATATTACCTTATGGTATCTACACCATCCCAGAATGCTCAATGGCCGGAGCAACCGAAGAGGAATTGCAGGAAGCGGGGACCCCTTATGTGGTTGGTCGATCCTATTACAATAATAATGCGCGTGGACAAATTATCGGTGATATTGATGGAATGGTTAAACTGTTGTTTCGTGTGGATGATGGCGAAGAGGATATGTGTTTGCTGGGGGTACATATTGTGGGAGAGCAAGCCACCGAATTAATCCATATTGGTCTTTCAGGGCTCTTACTCAATAGTAAAGTGGATTTATTTATCAATACCTGTTATAACTACCCCACTCTCTCAGAAATGTATAAATACGCGGCTTATGACGCGTTAGGGCAACGGGCACGCTATCAAAAACCTTCTCATGCCAAGAAAAAAACAGCTTAATTGACCTTTAGAATTGATTGCCACCATTATTTGTAGAACGTAAAACGGTGCAACCCGGTACAGCCCGTCTTCGTTCTCAGCGCTATCTCGTATTAGGATTGCTCACCGCAACCTATACATTCAATTTTATTGATCGGCAAATTCTCGGCATATTATCGCCGTATATCCAAAAAACCCTGCTGATCAGCGATGCTCAAATTGGTCTACTGATCGGTTTTTATTTTGCGCTCTTTTATACGGTGGCGGGCATTCCTATCGCGTGGCTGGCCGACCGCTCGCACCGCGTCAATATTATCGCCGTATCTCTTGCGATCTGGAGTGGTTTTACTGCGCTGAGTGGCGCGGTCTCCAATTACATGCAATTGATGTTATGTCGTATAGGTGTCGGTATCGGCGAGGCGGGAGGCACGCCTCCAGCACATGCTTTGATTACCGACTATTTTCCCGCCACCGAACGTAGCAGGGCTTTGTCCATTTATTCCTTAGGCATCCCCATCGGGATTACTGTGGCTTATATTGCCTCTGCTTTTCTGTTAAGCGTACAACATTTAGATTGGCGCAGCGTATTTTACGCTGTTGGCGTGCCGGGCATCCTTTTAGCGCTAGTATTAAAATTGTTCATTTCCGAACCTCGGCGTATTGCGCATCACCCCCCCCCATCCCATCGACAATCGCGCCATGCATTATCTCAGTTGATGCGCAACCCTGCTTATTGGGGGATGTGTTTAGGGTTAGCCTGTGCTAGCTTTAGCGGATACGCCATTGCCGCATTTACGGTATTGTTTTTCCGCCGCAATCACCCTGATTTGTCAATGGTGGACCTCTTAATCTGGTTAGGGGTGATTCATGGCATTGCTTATGGACTGGGTACCTATTTCGGTGGACACATCACCGATCGTTGGCGACTGAAGAATAGAGCGGCGAGTGCATTTACTGCCATGGGAGGGGTGATCTGTGGTGTGCCCTGTTGGCTTGCGGCGCTATGGGTCGGCAATACCTATGTCGCCCTTATGTGCATGGCGGCTTATTTAATTGCTGCCGGCACATACTTAGGCCCGTCTTTTACGACCGCACAAACACTTGCCTCTCCACCGGTCCGCGCAACATCGACGGCTATTCTCTTTTTTGCGATTAATATGATTGGATTGGGTGGTGGCCCAAGTTTAGTGGGGTATGTGAGTACTGCTTTACAAGAATCTTATGACCCCGCTTTAGCGCTGCGTTTGGCGATGAGTACACTGATCTTTTCGAGCGTTGCTGCCATTCTGTGCTACGGGTATGCTGCGCGATGTTTATCGCGTGTTGATTGTCATAAATGATGAAAGGCGGTGTGATGCAGCAAAAATTACCCGCACGAAACCCGTTTCAAATAGAAAAGGACGCCCCGCATCCACAAGTGGATTTTGCCGCTGGATTATTGACAATAAAACGTGCACCAGCAAGATTTTCTTCATAATCAACCTGGCTACCGGTGAGATATTGATAACTCAGTGAATCGACGAGCATCGTCACGCCATTGCACTCAATAGCGATATCATCTTCGGCAATGATTTCATCTAATGTAAAACCATATTGAAACCCCGAGCATCCGCCGCCGGTAATAAAAACGCGAAACTTTGTGTCTTTTTGTGCTTGTAGTAGATCGCGCAGACGCGTTAAAGCGCGTTCACTCAAGGTAATGTCCGCTAGCGTATCCATATTAAGAAGAATATATTTTAGGCTCCATCTTTTGCATAGATAAAGATGCTTTTTTGCGCCCACCCGATGAAGAATTTCTATTGTCCATATCGCTACAAGTGATTTTACCTTCCACGCGCGCGCCGTCGGTCATTTCTAATCGGCGATAGGATATATTGCCAATAATAATCGCTTCACTATGTATTTCTAAATAATCTTCGGCACAAATATCGCCTTCAATTCTTCCACTGATAATAACGGTGGTGGCATGAACATTGCCTTTCACTTCTGCACCATTATGCAAAATTAAAGTTGCTTCGGCACCTTCTTTGAGTTGAATATCGCCGGTGATTTTTCCTTCAACATGCACCATGTTGGCTATAGTGATATTGCCTTGAATATCGACTTCGCCAGCAAAGTAAGATGTCTTTTCGGAAGATTTTTTGTTTTTACTGATCATTGAATGCTCACCAATTGAATAGCAGTATCACACAGATTTGACTTTCCATTGATATATTTTATCGCGTTTAGATTTCCGCTTATCACGCATCTGTGCCCGCAATCTTATTGTATACGGTTTGAAACCAGGAGGCAATAGAATGATTCCTTCAATTTCTTGGTAATAGACAAAAGAGAGTTTAATATTTTTGCTGACTGTTTCAGATAATTTATGCAACGGCAAAGACAGGTTCTTGCCCTCTTTTTCCCCGATAATATCTATGCTCATTTTTCCGGAAATTCGCCGATATCGGTCGCGTAGCTGAAAAACGACGAGACGATAAAAAAAGGTATTGTCTTGTTGATAGGGAATCAACACGGGAGGGAGAAAATCTATACCCGTGCGAACATTTTCGGGATTCATTAAGCGATCATAAAAAACAATATCATCGGATAAGGTCGCGTTTTCTTTTTCTAATGTGGTGATTGTATTTTTCAAGTTGATTGCCGCTGACTTTTCTAGTTGCGATACAACCTCACAATTGGCAGCTGTTTGCTGTACATTGGATAGTTTTTTCTTAAGCGCATCATTTTCTTCAAATAAAAAATCATATTCACTTTGTATGGCAAATAAACGAGGGAGGCTAAACTTATCCAATGAATAGAATGCAAGAATAATAAAAGTGGCGATGGCGAGGATGAATAATCCAATACCACTCCACAGAATCCACGCGCGGTAATGTAGGATGATGACTTTTTTTTGATTTGAAGGCATAGACGCTATATTCTCATTGTAACTTATATTACTTATTGCGAGATAGATAATGTTTCAGGCCATCCATACATGATGTTCATGTTTTGTAATGCTTGTCCAGCGGCACCTTTGATTAAATTATCCAACACCGAAAAAATAATGATGTTGTCGTTTGAGCGGTAGATACTCAAATGACAACGATTGCTCCCGACCACTTCTGCTACCGATGGGCAATGATCGGTTGTGGTAATGAATGGTTCGTGGTGATAGGCATCAAGGTACCATTGCCGAATATCGTCTTGATGGATATGCGGCAATGCGGTAGTAATGGTTGCATGTATGCCGCGACGCATAGGAGCCAAGTAAGGCACAAATGTTAGTTGCACTTCGGACGAGGTGAATTGGCGCATTGTTTGTATTATTTCCGCGTGATGACGATGCCCAGTCGGTGCATAAGCACGAAAACTTTCGGCACACTCCACAAAAGAATGGACGGGATCGCCGCTCCGTCCCGCACCACTGATCCCCGACACCGCATTGACCATTAAAGAAGCGCGCGATTGTGTTGTGTGTTGTAATAAAGGGGCGCTACCTATGATGATGGCGGTTGGATAACATCCCGGACAGGCGATGAGTTGGGCGTCTTTAATGGCGCCGCGATTAATTTCAGGCAATCCGTAAACCGCTGCGCGTTGCCATTGAGGTGCTGTATGGGCTTTGCCATACCAGCGTTCCCATTCGGCGGGGTCGGCGAGACGGAAATCTGCTGATAAATCAATAACTTTTATCCCCGCTTCTAATAATGCCGGCGCGTGCTGCATCGCAATGCTCGATGGGGTAGCAAAAAAAACGATTTGGCAATCTATCAACTGCGCATAATCTTGTGAGAGAGGGAGTGAAGCGATAGGCACACAATGGCGGAGCGAATCGTGGAGATCGCCGACCGTGCCCGTCTGACGTGAAATGACCGTGCGCACCGTAATATGCGGATGCTGGTTCAGCAGGCGCAATAATTCTATGGCGATGTATCCTCTCCCGCCGACTATGCCGATATTGAGAGTACTGTTCATAGATTGTATGGATGGAAGTGCATCATAGACGAATAATATTCTTAAAAGTTTCCCAAAATAAAATGATCTCATGCTGATAGAGCGTTCAACAAACGATCGCTTCTTTTCGGGAGCCGACTATTCTCTCATTGTAGGCAATGATTTTTATATATGCTATGCATTGTATGCTATAGTGGAAGGTTAATATTAACTTTTTGTTGTTGATTAAAAGGGGAGAATATAGTTATGTATCGGTGTAAAAACTTATTATTAAAACTAACTGACGGTGCTCGATTAATTGTTTTAGCATGTTTTACAGGGATATTGTCTTTTACCGCGCAAGCGCAAGATCAAGCTCAACTAGAAGAGATTGAAGAAGTCGTCGTTGTCGGTAGCCAAATCCGCGGGGCGAAAATTAGCGAAGCACTTGCCGTATCTGTTTTCACTGCCGAAGATATAGAATTGTTTGGCGTGGATTCGGGTGATGAATTGTTTGATTTGATTCCAGAAAATGGGCAGAATTTTCATAGCGAAGCAGAGAATATCAGTGGTGGAGTCAATTCGGCGCGTGGGGATATAGGTGCATTTAATTTGCGCAATATCGGCACGGGTAATACATTGGTGTTATTAAACGGCCGCCGCTTAGTGAATGCCGCCTCTTTTCAAACTGAAGAAGTGGGCGGTAGTTTTGTGCCGGTGAATAGTGTCAATTCTAATACGCTCCCCGTATTTGGCATTGAACGCGTAGAAATATTGCGTGACGGCGCCTCCGCTATTTACGGTGCCGATGCAGTTGCTGGGGTGATCAATACTGTATTGAAAAAGGACCTAGACGGATTCAAAATTGCGCTCCGTCGTAGCGAATATGATAATCTCCCGCGCGCCGATAATTCATTGCGTTTAGAATGGGGGCAGTTTTTTAGCGGCGGCGCAACCAACCTTGGCATTTTTTTTAATTATTATGATCGTGGACGGGTGAACTCTCAGGACGATCCGCGCTGGGCTGATGCAGATTTTCGTAGCCGTATCCCTGAAGGATCTCCTTTTGCAGGGAATACTAACTTTCGCAATAATAGTGCCAATTCAATTTATGGACAGTTTGATATTATTCCGGGCGTGCCTGCGAGTAGTATCTTCCGAATGCCAGTTTTAGGGCGGGACACGCGCGCCGGTTTTGTGGATAGCGGTGGTGAATTTCACATCTATCCTGTGGATAATAGCAGCTGTGGGTACGGGATCAACGAACAGGTATGCGGAGAACAAGATGGTGGAAGCCTCACGCGTTATAACCTCAATGCGAATCGGGATCTTGCTTCAAAGTTAGAGCGCTATAATTTATTTGCCTATGTAAATCATACTTTTAGTAATGGTATGGAAAGTTTTACCGAGATCTCCGCATATTTATCGCAAACCAATCTGAACCGCCATCCATCAGCCCCCTTCAGTTCTGTGCGATTGCGCATAGCGGCCGACGCATACTACAACCCATTCCGTCAGGGTTCACCCAATAATTTCACCTCGGGCACCGCTTCAACGGCCGCTGCTGTTACGCCCTTGCCTGCAAACGGTTACGCAGTGCTCATTGATAATTATCGTTTTACCGAAGTGCCACGCATTGTGGATAATGAAGGCACGACCTATCGTTTTTTACAGGGGTTGCGCGGCGACCTCGGTGATTGGGACTTTGAAACTGCTGTCCTCTGGTCGCAGGCCAATAAAGATGATGTCACCCATAATCGGATATCCAATACTCTAATTCAAGCGGCGATCAATAGTACCATGCAGAGTACGGCATATAACCCTTTTAATGGGGGGGATCTTGCGGGGTTGCGGAGTGCCTTGGTGAGTGTTTACCGCAATAGTAAAGCAGAGTTGGCGCTGTGGGATGTGAAATTTTCAAACAATGAATTATTCTCCCTGCCGGGAGGTGATGCTGGAGTCCTCGTTGGCATGGAGTGGCGTAGCGAATCTTTTGACGATGACCGTGATCCGCTTTTAGATGGTACTATTCGTTATACGGACGGCGATGGCGATACATATCCCTTTGTATCGGATGTGGTCAATTCGAGTCCCACTCCAGATAATAAAGGTAATCGCACGGTCCTATCCTTATTTGGCGAAATAGCGTTACCGCTCTTATCTAATTTAGATGTGCAGCTGGCTTTGCGTTACGAAGATTTTTCGGATGTCAGCAATACATTGGTCGGTAAATTGGCCGTAGGATATAGGCCGGCTGATATTTTGTTATTGCGTGGATCTTACTCGCAGGCTTATCGCGCGCCGAACCTCGTGACGATCAATGAAAACATGATTGCACGCAGTAATAATGTGACAGATTACTTGTGTCGTTATGTCAATGATAACAGAGGTACTGCAGATGAAATAGATGATGATTGTAGGGATACGGCACAACGGACTGCACAAGGGAGTCGGTCTCTTGTCTCCGAAGAATCGGATAATGCTTCTTTGGGCTTTGTTTTGGATGTAGTGGATGGATTGACCATGACGGCGGATGTATGGTCTATTGATAAAGAAAACACAATCGGTTTGTTTGGTGAAGAAAATCACACTACATTGGAATTGCTGCGCAGCATCCGAAATGGCAACACAAACTGCGACAATGCCGCTCTGTTTAACCCAGCAGTGCAGCGTATGCCGGTCGAAGAAGACGCGCGCGCTGCTTTTATGGCAGCAGGCCTATGTCCAGTGGGCCTCTTAGAGCGTGTCAATGATCTCTATGCTAACTTAAATGATCGCCTCTTGGGCGGATTTGATATTGGTGTGTACGGGGATTGGGAAGGGCGCGCAGGTCGGTTTGCGATCAAGTATAATCTTTCGCGTTTAACTAAATTTGAACAAGCAGCAAGCGGTGAAGCCGCTGAGTTAGCCGCTGCCCAAAATGCTGGCACCTTGCCCATGAGCATAGATATTGAAGGATTGGGTGACTTGGTAGGGCGTAACGGCAATCAAGATATTAAACAGAGTATGCGCTTTTCATGGCGTAGAGGCAGTTTCGGTGCTGCCTTAGGATGGAATTATCTCGGTAGTTTTTATCAAAGTAGCCTGACGCTCGCTAATGGTACGCGGTGGGTTGTACCCGCATTTGAAACCTATGATCTCACTTTTGACTATTATTTCCGCCTGGGCACCGATAGTAAATTGCGCACGCGCTTAGGGGTGAAAAATATGACCGACGAGCGCGCTCCACTTGCCGATCGCTTTTTTGGCTTTTTCGCCGATGCGCACCGAGATTACGGCAGATATGTTTATCTGGATATCAGGGCGACTTTATAAAAATAGCGGGCATTTTTTGCCGTGCGTAGGATAGTTTTAAGTGTTATCATTGCACTATGGCTGTCGCCTGCTTTGGCGTTAACGCCACGCGTACAATCTATTGACCCGCCCAAACGTATCTTATTTGTTGGCAATAGCTTCACTTTTTATAATGATGGATTGCATAAACATGTCGGTGGTTTAATGCGTGCTGCCGGTATTTATCGGCAGGTGCGGATGCGGGCGCTGACTCTTTCTGGCGCTAAATTACATGAACATGCCGGCGGTATGAGTTATTTTACCCAAGACAAAAGCTGGGATAATTGGGATCTAGTCGTTATGCACGGTCATAGCCAAGAACTCCTCACCCAAAAAAGTGCCGATTTTTTTGCCAAGGTGGCGAAAAAATACGCTGAAAGGATTCGCGCGCGGGGCGGTGATATCGCTCTTTTGATGACTTGGGGATATGCTAATAATCGCAAAATGATTCAACCGATCCAACGCAACTACACCCTGATCGGCAACAAATTGAATGCACTTGTTATTCCTGTGGGTATTGCTTTTCAGCAGGCACAACACGATCATCCAGAGATTAACCTCTACAAGAAAGATTTATTGCGTTATAGTAAAAAAGGTGGCAATATAAGTGCCGTTTATAAAAAAAACATTAAACATCCCAGCGTGGCGGGTACCTATTTAGCCGCGTGCGTTGTCTATGCTGCTTTATTTGATAAATCACCGCTCGCTTTACCTTATACTGCTGGGTTGCCCATGCGCCATGCCCGTTCACTGCAACAAATTGCGTACAATACAGTAACAATCTTTTATCGGCGCCATGAAAAGAAACCATAGCATCTACCTGTTATTTTTATTTTCATTGTGGAACTGTGATGGTGGACAAAGTGTCCATTCCTGTCAGTTCTCCCCAGTAGCATTCTCTACCAATTTTCCGGCGGCACGGGTGAGCATGTGTGCTCAAGTGAACGATAATAGTTATCGTCTTACGATTGCTCCAGAGAATGTGCCGATCAATCCGAGCCCATGGTATGCTTTTCGCGTTGACCAAGAGCGCAGCCAAGTTGTGGAAGTCCACATGCGCTATCAACTCCACCGTCATCGCTACCGTCCTAAGATAAGTATAGATGGAGAGCAGTGGCAATTACTCGATCCGTCCATGTATCAGGTATTAGATGATGGGCAACGTGTTCTTTTTTCCTTTAATATTTCCCAGCCATTTTTTTATATTGCCGCCCAAGAAATTCTTGATAACGATGATTATCAAGAGTGGATATCCACATGGCGCGCGCATGCCGACCATGCGGTGATCGGGACTTCGGTGCAGGGGCGCCCCATTGAACGATTACTCGTGCGTGGCGAGAGCAATAAATGGATACTATTGACTGGGCGGCAACACCCGCCTGAGGTCACAGGTGCATTTGCACTACATGCTTTTGCCAACGCATTGTTTGCCGATAGCGACATAGCGCAACGCTTTCGTCAACGCTACAATGTGTTGATTGTCCCCAATATGAATCCAGACGGTGTCGTTGCCGGTCACTGGCGGCATAATGCTAATGGAGTGGATCTCAATAGAGATTGGGGGTTATTTACTCAGCCCGAAACATCGGTGGTGCACGAAGAATTGACTCGATTGTTGGGTGACGACCAACAACTTGTATTGGGATTGGATTTTCATTCAACCCATCGCGATGTGTTTTATACTCAGCCGGATGGCACGACTAGATTACCGAATTTTACGCAGCAGTGGTTAGCCGCTATCCAGCACAGCGTCCCTCAATTTACGGTCAATCGCCAACCTTCGCATAATCAAGGGCGACCAACATTTAAGCAACATATCAGCACTACTTATAATATTCCCGCTATTACCTATGAAATGGGCGATCAAACCGATCGTAACCTCATTAGTCAAGTTGGCATCGCAGCAGCGACGGAAATGATGCGTATCTTGCTGGCATTGCCTTAAATCAGTCTAAATATTATATGCATTATCCGCGCCCCGTATGCGTTTGGCGTTAATCATTGACGACTATGTGCCCTATAGTTCGCGTATTGGGGCGCAAATGTTTGCCGATTTAGCCCACACATTATCGCAAATGGGGGAGGATGTGGTGGTGATTACTCCCACACCATTGCCCTCAGCGCCCCGATTCGAGCACACCCGCGGCAATGAAATTTCAGTGTGGCGGTTTCGCTCTGGGGCGATTAAAAATGTTGCACTCGGTATCCGTTTGATGAACGAAAACCTACTCTCCTATCGCAGTTGGCGAGTGATAGCACAAATAGTGCAAGAACGCCCATTTGATGGCGTGGTTTATTATTCTCCATCCATTTTTTGGTCTCATTTAGTCAATAAAATAAAAAGTATTGCCCCGTGTCGGACATACTTAGTGTTACGCGATATATTTCCTCAGTGGCTGGTAGATATCGGCACATTACGCGAAAAGTCATTGCTCACCCGATATCTACGCTATTGTGAACAAAAAAATTATGCCGCCGCCGATTGGATCGGCGTCATGTCCGCAAATAATTTACAATTTTTTCGCCAAACTTATCCAGAGTATCATCATGTCGAAGTGCTCCCCAACTGGATATCGCCCGCTTCCGTGCCGTCACCTCTCCCCTATTGGCGGCGAAAACTCCAGTTAGAGAATAAGGTCATCCTGTTGTATGGTGGCAATATAGGTCTTGCACAAGATATGACTAATTTACTGCGTTTAGCACGGGCTTTACACGATTGCCCGCAAGCACACTTACTATTTGTCGGTCATGGCAGTGCGGTGGATACGATCCGAGCGCTTATAAAGCAATGGAAATTGACCAATGTTTCCTATCACGCCAGCGTATCGCAAAAAGAGTACAATGCTTTGCTCCAAGAAGTAGATATAGGTTTATTTTCTTTGGATGCGGCGCACAAAACGCATAATTTTCCCGGTAAATTATTGGGATATTTTTCTGCGGCTTTACCTGTATTAGGGAGCATCAATGCTGGGAATGATCTCATGCCACTCATTAACGATCATCGTGCAGGGTATGTTTTTGAAAACGGCAATGATGCACAATTCATTGCCACCGCCCGCCGATTAATTGCCGATTCGGCACTGCGTACGGATATGGGGGTGCGCGGACAGCAATTATTAGAAAAATATTTTTCGGTACAATCCGTTGCCGAGCAAATTCTGCGGCGCTTGCACTCTAACTGAGCCAAATAACTGTTGTGCACCGCCGGCGCGTGCCATTGCGGCGGTATGAAAAAAATCTACGGTCGCTGTAGGTACATAACTCTCCCCCTTGTGCGTGCACGCCATAGGCACATAATTGGATACGGGCAATGTGCATCAGGTCGGCAAAATAATGGTGCGCACTTGCCGAAATGAAAGCCTTATTGTATTGTTTATCGGCAAAAAAGGCGCGCACTTCTTCACCCACGACATAATGGGTTGAACTGATGGCTGCTCCTATCCACGCCGATATTTTATTCTCCCCCATTGCGCGTAGTGTCTGACCGATAATGCCGCGTGCTAAACCACGCCAACCGGCGTGGATAACACCGATAGTGCACCCACTGGCACTATGGAGGAGGATGGGCAGGCAATCTGCGGTGCGCACAGCACAGGGCAACTGTGCGGTGCGCGTGACCCATGCATCACCGATGGGTAATCGCATCGCCTTACGGCAATCAATCACTTTGTTTGTATGATGTTGGCGTAAATATTGCACGGGCGTTGCCACTGTCGGTAAAGTGTGTGGTTGTGGTGAAGCGCAATAACGTGTCGTCATAAACGCGTGAATGTGCGGCGGTGCATTCCATGATGGAATAATTACCGAGCGTATGCTATGTTTTCCGATTTTATATTTGTTCAATAGTGTTGATTATATGCTGTATATCCGCAGGCATATGGCTTTGCCATTGCATTGTCTTGTCGGTGAAGGGGTGAGTAAGAGACAATTGCACGGCATGGAGTGCTTGTCGGCGAAATGTGCGTAATGCATTGCGTACTGTCGGTGATGCATGGGACGGAATGGGGGCGGGGCGACCATAAACGAGGTCACCGAGCAGCGGATGGCCAATTGCTGCTAAATGCACGCGAATTTGATGGGTACGCCCCGTGTGTAGTTTCATGGCTAAATGGGTATGATAGCGGTAGCGATGGCGGATAGTGTAATGAGTGATTGCACCTTTTCCATCGCTACGGTGGGTAAATTGTTGTCGCCGTATCGCGTGCCTGCCTATCGGTAAATCAATACTTCCCCCACCGGTGGGAGTGCCGATGCAGATTCCTTCATAATTGCGCTGCGCTGTATGCTGAGCAAATTGTTGAGTGAGCCGCATACATGCTAATTCTGTGCGAGCGACCACCAATAACCCACTGGTGTTTTTGTCCAAACGATGCACTATCCCACAGCGTGGGAGATTATGCAATTCAGGATGGCGATAAATAAGGGCATTGAGCAGAGTATGGGATAGGTGACCCGCCCCCGGATGTACCACCATTCCCGCGGGCTTGTCAATGACAATAATATGGTCGTCTTCGTATACCACATCAATAGAAATAGGTTGAGCAACCAATTCGTTTGCGCTTTCTGGTGCGGGAGCATAAATCTTGATTTGCGATCCCATAGCCACTCGCGTGCTTGCACGACATGTTTCTCCATTGACTAATAGATACCCTTCTCTAATCCAATGTTGTAATTGTGAACGAGAATAATCGGGAAATAGGTGGGCAGCAATACGATCGCACCGTTGATTGTGATGGCTCTCATCAACCGTAGCTGTTTGACGGATAATTTTCTCGGTGGGCATTATGGGGTCATTACAATTACATTTATCATGTGATTTTGTATAAAATATACATTGATGTTATCCTTCACACAATATAAATGGTGGTATGGCATAATTGCCATTTTAGCACTCATGATGGCTTGTGCTCAGAACCCGTCTGCCGAGCGGCGCCCCGCAGATAAAGCAGAAAATACCAGCGAAGAGCAACTCTATAAGCAAGCGCAAGATTATTTAGATAATAAATTTTATGATTTAGCCATTCAAGTTTTACAAAATTTGTTATTACGCTTCCCCTACGGTGCCTACTCCGAACAAGTGCAATTAGAACTTATTTATGCCTACTATCTCAATAGCAATCGTGAAAAGGCAATTGAAATCGCCGAGCGGTTTATTCGTTATTACCCCAACCATGCCGATGTAGATTATGTTTATTATGTTAAAGCATTATCTTTGTATAGCGAAGGGCAAGGGTTATTGTCGCGTATATTTCGCGTCAACGCGAGCCAGCGCAATGTCACCCAGTTGTATCAATGTTTTCGTGAATTCGGTGAATTATTGGAAAAATTTCCCGATAGTATTTATGTCCCCGATGCACATGCGCGTATGAAACGGTTGCGCTATTTGCTTGCCGAACATGAAATGGCGGTGGCAGAGCATTACTTTGTGCAAAAGGCCTATATCGCAACAATAAACCGCGGCAACTACGTTCTGGAATATTTTCCGGGCAGTCCTTTTATCCCTGCCGCTTTAGATATTATGATCCGTGCTTACTTAAAAATAGGAATGACTAATTTGGCAGTGGATACATGGCGCGTGTTTGATAAAAACTATCCGCAACATAAGCAGCACGACACCTTGGCACAATTAATTCGTAAAGCGCGTGCCGCCACTTGAACCCTGTTCAACCCTTTTTGTCAGCAATGGTCTGCATTCTCTAAAACATATTTCTTTTCAAGTGCCACAAATATAGTGCTAAATAACTCCGATAGGGAGCAAATTGTTTTGTGGCGACTAAGAGTTGTGTCGAAGTGTATGTCGGCACTAAGCGATTAAAAGTATTCATCACCGCCAAGTCTCCATCAGGAAAAATATCGGGATCGAGACAATAGAAAATACCAACCATATCCGCTGTCCATTGCCCGATACCTTTGAGAGCGGTGAGCACTTTTGTCCGCTCGCCGTGGGGGAGGCGTTTAATACGCCGAGGCGATAAGTCGCCAGATTGCATCGAGTCACTTAAACCGATGAGAAATTCAACTTTTTTACCGGAAATACCGCATTGCCTCAATTGTTCGTAATGATCGGAAGTAAAAAAAGCCAGCATTCCTTGAGAAGCGGCGAGTATTTCTAATTTTTTCCACACGGAACGGGCGGCAGCGGCGGACACTTGCTGTCCGATAATCGCCCGGGCTAAAGTCGCAATGAAACTATAACGCGGGCGTACAGGGAGATGCATGGGAGGGGATTTTTGTATCGCCGCGGCAAATTCTTTTTTAAGAGTCGCTGCTTGTGTTATGCAGTGGTGGCGAGCAGTGAGTGCCTTTTTTTGCCCTGTCACGTTTTAGACAAGTGTAACACGCAGAACTTCTTCTACTGTGGTTTCCCCATTTAATATGCGCCGCCGCCCATCTTTTATGATGGAAGGGTGTTTTTTTTGGGCGTATTGGCTAATTGCCTGCTCACTTGTGCGTTCATGAATCATAGAGCGTATCGTGTCGTCTAGTGGAATAAATTCATAAATACCTGTCCGACCTTGATATCCAGAGAGATTACACTGTGCACACCCGACTGGGCGATAAATAGTTACATTGCTAGGGAGGTTAAAGCGTTCTTGTTCCATTGCGGAAGCTGTATAGGGTTCACGGCATTCCAAACACAAAGTACGCACTAACCTTTGTGCCATGACCACCAATAAGCTCGACGAAAGCAAGAACGATTCCACTCCCATATCTTGCAAACGTGTAATAGAACCAATTGCCGTATTGGTATGCAAAGTGGATAAGACTAAATGACCGGTGAGGCTGGCTTGCACTGCAATTTCGGCTGTTTCAATATCACGAATCTCGCCCACCATGACGACATCTGGATCTTGGCGTAAAATAGCGCGCAACCCGCGGGCAAAACTCATATCTACTTTGGGATTCACTTGTGTTTGCCCTATGCCGGCTAACATATATTCAATCGGATCCTCAATGGTCATAATATTGCGCGAATTTTGATTGATATCATGGAGTCCAGCATATAAAGTGGTTGTTTTCCCTGATCCGGTGGGGCCTGTGACTAAAATAATTCCGTGAGCCGAGCGCAGCATGCGCTTAAATCTGTCGGTCACATTATCGCCCATTTGAAGGTCTGTTAAAGTCATGCGTCCCGTATTACTATCCAACAAACGGAGGACAACCCTTTCTCCATGTGCAGAAGGGAGGGTGGACATGCGAATATCCACCGTGTGCCCTGCAATACGCACAGTGATGCGTCCATCTTGCGGGATGCGCTTTTCGGCAATATCCAGTTTTGCCATAATCTTTAACCGTGATATTAATAAAGAAGCTAATTGTCTTTTAGGAGAAAGCGTTTCACGTAACACGCCATCTATACGAAAACGCACCACGAGTCGTTCTTCAAAAGTTTCAATATGAATATCGGAAGCCTTTTCGCGAATGGCTTGGGATAGAATAGCGTTGAGTAGGCGAATGACCGGCGCATCGTCGGCGGTGTCCATCAAATCAGAGGTGTCGGGTAATTCATCGACCAATTGGTTGAGGTTGATTTCTGACCCTATATCTTCTGCCGCTTGTATGGCATCGCTATTGTTGCTTTGATAGCGTTCGGTCAATTTTTTCTGGAACGCCTCACTATCAAGCGCCTGCAGTTGGAACGGTTGTGCGCCTAAATGGCGCTGAATTTCATTGAGGGCATGGAGTTGTAGCCCTGAACGATGAAGAAGAATTATATCGTTTTTTTGTTGCTCTAGGAGCACGCCATAATTTTTTGCAAAGCTAAATGATAAATGGAGATCATTTTTCTTGCCGGCATCAATAGGCTGCTGTTGAGGCGGAGTATTATTGGATGGCTCCATTTTTTTTCAGGGCCTCTTCCCATGTGGGTAAAACGGGTAATCTATCCGCCGGCATTAAACTAATGCCGCGTAATTGCTTTTCAATTTGTTGACTGCGAATCGCTTTATATTTTTCTTTGCTGATTTCCGCTATACTCTCTGGAGTTTTGATGATCGTAGGGCGGATGAAAATCAATAAATTATTTTTTTTAACCTCAGCAGACGATGAACGGAATAATTTACCTAATAATGGAATCCGCCCTAACAGGGGGACTCGCCGTGTGGTTTCAGTGACATCTTCTCTAATCAATCCCCCCAGAACAATAATTTCTCTGTCTTTTGCTAAAACGGTCGTTTCTATTTTTCTTTGATTGGTAATCAGATCCACGGCACTAACACTCGTATTGCCGGCTAAACTAGATATTTCTTGTTTCAACTCCAACAGTACCGAATCGCCTTCGTTAATATGGGGCTTGACGGTTAAGGTAATTCCCACATCTTGACGGCTAATTGTTTGAAAAGGATTAACTGCTCCTGTATTACCTCCTGTGTTGGTGAATGAACCGGTGCGGAAAGGGACGTTACTGCCGACGACAATAGTGGCTTCGGTGTTATCTAAGGTAAGTATATTGGGCGTGGACAAAATATTAAAAGCCATATTGCGTTTTAATGCATTGAGGATAAGGGCAAACCCTCTTGTTCCTCCACTATCTATTCCTCCTAACAAAGCAGCTTGTCCATCTATATTTAAGAGAGCGCCGGCGATCGCTTGCGTGAGTAGCGATGAATTACTTCCCGCTGCCTGTGCGCCAGCGGATAAACCGCTAATAACTGGCGATAAGTGGCTGGAGGATAACGCACCGGTATCTTGATGTGCGACGAGCCATTCTGCTCCCAAACGGCGTAAATCTTCATCGTTGACTTCCACGATGATTGCTTCAACTAATACTTGTTCGCGGCGGATATCTAATTGCGAAATGATTGCTTCTAATGTTTTGCGAATTTCTGGGCTTGCGGTAATGATCAGCGAATTAGTTGCTTTGTCTGCTTCAATACTTGTTTTCACTTGGTTGCTATTTTTATCGTTAGTGCGCTGTAGGTTATTGACCACTTTGGCTAATATTGGGGCTATATCTTCGGCTGTGGCGTGTTTGAGGTATAAAACAGATGCATCACCGACTTGTGATTGTGTTTGATCTAAGTACTCAACCATCTCGCGCATGGATTGACGTTCAATTTCATCTGCAGAAACCAGCAAACTATTGGTGCGCTTATCGGCAACTATATTCAAAGGACGTCCTTTATCGTTTGCCGTCTGCTTGAGCATTGATTCTAAAATTGTTTTCACTTCGCTTGCCACAGCATATTTGAGTTTGATGACTTCAACACTGCTTGACGATGTGTCATCTAACTGGCCTATAATTTTAAGGATCCGATTAATATTATCCTCTACTTCTGAAATGATGATGGCATTACTTGGTGGATATGCGGCCATATGTCCTTGTTGTGAGACCAAAGGGCGTATGACTGGGATGAGCTTTGCTGCCGGTACGCTCCGTAGGGGAATAACCGAAGTAATAATTTCACGTCTTTGCGGATCAAAATTGCTAGTGTTTGGCGGCGATACCGGCACCGGCAGTGACCGTGCTTGTTGTTTGGGCACGACAGTAATGACATTTCCTGTCCGTGCCGCAGCGTAACCGTGAACATCTAAAATTGCCAAAAACATTTCGTACAATTGCTTTTCATTGACCGCGGTGGTGGAAATCACTTTGACTCGCCCTTTGACTCGCGGGTCAATAATCATCGTTCGTTTAGTTGCATCGGCAACAAATTTAATCAATTCATGAATGTCGGTATCTTTGAAATTGATTGTATAGCTGTCGGCAGCGACAAGGGGAGATAAGGCAAGCCATCCCACTAATACATAAATGTATTTTTTCTTCATTGATCTAGTCATTTATTGAGCGAGCGGTACGATAATGGTTGTGGGAATGCCATTACGCAGAATTGTAAAATGCCCTTCTTTTTCACTACGCAACATTTGATAAATTTGCAGTGTTTTACCTGGGTTATCTAAATTGATGCCGTTGACGGCAGTAATGACATCTCCCGGTTGAAAACCGAGTGTTGCTAAACGGGCATCGTGTTGTGCATCTATTTTGAACCCGCTTAAGGAGCCAGCAGTTGTGACTGGCGTAATGCGCGCACTCTTGAGGATAGAAGTTGGATCGTTGAGCAGGTCGTGACGCATGGTGTTTGCCGCTTGTATTGCTGTCGGATTTTGTCGGTGATCAATGATACCCGGAGGTGCAATAGAGAGTTGCGAAGGAGTATGTTGTATTTCTAAAGAATCGTTTTCTTCGTATAGACGAATTGTCTCGTAGCGGCCTTGGTTGCGAATAATGACTTGGTTCACTAAAATGCGCTCTACGGTCACATTGGAACCGATCGCCAGTCGGTCGCCTATTTGATGTTGGTACTCGGCATTGTTGTAACGCATCACGACACGTGCCCGTTGTGGATCCTTGACATGGGCAATGCCAAGAATAACAATGTCTAACTTTGTTAGAGCAGCATCACTTTCTAACTTGCTGAGTAAAGGTGTCTGTGGAGCTATGCTTTCACGTTTACCGAATAAATTCCATGAGGCAATTGCTTTACTGTCTACCGCTATGCGCTGGACACCACTATCACTTATCGGTAAAGAGACCGCATTCGGTATAGTATAAGAAGGGGGAGACAATAATAACCAACTCGCTTGTGTTCCCCAATAGAGTATAGCGACAATGCATACACCGTTCAGTATGTGACGAATGTACGCCAGTGGCAGTTCGGAGATGTTGTGCTGCACCCATTGCCAGCTAGTGGAAAACAAAGGAATCGCTACTTTCATTACTACAATATATTGATTATGCGCTTAAATAAATGCCTGTTATAGTCATATTTTATACTATTGCGCTTACTCTGATTGATAGAAGTAATGACGATATTTTGTAGGGTTTGTTTATTTAGAGGTATGTTCAAATGAACCATCCCAACTGTCGTCTAATGTTTCCTTCACCAGTTCGGCTATCCGTTTCTGATAAACCTGGTAAAGAGGGCGGTCGGGATGTTGCCGCTGTAAATCTCTAAATGTATTCATCGCTCGCTTCCAATTGCGCTCAAGATAATATTGATACGCTTGATGATATTCTTCTAGCTCCACGCTGGTTATCGCATCAATTTCCTTTTTAAGTCCGAGCGGTTCATAAATCTTAATGGCTTCGTGCTTCCCTTTGACGATGACGTTGTCAATAAAGCGAAATTCATAATCAGGGCAGTAGGACTGAGTTTGCTCACTGACCAATATATCGACCCCATAAAATTTAGTGAGCCCTTCTAAGCGCGAACCGAGATTGACGGCATCGCCGAGGACGGTATATGACTTTCGGTATTGCGAACCCATGTCGCCCACATTCATTTCTCCCGTATTGATCCCCACGCCGACGCGGACTTGCGGTAAGCCATCTGCAATAAATTCATCAGAGAGCGCATCAGACTGTTGGATCATCAATATAGATGATTTAATAGCGTGCATGGCATGTTCTTTATCATCTACTGGTGCGCCCCAAAATGCCATAACCATATCTCCAACATATTTATCAATTGTCCCTTGGTTGTCAAAAATGATTTTTGTGATCGGCGTGAAGTAACGATTGAGCATGTTTTTGAGTTGTTCGGCGGTTAATTTTTCGGAAATGCTGGTAAAACTGCGGATATCTGAAAACAATACGGTGAGTTCCCTACGCTCCCCTTTCATCGTATATTCCTCTGGGTTATTTAGCATTTCATCAATGTGTGCCGCCGGTACATATTGATTGAATATATTACGTATCTGGTTGCGTTGAGACGATTCGGTGAGATAGGCAACGACGAAGCTGTATAAATTCATAGAAGTTACCATTAATAAAGGTGTATTTAATCCTATGCTGTAACGGTAGAAAACCCATGCATAGATGCTAATAAAAAAGGTGATATTAAACGAACTGATTCCAATAATGCTCATTGGAATGGGTGGCAAGTAGGCGAATAAAAAAACTAATATTATGCCGAGTGACAGAATGTAAAAAAACTCAAAAGTATGAACCCACTGAGGCGAACTGTAGAGCAATTCAGGTTGTAATAATCCGGCGGTGATATTGGCTAATACTTCCATTCCCGGCATTATGCCTAATGGAGTAGGGCGGAGATCGGCAAGACCGATTGCTGCCGCACCAATAATAACGATGGCACCCTTAAAAGTATCGGGGTCACCTTGCCCATTAAGGATGTCACTTGCCGATACGTAAGGAAACGACCCCTGTGATCCGCGAAACGAAACGAGTTGTCGGGCATAAGTTTCTGTGACGGGGATAGTGTAATCATCCCCCACATCAATGCCGGTAATTTCGTAACTCTGTGATTCTTCGTAAAAAGTATAGTTGGGTTGCACTGGTTGACCAGTGTATAGCCGGACTAAACTGATCGGTAAACTCTCATAGACCCCTCCATTGGCTGCACGCCAATATAATGGAAATCGCCGTATTGCACCGTCCCAATCAGGAGTAAAAGAGACGGTGCCGCCATAATTGGCTGCATCTTGGATTACATCAATGTTGGCGCTATGCCCGGGTGCTTTCTGCAGAGTCAGTCTATCAAGTAATTCTGCATGCTCGGGGGGTGTGGTATAAAAAATAGGGTGAGGAAATTGCCCTTTACGCACTTCACTGTCGGGGGTGAGCAAAACACCAACGACCACCGGTGCATCACTAAATGCTGCGGCTAATGCTCTATTGCCATCTAGTATTTCTTCCATACTGGCAAAACTATCTTTAGCCGTATCTAATATGGCGGTTTCATCAATTCCTTGCTGAGATAAAGTTTCTTGGGCAACAATTAAAGGGTTGCGCTCTGCTTCTGGAAAAACAATATCAACACCAATTGCCCGAGCACCTAAACTGTGGAGGGTGCGGATGAGTTGGCTAATTTTATGACGTTGCCATGGCCAGTGCCCCTCGGCTTCAAGGCTTTTTTCGTCTATATTGACCAGAATGATTTTGTGTTTTAATTCCGGTGGTTCGTCGGGTAAGGTGTATTGATACATGAGGTCGTATACTAAATAGTCAAATCGGGAAACTATTTGACGAATGTGCGGGCTGGATGTTGAATTCAAGTAGAGAGTAATGAATACAATACATAATCCGCCTATGATGCGGATACTGATATTAGAGAATATCCTTTGCCAAAAAGTTTTGGGTGGGGGTTGAGCCATGATTAGTATTTACGGATGTAGTAACGGTAATGTGCTTCTTGATAGTCAATGCGCAATAAAGTGTGCCCTAAATAATGGCAAAAATTTTTAATATCGCGTTCTGTTGAAGGGTCGGTAGCCAGTAACTCCAATATTTGGTGGGCACTCAGCGAGAATATTTTCTGATGGAGCAACATGATAGGCTCAGGACAGCGCAAGCCACGCGCATCTAAAAAGGCATCGGCAACAATTGGCGGTATATCCATATTTTTATCAATAGCAAGCAATACATGCATCATCAAGTCGCAATTGTTATTATTGTAACCTGTGACGGGTTCAATAAAGTAGAAATGCAATAATGATTTACCACCACCAAGAGAAATCTATTTTTTCTCCACGCGAGGAGATTATATAATATGGCATATTATGTCAACCCATGAAATGAATAAAATGAATTTTTCACGCGCCCGTATTATTGTCGTCGGCGATGTAATGTTAGATCAATATTGGCATGGCACAGCTGATCGCATCTCGCGTGAGGCGCCCATCCCCGTAGTGGTTATTCGCGGTGAAGACCATAAATTGGGAGGAGCGTCCAATGTCGCTTCTAACTTAGCAGCTTTAGGTGTTGATGTGAGTTTATACGGTATTATTGGTACCGATCAAACCGCAACGGATTTGAAAATATTGCTCGGCGATTGCCGGATCAAGCATTATTTGTTACAAGCGTCAGAGGTTTCCACTATCCGTAAATTGCGCGTTGTGGATAGCTACAAACAAATGATTCGTCTTGATTTTGAGTCTCCTTTTCCCACGCATTATGGGCAACAACTGCAAAAACAATTATTGACACATCGGAGTGCCAATGTATTGCTTTTATCTGATTACGGTAATAATACGATCACGGATGCTGCTGCACTCATTCAATACGGTAAAGAACAGGGAATGACTGTCATCGTTGATCCGAGAGGCGATGATTATACACCATATAGCCATTGTGACTTATTGACCCCTAATCGCTCAGAGTTTGAACATATTGTCGGCACTTGTGCCGATCAAAATGAAATAGTTGATAAAGGAACGCAATTGTTAAAAGATCTTGATTTAGGACATTTGTTGATTACTTTGAGCTCACACGGCATGATCTTATTATCACAAGCCGGCAAGCCATTTTACCTGCCAGCCAATACGCGCGATGTATTTGATGTGACCGGAGCAGGCGATACCGTCATTGCAGTGATTGCGGCGTCATTATCTATAGGCGTCTCCTTGCGTCAAGCCGTTACTATGGCTAATATGGCGGCGGGGGTGAGCGTAACGAAGTGGGGAACAACACAAATCACTCCCGATGAACTGACGGATCTCATGAAAAAAGATTCGCTCACACCATGAAATTGAAAATGAGCACAGCGTGCCACGCCAATTTCAAACGTGTTATAAAAGATTTGGGAATGATATACATTACTTAAGGCTCTCGGTCCCTGCGCATAGCACAATCCTAACACCGGTTTACCTTAATGGATGTAGATTTCGGCTTACAAGATCTTAGAATGCATTATCGGTGATATTGTAGATAGATTGAATAGAGGTCGGAATGGCATTGCGTTCGGCACGGATATTGCGCAATAAACTATGTGATGCAACACTGTGCTTTTTTTTATAGCGTCCCATTGCTATAAAAATGGTGGAGGTGGCGGGAGTTAAACCCGCGTCCGCTAATGTACCGCTCATGGATCTACACGCTTAGTATGCCTTTTACATTTAACACTATATTACCTGACACACAAGGCGCAATAATGCGGTCTCAGCTTGTTATTAACTATTCCTCACCGAGAATAAGGGAATAGCGATCCTACCTCAATGACGATGACAATCAGGCGATAGGCGACTATGGCTGCCATCGCTAGCGGGAGTTAAGCCGCTAGAGCGTAGTCGTTATGATTTGCGACTATTTTAGTATAGTTATGATTTACGAGAATAACTACAATCTCGGCGTGCACCAACAAGTCATACTTGCTTAACGTCAAATTCAGAACACCCCCTATTGAGAATGTGTGCATCCTTATTATACATTATTGGGCGGGAAAAGATATGGGAATCCATTCATAGACCGCATCGTCTGTTGTGTGGAGTGCATTATCGTCATTGGGTTGGACATAAGTGTCGGAATGTTGAATATGCACAGTTGGATTCGTCTGATTATCGGGTTGGGGTGCCCAACGGATTAAGGATGCTCCCCCCGGAAAATACTTCTGAGCATCGTCGTGATTCAAGTGACCATTTTTATATTTCATCCAAGGTTCATCGATTATTTCTGTGGGCTGCTTACTAAAACGATGGGCTGTGTTTTTAGACGAAGGTAGAGGTGAGGGTGCAGATCTTTTTTTATGCAGGCGTGTTTTGGGTAAAGTGAAAAAATTATGCCGCTCATCCGATACTAATTTATAAGGATCGTTTTTATTTTTGATGGAAGTGTGTACTGGTTTTCCGATATATATGCGGTCGTGTAGGGAAACTTGCGCTTTGACAAGGTCAATGCGCTGACTGCCATCAAAAAACTTCATGGTTAAAGCGACGCCCATTTGTCCTTTACGCAGCGCTTGATAAAATAATTGTGCGGGCTCACCTTCAGGAACCTCGATGGCAATGCGATGTTGCAATTCTAAGGGTGTATTGTCGCTAAAGTATAGCTGAGCATACATTTGTTGTGATTCAGGGTCATAAGATGGCATATTATCTTTGTGCTCAATGGCTTGGATCAACGGATGCCCGTAAGTATCGGCAAATACTTTGACAAAATAATGCCGTCGTAAAAGTGTCCATTCCTCGTCGCCATAATATTGATTGCTTTTATCAATGCGTTGATTACGTGTGATTACTTGTCGGTGGTAGTCATCCAATAGGGGATTGACTTTTGCTTGGCGTTCGCGCTCTAATCTTTTCTCGTATGCCGCCTGACTCTCAAAAGCAGATTTTGCAGGTGGCTGATAGGTGGGTAAATCGGGTTGAGCAATTGGAGGACCAATCCGCTCTTCTTTTTGAGCGGCAATAAGCTGTTCTACCCCTTCCCATACGTGGCTTAAACTAATTTTGCGGTCTAATTTTTGTACGATCGGCGGAAATTGTAACAATACAATATTGTTTTTTTGATCTACAAAGGTGATGGCGTTGTCATCACCGCTTAAGGACATATGCTGGATGGCATGGTTTGATTCATACACGAAAGGGGGGCGCACGAGCGTTTCGTGGTCAATATCCCATAAATCGATTTGGCTCTGTGTGCCCGCGGTAAATAGCACACTCCCATCACTATTAAGTGCGATGGTCTTGATTTCTTTTTGTGGGGGGAATGCTTGTATCATTTTGTATTGTGTAAGATCCCACACAATGACTTGTCCTTGGCGATCAAGGGAGGCCGCTCTATTTTTACTGACCGCCACCTGCACAATTTCCGCTGTATGGCCAATAAAAGAATGTAATCGGTTACCATTGACATAATCAATGAGTTCTAAGATCTGCCGGTCACTCCCCACTAATATATATCGGTTGTTATGCGTCAAAGCAATAGAGCGAATGGGTTTATTATGCACTAACCATTTATGGCGCAGTTCGCCATTCGCAGTATTCCATACATATATATATCCATTATTATCTCCGGCAAAAGCAAGCAAACCAAGTTGATTTAATGCAATGGCGTGAATTTTATTTTTTTTCAGTTTGTTATTCTTCCTATTGAATCCTATACTGCGTGTGCGATGACTAGAGATGCCATGAGCTGCGTCTGTGATGGATAATTTTTGTATGATTTGATGAGTATCTAAATTCCATAAGAGGAGCTGTTTATCCGCAGCATAAGACAATAAGGATTTCCCATCACCGCTTAACACGGCAAAGCTAAGATTTTTTCTATGTTTTTTATATTCACGTATAATTTTTCGGCTGGCAATATCCATAAGATACATGCGATTTTGACTGGGGAATATGACCTGCGGTTGTGTTGGGCTAAACAAAACAAACTGACTGTCGTATGCCGGACTAAATAGTAAATTAAATTTTGGTGAAACTTTAGTGAGGCGCCAGTACTCGAGTTGCTTTTGCGACAGCCCTTTAATGGTGAAAACAGTGGCATCTTTTTTATCAATGACTGTTTGTAAAAAAGGTTTGATTTTTGGGCTCACCAAAAGAGGGAGCGATTGACTCTGTGCATGGGCGACCATAATGCTGACACCTAAAAAAGTACCGAGCAATCCTCTCCATATGGATTGATAATATTGCCGCGCCTGTCGTAGTTGGGTCACTCTATTTATCATAATCATTTCCCGTTTTCATAGATTTATACTTAATAAACATATGTAAGTATATCATAAAAATTATTGATTTACAACAAAAATATTATTTTCAAAATAAAAAACACGCTACACATTTTTATTCTTATGTTATCATAATTGATGGATATTTGCGGAATGAGAAATTATTTTATGCCCCATGCATTGCGGGTATTTTCTTTCAAAAAAATTGCAATAAACTATATTTATGGTATATAATACCAATGCTCATATGTACTGTGAGCAGTAGTGAAACAAATAATAATTATTCGTGTGGGCACTTGCATTCTGGTTATTCAATTAGATAACATTGAAATAAATTAACCGATGCAAGTGACCTGTTAATAGCTAGAATTTAGCATTGACGCGTTCATTTGCGTTTATCTGAGTTTTGGCGTGTGCTTTACCTTCGGGTGAAGTGTGTGCCAAATTTGAATTGAAGAGTTTGATCATGGCTCAGATTGAACGCTGGCGGCAGGCCTAATACATGCAAGTTGAGCGAGTGAGGTGTCTTCGGATGCCGAGCTAGCAGCGAACGGGTGCGTAACACGTGGGAATCTACCCGATAGAGGGGGACAGCCCGGGGAAACCCGGATTAATACCGCATATACCCTACGGGGAAAAGGGAGCCTATCCTTGGAAGCTCCCGTTATCGGATGAGCCCGCGCAGGATTAGCTTGTTGGTGAGGTAATGGCTCACCAAGGCAACGATCCTTAGCTGGTCTGAGAGGATGGTCAGCCACACTGGGACTGAGACACGGCCCAGACTCCTACGGGAGGCAGCAGTAGGGAATATTGGACAATGGGCGAAAGCCTGATCCAGCCATGCCGCGTGTGTGAAGAAGGCTTTAGGGTTGTAAAGCACTTTTAGTAGAGATGATGTCCTAAGGGTTAATACCTCTTAGGATGGACGTAACCTACAGAAAAAGCACCGGCTAACTCCGTGCCAGCAGCCGCGGTAATACGGAGGGGTGCAAGCGTTAATCGGAATTACTGGGCGTAAAGTGCGCGTAGGTGGTGAAGACAGTCGGATGTGAAATCTCTGGACTCAATTCAGGAATTGCATTCGATACTACTTCACTAGAGTACAAAAGAGGGGGATGGAATTTCCGGTGTAGCGGTGGAATGCATAGATATCGGAAGGAACATCAATGGCGAAGGCTGTCCCCTGGGTTGATACTGACACTGAGGTGCGAAAGCGTGAGTAGCAAAGAGGATTAGATACCCTCGTAGTTCACGCTGTAAACGATGAAAACTAACTGTTGGGAAACATGATTTCTTAGTGGTAAAGCTAACGCGTTAAGTTTTCCGTCTGGGGAGTACGGCCGCAAGGTTAAAACTCAAATGAATTGACGGGGGCCCGCACAAGCGGTGGAGCATGTGGTTTAATTCGATGCAACGCGAAAAACCTTACCACCCCTTGACAGCTTCGAAATTTTACAGAGATGTGAAAGTGCCCTTCGGGGAATCGAAAGACAGGTGTTGCATGGCTGTCGTCAGTTCGTGTCGTGAGATGTTGGGTTAAGTCCCGCAACGAGCGCAACCCTTTTCCTTACTTGCCAGCATTTCGGATGGGAACTTTAAGGATACTGCCAGTGACAAACTGGAGGAAGGCGGGGACGACGTCAAG
>JAHRAO010000005.1 GCA_020027215.1 Gammaproteobacteria bacterium
CAATGTACAAGCGAAATACAGGGACGTATTGAGCGCTAAAAAAGCAACGTCTTGCGATAATTTTTCGGCAATGTACCAAGGGAGGCACACGGACGTGCCGACCGCTAAAAAAGCAGCGTCTTGCGAAGTTTTTTACCCAATGTACAAGCGAAATACAGGGACGTATTGAGCGCTAATACAGCAACGTATTGAGCGTAAAGAAACCACCACCCACCATCAAAAAAACTTCTCCTCCATTAATACGTTTTTATAAACGCATAACAGAGGAGAAGTGGGGGTAATGAAGGCAAAACGGATATTAACAGTTATGGGGAGAGGGCTGGATGGATGGGCAATCACAAGCAATCCAGCCGCGCGTTTTGCCTTCATAGTTGCTATTTGAGTTGAATAAGTTTCTTATTCTTATTGACCAAACGCTTGCTGACCCCTTTTACCTGCGTGAGTTGTTCTACCGTCTTAAAGGGGCCGTTCCTTTTACGGTAGGCGACAATGGCTTTCGCTTTTTTCAGTCCGATCCCATGTAGGGCATCGGCAATAATGGCGGCATTTGCCTCATTGATATTGATGGGCTGATCGGCGCCCCATACGGGCACGGTCATAAAAGACGATACCAATAAGGCCATCATAAAAATTCGCTGGGTAATTGAAATGAGAGTCATCGTGACTAACCTCCTGTTTTCCTTAGATGAATAAAAGCACATTACTGCACTAATTTGGGTTCATTATAACATACTTTTCTTTATTGTCAAGTTTGTAACATTGTCTTGTCGAGGGATAGGATCTGGATTATAACCCCATCAATAAACCACCATTGACATGGATGGTCTGTCCGGTGATATAGGCGGCTGCATCTGAAGCTAAAAATAGGGTAACGGCAGCGATTTCATCGGGATGTCCTATGCGCCCCATTGGAATTTGTTGCGCCAATGTGTGTTGTTGCTCTGCACTGAGTTGTCCTGTCATATCGGTATGGATGAACCCCGGCGCAATACTATTGACCGTAATATGGCGTGCAGCGACTTCTCGTGCTAAGGCGCGGGTAAGCCCCTCTAAACCCGCTTTGGATGCACAGTAATTGAGTTGCCCTGGATTACCGGTGGAGGCGACTACAGAAGAAATATTGATAATTCTTCCGGCAGATTTACGGATCATTTTGCGCAAAGCCGCTGAAGATAAATAAAATGCACCGTCTAAATTCACCGCCAATACTTCCCGCCAATCCTCTTCGGATAGGCGCACCGCTAATTTATCGCGCGTCATTCCCGCATTGTTGATGAGGATGTCAATGGAATCGTCATACACTGCGTTGGCAGCGGCGATCAAATCTTTAGCGTTTTGGGCAGTGCCGCTTTGGTAGATAACGGGATGAACTGCCCATTCTTTTTGGGTTTTCTGTTGAATGGTTTCTATCCCTTTCTCGCTAGTGGCTGTGGCGATAATTTTTGCCTGTGCCTCGGCAAAATGGCGCATAATCGCAGATCCTATGCCACGACTGGCTCCGGTAATGAGTACAATTTTGTTCTTCATGCGCACATCTCCTAAAAATAGTTAACTTTGAAAACGATGGGGGGCGAGTGATTGTATGAGATCATGCTCTATGATAGGCATTTCACGATTGATGAGGGAAGCGAGGACTTCTGCCCCTAAAGGTGCTCTACAGATCGCTCGCGACCCGTAAGCGGTATTGAGATACAAGCCCGGAAGAAATTCCCCGATAACTGGTTGCCTATCGGGTGATACACAGCGAATATTGCTAAATCCGTCATGTGGTAGGGCATACCCCTCTAACAGTTGAGGAAGATGGGTGCGGATTTTATCTATGTTATGTTGATGACGGATAGGATTATCCATCAAGGGTGTCCCAATTTTTTCGTAACTAGAACCAATGCTATTAATGTTATCCGTGGTCGGCGTTATGTGTCCCTCGTGACAGATAACGGTGCGCAGCATGCGTGTCATATTATTCGCTGGGAGATAACTAATGCTCCCTCCCACTAAACGCAAGGGTATTTTGCTGCGCATAAGAAAATCGTTGACTCGGTAACCATTGGCTAAGACAATAATGGGGGTGCGCAGAATAACATGGTTTTCTTTATTGATCAAATGCCAATGCTGGGCTCTCTTAATCAATTGTTTAATGTGTTGGTCGGTGATCACTTCAATATGGCGCGAATGCTCAATGATTTTCTGACAGACAGACTGCGGATGTATCCAGCCAATATCGTCAAATAATAGCCCGCCGTAGGGCAAATAAATACCGCTGGCTAAACTGGCTTGTTTAGCGTCAATGATGCGTACTAAGTCGGGATATTGTTGATAAAAGTGCTTAATTTTGTGTTGGTATTCTGTTTGTTGCTCATTAAAGCTAAGCTGTAAAACTCCGCAACAGTCTCCATCTTGTTTAACGGTGAGTTGCCCGCGATGAAAAAGCTGGCGGTAAAAACTTTTCGCATACTGTAGATAATTAATTTCTAAGCGCGCGTCTAAGCGGCGGTTAGGATATAAGCGCGCATAGACCACCGCTTGTTTCATTCCCGAAGCACTTTGCGCTAAACCTGAGAGTTGTTCAACTATGGTGACCCTATAACCGCGTTCGGCTAAAGCAGTGGCGGTCATACAGCCGACATAACCCGCGCCTATGATGACTGCTTGGTTGGATGGCGATCGTTTGGTGAGTGAAGGCGCGGACGATTTATTGACTGCGCCATAAAGCATTTCCCGTTTATTGTTGAATCCTTTATCTTTATGCACCCAAAATCCAGCTTGTTCAAGATGCTTCTGTACCGTGCTCGCTGCACTGTAGGTGCTAAAACTTGCTCCATTATTACTCAGTAAATAAGCGTTGCGGAATACGCTGAGCGCCCACATTTGAGGGTTTTTTTCTGGGGCAAACCCATCAAAAAACCATGCATCAATGCCGGCGGGAGCGTGTAATAAATTGTGCATGGCATCATTAATATCGGCAATGATGAGGGTTAATTGCAATCTTTCTCGGTGGAATTTAATCAAGTGATGACCAGGGAGGCAGGAGGGGTATTCTAAGAGTAGGGTATCGGCAAGAGTGCTCAGGCGAGTGAATGGGAGTAGGCTTTTGGCAATTTGTGTTTTACTGAGCGGATGTTTTTCAATGGCGATATAATGCAGCCGGCTTTGCGGTGTTTTGAAGTCTTGCCAGTGCTGCCAGGTCATTAAAAAGTTTAATCCACAGCCAAAACCTAATTCGGCAATAGTAAAGCGCTGTTTTTGATAGCGTAGCATATCGTGCCACCTTTGGTGCAGTTGATTATGGCGGATATAAACATACTCGCTTTCATGCATGCCGTTGTCGGCAGAAAAATAAATATCTTGGAATTGTTCGGAATAAGGCACTTTATCGCGCCAAGTTACTTTGGGGTGGGGCGACTGTAATGTCGTCTGGTCGTTCATGTTACAATTGAATGTGTTGGGGCCATAGCTCAGTTGGGAGAGCGCAACGCTGGCAGCGTTGAGGTCGGCGGTTCAAACCCGCCTGGCTCCACCATATTGTCATTAGATTGTTAGCGAGGGAAATTTGTGTTCGCTGGGCGCTCATCGTTGCGGTGAACGCAATGATTGTTCAATGCAATAAAAATGCCGAAAAAATAATGAAATCATCCTAGACCGATGGTTTTACTTTCTTCTTTATGAGTTGTTTTGGCAGGTCCATGATAAAAAAAACAATAGAAAAAACTAACAGTTTGAATAGGTTCCATATATTCACCATTAACCATGTGGCAATTAAAATTAAGTGTTTCGCCACGACAAAGGTAATTTTTACTAACCCAATAACGAGACTGATTACCAAACTAAACCCATTGATCCACGCGGCATTTTTCCCGCGAACCTGTATACCCCCCACAGTGGCGGATGAGCGAGAGGGGTTGGTAAAGTTGAAAGCGCCGACAGAAGTATTGATCGATGAAGATATCCCAGGTTTGGATAGGTTGATATTGATTTTTTTGTTTTTTGTCGTCCATCTCCCGCGCACAACGGAATTAAAATTTTGTAACCCTACGAGCAATCCTTTATATGTTGTGGATACGCGCACCCCATGCCGAGAATTGAGGGTAACCCGTTTTACAGGGCTGATTGCGGCGTTGACTCCACCGGAGCGCGATGCCCTAACCCTTACAGGTCCGACTTTTTTGTTGACGCCAATGCGTTGAAATTTGTCACCCATTTTATGAATTGCTGTAGTGAATGATCTTTATTTTACCGCATTTGGTGATTGGGGCCGTCACATGTGTCCTACCATTGTTTGCATGTGGGGTTCATTTTTTTGTATAATGCCATTAACCATTTAATCAGTCGAAAAATATAGGTGCTATTTATGCTCACAACTATGTTAAAAGCAAAGATACATCAAGCGCGAGTGATACGTGTAGATTTGGAATATGAAGGTTCGTGCGCTATAGATGAACAATTAATGGCGGCGGCGGGCATTCATGAATACGAGCAAATCCAACTATACAATTTAGATAACGGTACTCGCCTGACAACTTATGCTATATGCGCCCCTGCGCAGAGCGGTATTATTTCTATTAACGGTGCCGCTGCTCATCATGCTGAGGTGGGACAGCGCATTATTATTTGTGCTTACGGTAATTATAGTGCCGAAGAACTCGCTCACTATACCCCGCGCATGATTTATGTCAATCAACACAATTCTATTATTCGCCATAGCGAGCATACGGAGCACCTCACTACTCCTCTATCCAATGTCCTTTAGTAAAATAGCACGCAAGCGGTATGCGATATGTTTCGGTATTATTCTATCCTTAACCTGTCATGCATTGATTACCCGTGCTGATACAGTAAAAACGACATTTCCTGCGGCTAGCGCAATTAATCTCACCGAGTATGCGGGTCAAGTCGTTTATGTTGATTTTTGGGCGTCATGGTGTGTGCCGTGCCGTTATTCTTTTCCATGGATGAATGAAATGTATCGCAAATATAAAACAAAAGGGTTAGTAATTTTGGCGGTGAGTATTGATGAAAAAGCCGCATCCATAGAAGAGTTTGTTCGCCGTTATCCAGCGGTTTTCCCCATTTACCATGACCCCGAGGCGCAAATGGCGCAAAACTATGATCTGCCGGGGATGCCGTCATCATTTATATATGATCACACAGGAAAATTAGTCAAAAAACATCACGGTTTTCGCAAAAAAGATGGGGCACAATTGGAATCCTTGTTTAAGAAATTATTAGCGCAACGCAGTCATTAATGAAAAGAGCACAACACATTATTGTCATCACTGCAATCCTGCTACTGCAAGCATGCGTGAATGTGCAACCGTGGGAACGGGCAGTATTGGCGAAAAAAGAAATGTCCCCGCAAGGCGATTCCATTATTAATGGATTAGATGATCATATTTACTTTAGTAAAGAAGGCAGTAGCGGTGGGCGGAGTTTTGGCGGTGGTGGGTGTGGTTGCAACTGATCGTTATTGATGATCGCTCGCCCCCACGGATCTATTAGAGTACCGCTGCGTGCGGCATGCCGCACACTTTTTCCAGAACGTTATCCCCCACCACAACCTTCGGCAAAATTTTCCCTTAAACCTTTAGTGTGGGTCGCTATGGCCGTCGGTTTAATCCGTCCAGCGGCAGCAGTTGAGTGGCAAAAGGATATTGCCGTATTGTTTTACGATGAGCCGGGGCGGGTGCGCGCTGTAGAACCTGTGTATGGCTTAAAAGGGGATTTTGGCGATGATAGGTGGCTCAACTTGAAGATAGCTTTAGACTCCTTGACCGGCGCATCACCGAACGGCATTCCACCGGCGGCACGACCACAAACGATTAGTTCCGCTTCGGGAAGCACGCAGGCGGCAGCACATGAATTGCCTGTTGATACTAACTTCAAAGATACGCGCATAGCATTTAATGCCCACTGGCAGCAACCTGTGAATGAGAACACGATAGCGGGGGTGGGGATAACATTTTCTACCGAATATGATTACCGTTCTACGGGCCTTAACCTCACTATTGATCGCGCATTTAACAAGAATAATACGACTCTCTCTTTAGGGGTTGCTACCAGTTACGATACAATCTTCCCGCACGCAGGAATCCCCCGTCCGCTCACCTACGGCGGCGGCACTTTTAGCCAACCGTCACCAACTGACCCCAATGAGCGCAAGGTGGTATCTGATTTACTCTTATCGCTCTCGCAAGTTATTTCCGCTAATATTTTGTGGGCAATTACCTATGGGGTGACCCGTGCAAACGGTTATTTAACCGATCCGTATAAATTAGTCGGCGTATTTTATAGTACCGGTCAGCCCGAAGGTGGAGCGAACGCTTGTATTGGACAACCACTACCGTCAAGTTTTTTACAAGGCAAGGCGGCGGGCGATCCAGTGGTGTATTGCTATGAAAAGCGTCCGTCCGATCGCTTGCAACAGAGTATTTATACGGGCTGGAAGCAATATTTTACAGGCGATGTTTGGGATATTGCCTACCGTTATACGCATAATGATTGGGGGATGGATACTCATATGATTGATACGCGCTACGCTTGGCGACTGAGTCGTAATTGGTTTGTGCGCCCCCATCTTCGTTACTATCAGCAAAGCGCCGCTCATTTTTACCGCATTGGCTTGGCTTATGGCGATCCCATTCCCCATGATGCTAGTGGCGATAATCGGTTGGCAAAAATGACCGCAGTGACGACTGGATTAGAAATAGGGCAGCGTGAGGCAAGTGGGAGGCAATGGCATATTGCGTTGGAAATTTATCGGCAGAATTGGCCTCATCCGCCGGGGGCAATCGGTGTGCAAAATAATATCGATTTAATTCCCGATCTACAATCATTGATGCTCCGTTTTGGCATGACTTTAGTAGATAAGCATTAAAATTGGGTGTATGTTGATTCAATATAAAATAATTTTATTACTCGCTTTATGTGGATGTGCCGGCTTTATGAGCGCAGAAGACGAATTTCTGCCTGTAGACAAAGCATTTCGTTTGCACATTGAACGACAGGCGGATACTTCTATTACTGCCCATTGGGATATTGCGCCGGATTATTATCTTTATCGCAAATCATTGCGTTTTACCGGTGACGGCGTGGGCGATGCGCGCTTACCTGTAGGGGTGATCAAAGAAGATGAATTTTTTGGGCGGGTCGAAACTTATGAAGGGATTTTGCGCATCCCGATCAATGTCACGCCACAAGCATCGCATATAGAAATTGCCTATCAAGGGTGTGCAAGCGCAGGTCTATGCTACGCCCCACAAAAACGCCAATTTAATTTAGCCAATATCGCCCCTATTTCCGCTGTTTCTATTCCAGACACAGCGCCCCTCGCCTCGCCGCCATTAGCCGAAGACCAAAAATTGGCGAATTGGCTTGCCGAACGCTCATTGGCGTGGAATATATTATTGTTTTTTGCTTTGGGTTTATTATTAGTTTTTACTCCGTGTGTCTTGCCGATGGTGCCGATTATCTTTAGTTTGCTGGCTCGACAAGGAACCCAACTCACGCCTTTACGGGGATTTTTGCTTTCGTCAAGCTATGTTTTATCAATGGCATTTGTTTATGCATTGGCTGGTGTGTTAGCGGCATGGGGCGGAGCAAGTATCCAAGCCGCTTGGCAACAGCCGATTGTTTTATTGAGCTTTGCTGTGTTGTTCATTTTATTAGCCTTATCCATGTTTGGGGTTTATGAATTAAGATTACCATCGCGCCTGCAAGAAAAGATAAGTAATTGGAGTGACCGCCAACGAACAGGGACAATAATTGGTGCGGTGATTATGGGCGCTTTATCGGCATTGGTGGTGAGCCCGTGTATTGCACCGCCTTTGGTGGGTGCACTACTGTATATTGCTGAAACTGGGAATGCACTCTATGGTGCTATTGCCCTCTTTGCTTTAGGTATTGGTATGGGGGCTCCATTAATATTATTAGGTAGTGCATTCGGCAATATTTTACCGCGCAGTGGCGCGTGGATGGAGCATATCAAATGGATATTTGGCTATATGTTGCTCGGGTTAGCCGTATGGTTGGTTGAACGAGTATTGCCGGCACCCACGGCTCTTGCGCTTTGGGGAATATGGGGTATTGCCGTATCAGTGTGGCTCATATCATTTGTTCACCAACAAGGCAGTATATGGCATGTTTTACGGCGCACTGTAGCGCTGTTGATTGCCTTATGGTCTATTTTACTCTTGACCAGTGCTGCCAGTGGCGGCAACAGTATCACCATGCCCTTATCCCATTGGTTTACATCTTCAACAGCGATGCAAAAGCCTGCTCACTCCTTTGAACCGATTAAAGATGTGCGGCAATTGCAACATATTCTCGCAACGACCGATCAGCCGGTATTGCTTGATTTTTATGCCGATTGGTGTATAGCGTGTAAAACGATGGAGAAATATGTTTTTCCCAACCCGCAAGTGCGCCAAGTAATGAATAAATATCGTTTATTACAAGCGGATGTAACCGCTAATGATACTTTAGATAAAGAGCTTCAACAAGCTTATCAGGTGATCGGTCCACCCACAATATTGGTTTTTGATCGCCATGGGCGCGAAGAGCGGCATCTGCGACTTGTCGGAGAGATAAGCGCAGAACAAATGATAACAACCTTGCGTTGATTTGCTTGTATAAGAGAATATACCCTCGATGAATGGCTATGCTGCCCTTGTTTTAGAAGATGGCACTATCATTCATGGCGATTCTATTGGTTGTGACGGTGACCGAGTCGGTGAAGTCATTTTTAACACCGCTATGTGTGGTTACCAAGAAATCATTACCGATCCCTCTTACTGTCGTCAAATTATTACTTTCAGTTATCCCCATATTGGCAATACGGGAGTCAATAAAGAAGATGAAGAATCCAACCAAATATGGGCGAGTGGTATTGTTATTGGTAATCGCATTCAGCACCACCCGCATCACCGTAGTCATGAATCCTTGATTGCATACTTGCATCGCCACCAAACAGTTGCTGTGGCGGGTGTAGACACGAGGCGATTGATCCATCTGTTGCGCAAAAAAGGAGCACAGCGTGCGTGCATCACCGCTGCACCGACCCCAATTGATGTGACATCGGCTTTAGAGAAAGCACGTGCTTTCCCTGGACTCGGCGGAATGGATTTGGCACAAGAGGTCGGTCATCAGTATGACTGGCCGACCAATGACCGCGCACGTTATTCTGTGGTGGCTTATAATTTTGGCATTAAACGCAATATACTGCGTTTAATGGCGCAACACGATTGCAGTATCGCTGTCGTGCCTGCCACCACCCCCGCCGAAGAGGTGTTAGCAATGCAACCCGATGGCATTTTTTTGTCTAATGGTCCGGGCGATCCATTGCCCTGTGATTATGCTATTGCTGCAATTCACACTTTTTTGCAACATAAAATACCACTTTTTGGCATTTGTTTAGGGCATCAGTTGTTAGCCGTTGCGGTGGGCGCACAAGTAGAAAAAATGAAATTGGGGCATCATGGAGCAAACCATCCGGTGCGCCGCTTAAAGGATAATGTGGTCGCTATTAGCAGTCAAAATCATGGTTTTGTGGTGAGTGATGAGCACTTACCTGCACGGATAGAAGTGACGCACCGTTCACTTTTTGACGACACCATACAAGGCATTCGGGTGCGTGATTGCCCTGCATTTGGATTTCAAGGACATCCGGAGGCGAGTCCGGGGCCGCACGACATGCATGGTTTATTTGCTGATTTTTTGAGTTTGATGAAACACAGTGCCTAAACGCACCGACATAGAAAGTATTTTAATTTTAGGAGCGGGTCCTATTGTGATCGGACAGGCATGCGAATTTGATTATTCAGGCACGCAAGCCTGCCGAGCTCTAAGTGAAGAGGGGTATCGGGTCATTTTAATCAATTCTAATCCGTCTACGATTATGACCGACCCCAGTTTATGCGATGCAACTTATGTTGAGCCCATAGATTGGCCAACAGTCACTGAAATTATTAAAGTAGAAAAACCAGATTGTTTATTGTGCACCATGGGCGGGCAAACGGCATTAAATTGTGCATTGGATCTCGCTCAACAAGGAGTATTAGCAGAACATGGTGTGCAGATGATTGGCGCAAACCGCGAATCCATTGATAAAGCAGAAGATCGCGCACAATTTGATCAAGCCATGCGTGCGATTGGTTTGGCAACCCCGCACTCTATTCTCGCGCACAATATGGATGATGCGCTGGCGGCGGTAGAGCAAATAGGTTTTCCATCCATTATTCGCCCCTCATTCACACTGGGTGGAGCAGGGGGCGGTATTGCCTATAACCGTGCGGAATTTACGCGTATATGTAAGAATGGCTTCCAACGTTCTCCAGTGCATGAATTACTCATAGATGAGTCTTTGTTGGGCTGGAAAGAATACGAGATGGAGGTGATGCGCGATTGCCGTGATAATTGTATTATTGTGTGCTCCATAGAAAACCTCGATCCCATGGGCGTGCACACCGGCGATTCGATCACGGTCGCTCCAGCGCAAACGCTTACTGACCGAGAATACCAAGAAATGCGTAATGCGGCAATTAAAGTATTGCGTGAAATCGGTGTGGATACGGGAGGATCCAATGTGCAGTTTGCTGTGCATCCCGATGATGGTCGTCAAGTGGTGATTGAAATGAATCCGCGCGTCTCGCGCTCATCGGCATTGGCATCGAAAGCGACTGGCTTTCCCATTGCGAAGGTGGCGGCAAAATTGGCTGTGGGATATACCTTAGATGAACTATACAATGACTTAACGGGAAATTTTATTCCCGCTTCCTTTGAACCCACGATTGATTATGTGGTCACCAAATGCCCGCGTTTTGCTTTTGATAAATTTGGTCAAATGGAAGCGACCCTCTCCACCCAGATGAAATCCGTAGGGGAAGTTATGGGAATAGGGCGCAATTTTCAAGAATCTTTACAAAAGACTTTGCGCAGTCTTGAGAACGGCTGTGATGGATTCAATCCCCATATTGATTGTGATGCTGACGATGCACAGGAAATAATTCGTTATCGTTTGCGTTCCCAACATGCCGAGCGACTGTGGGCGGTTGCCGATGCATTTCGTTGCGGAATGTCTATTGAGAATGTTTATAATGATTGTAAGATAAACCATTGGTTTTTAAGCCAAATTAAAGAAATTGTTGATATGGAAAATGCCCTCAGTGGTAAAAGTATTTCTGACGTGGGTGTCGCCGAATTGCGAACCTATAAGCAGATGGGATTTGCCGATAGTCGCTTGGCAACCTTGTTACATGTCGATGAGGCGACAGTGCGCGCACATAGGCATCAATTGGCGATTCATCCCATTTATAAAAGGGTGGATACTTGTGCCGCTGAATTTCCAGCGACGACGGCGTATCTTTATTCGTGTTACGCCGATGAATGTGAATCCGCGCCTTCGGCGCATAAAAAAGTGGTTATATTGGGGAGCGGTCCGAACCGTATCGGGCAGGGGATTGAATTTGATTATTGTTGTGTTCATGCTGCCCTCACTTGTCATCAAATGGATTATGAAACCATTATGGTGAACTGTAACCCTGAAACAGTATCCACAGATGTAGATATTTCAGATCGCCTTTATTTTGAACCGATTACCTTAGAAGATGTATTGGAAATTATTAGGGTGGAAAAACCTTTTGGTTTAATTATTCAATTCGGCGGACAAACTCCTTTGAAACTGGCTCAGGCTTTGTATCAACTCGATATTCCCATTTTAGGCACCACGCCGGATGCAATTGATCGCGCCGAAAATCGTGAACGCTTTCGTCAGTTGATTAGCGATCTCAATCTTAAACAGCCTTTCAATATGACTGTGCATAGCGCCGCACAATCCATTGAGGCGGCACAAAAAATTGGTTATCCTCTGGTGGTGCGCCCCTCCTATGTGTTAGGAGGGCAAGCGATGGAAATTGCCCACAATGAAAAAGATCTCATTGAATACATGGATCGTATTGTTAAAGTGACAAATGATTCACCGGTACTGTTGGACAAATTCTTAAATGCAGCAATTGAAGTCGACATAGATGCGGTGTGCGATGGCACAGATGTGCTGGTCGGGGGTATTATGCAGCATATTGAGCAAGCGGGGGTACATTCGGGCGATTCCGCATGCTCACTGCCGCCCTATAGCTTATCTATGGAATTGCAGCAAGAAATGATCGATATGGTGTGCCGTTTAGGTATAGAACTGAATGTCATAGGTTTAATGAATGTTCAATTGGCAGTGCAAAACGATAATATTCAAGTGATTGAGGTCAATCCACGCGGTTCGCGCACTGTTCCATTTGTTTCTAAATCCATCGGCGTTTCGCTCACCGCAATTGCGGTGCGCTGTATTCTAGGGGAATCATTAGCGGAGCAAGGGATGAGCCACCAACGCCCCCCGCAATATTTTTATGTGAAAGAAGCCATTTTTCCTTTCCATAAGTTTGAAGGTGTTGATCCAATTTTAGGCCCAGAAATGAAATCAACGGGTGAAGTCATGGGGATTGGTGATAATTTTGCTGCGGCGACCGCTAAAGCATTGCGTGCGATCGGGAAAACAATTCCGACTTCAGGAACCGTTTTGATTAGTGTCTGTGATGGCGATAAAGTAAACTCTGTGCCTATTGCACAGCGCCTGATCACTTTAGGATTTCAATTAGTGGCAACGAAGAAAACAGCGGCGCACTTAATGGCTGCGGGTATAGAAGTGCGTACCATCAATAAAGTTGCCGAAGGGCAACCTCATATAGTGGATGCTATTATCAACGGCGATATTCACCTCATCGTCAATACGACCGAAGGGAGAACATCGATACGCGATTCGGCGACCATTCGCCGTTCGGCTTTAGATTATAAAGTGTATTACACCACGACGCTTGCCGGTGCTGACGCCTTATGTTCGGTATTAGAGCAGGGTGAGTCGTTACGAGTGCGTAGTTTACAAAAACTGACCGCCCAATTTTAGCAAATACTTTTTTGAACCATTACAATATAAAATAATATTCTGTAAACGTTTAACCATGGTAAACAAAAAATTTTTGTGCTTGATGAGTGGTAGCTTGTGTGTACTCGCCTTACTCAATTGTGGTGGTGATAATAATTCGCCATCGCCTACATCGCCTACATCACCCACATCCTCCATATCGCCTACATCCTCCACATCGCCTACATCCTCCATATCGCCCACATCGCCTACATCACCCACGAGTAGTAGTTGTACCGATCCAGCGCAGTATAGAGCTACTGTGACCACCAGTTGGAGACAAACGCATTTTATGACCAAGTTTCCATCAAATCCCCATTTTTCACCTTTAGTGGGTGCAGTGCACAATAGTCAAGTGCGTTTTTGGGAGCCTGGGCAAAATGCTAGTAGTGGCATTGAGCTTATGGCGGAAACTGGTAGGACTGGTACTTTAAGTCGCGGCGAGGTGGAACAAGCGATAACTAATGGCACTGCGGAACAAGTGCTGTTGGGTGGTGGTATTGGTTCAGGGGTAGGTGCGGCAAGTGTTACATTTACCGCAAAGGTCAATCATCCCCAGTTGACTTTAGTGACCATGGTGGCCCCCAGCCCAGACTGGTTTATCGGCGTGCATGGGCAAGAATTAAGAGCAAATAACTGTTGGGTGAATTCTTTGACCATTAACCTTGCGGTGTATGATGCGGGAACCGATAGTGGAGTCACTTACATATCTTCAAATTTTGATACCAATCCCCGCGGGATCATTCAACGTTTAACAAGTGCAACAGGCGATACCGATTTTCAAAATGGGGTGCATCGGGCTTCAGGAGCGTTCATCGCCAGTATGACGATTACGCGTATTGCATCGCCATAAACGGATATCTATTGTGGGAAATGCAATAAACTGTATGACACCGAATGGCGCCGCTGATCTGCGCAATGAATTAGAGCGCCTTGAACAGCGCGAACGCCCGTATATCGCTACGGCACTTGCCGAAGCGCGTGTCCATGGTGACCTAAAAGAAAATGCCGAATACCATGCGGCAAAAGAAAAACAGGCTTTTATTGAACGGCGGATTCGTGAAATTCATTATAAATTGACCCACGCGACGATTATTGATACGAGCGAAATGGAAGAACGCGATCATGTAGAGTTTGGCGCAGTCGTAGAAATTGTGAAATTGGGTGATAGCACACGGGTTGAATATCGCCTCGTCGGTGAAGATGAAGCCGATGTGAATGCCGGCAAGATTTATATCGGTTCGCCGATTGCCCAAGCCTTGATGGGACGAGTCACGGGGGATATTGTGGAAATTGATGTTCCCAGTGGATGCGTGCAGTATGAGATTAAAAACATTTCTTACACTTAGCGCCTCGTGAATCGTTATTCTCTCTGGGTATATATTTCCCTTATTGTGGTGGTGGGCTTGGGTTTTTTATACGCTGCCCCCAATTTATACGCTCCCGATCCCGCCATCCTCATTTCTGGTGATAGTAGTAGTTATGTGATGGAAGAGCGCACATCACAGCGCGTACAGTCCGCATTGCGTCAAGCACAAATAGATTTTTTTGGTGTCCAAATTGAAGAAAGCAATTTATTAGTCCGCCTTCGTGCGACAGAAGATCAATTGCGGGCAAAAGATGTGGCGCAAGAAACTTTAGGCAGTGAGTTTATTGTGGCGCTTAATTTAGCCGCAACTACTCCTCTCTGGTTGAGTGATCTCGGAGGGCAACCCCTCAAATTGGGATTGGATTTAAGCGGCGGCGTACACTTTTTATTGGCGGTGGATACTCAATCGTATATCCAGACTCGTTTAACCAATTATTTTAGTGATGTGAAGCGAGTGCTGCGTAAAGAACGTATCCGTGCCAATATCACTCAGAATCCGAGCCAACGCTTAATTCGTATCATTTTTTCCAGTGAGGAATTATACGCACAGGCGTTGTCTTTATTACGCGATGATTTTAGTGAATTAAGCCATCAACGCGATCGCAGTGCGTCTTTGCCCACACTTAATCTCTCGGTGAACGATGAATTGGCGAAAGAATGGATCAATTATGCTGTGGAACAAAACTTGGTTACTTTACGCAATAGAGTCAATGAATTGGGGATAGCCGAACCACTAGTGCAACGGCAAGGACGCGAGAATATTGTCGTTGAACTGCCGGGTGTGCAGGATACAGCACAGGCGAAGCGTATTTTAGGCAAAACCGCCAATTTGGAATTCCGCCTTGAAGCGGTAAGGAATGCATCGATTATTGAGACAGAGCGTTTTGCATTTCGCCGACCAGTGCGTGGACAGCCACGACAGGCGACCTTAGAGCGTGATCTCATCCTAACCGGCGATAATGTCACCAACGCCCAAGCGACTTTTGATGAAAACGGACGCCCGCAAGTGAATATCAATTTAGATAGCCGCGGTGGAGCAATTATGCACCGCAAAACACGCAATGATATTGGTCGGCGTATGGGGGTGCTCTTTGTAGAGCGTAAAACACGCACCCACCGTAAGACTGACGGTGAGACGGTGAGTGAAAAATATATCCAAAAACAGATTATTAGCTTGGCGACTATTCAATCGGCACTGGGAAGCCAATTTCGTATTACCGGATTAGGTTCCACTGCCGAATCATCGGAGTTGGCACTTTTATTGCGTGCAGGTGCTTTACCGGCTCCGATTGATTTTGTTGAGGAACGGACGGTTGGTCCATCATTAGGTGCAGAAAATATCGCATTAGGGGTTACTTCGGTACAATTGGGCTTATTATTGGTTGCTTTATTTATGGTGATTTATTATCGTTGGTTTGGTTTGATCGCTAATTTAGCCTTGTTCCTCAATTTAGTATTTTTAGTGGCATGTATGTCTCTATTGGGAGCCACTTTGACCTTACCCGGCATAGCGGGAATTGTGTTGACCGTGGGTATGGCAGTGGATGCCAATGTCCTCATTTTTTCGCGTATTCGGGAAGAACTTAAGCGCAAGCAACCGCCGCAGCAATCCATTCACTCGGGTTATGCACAAGCATTTGTGACGATTATGGATGCGAATTTAACGACACTCATTGTCGCTTTGATTTTGTATTTTATCGGCACTGGACCGATACGAGGATTTGCGGTGACCCTCTCTTTTGGTATTTTAACTTCCATGCTCACCGCTATTGTCTTTACCCGTGCGATCGTGAATGTGGTCTATGGGCGGCGCATTCAATTGGCGCGCTTACCTATTTACCCGCTATGGAGTAGCATGGTGCGTTCAGCATGAAAAAGAAAAAAAACGCCTTACCCGCTAAAACACAAACTAAAGCACAGAGGTTAGATTCTTTGCCATTTATGCACTATCGCTACTTAGCGATGGCGCTTTCGGCGGCTTTTATGACCATATCGGTTTTATCGTTTGTGTTGCGCGGTATTACTTGGGGATTGGATTATTCTGGCGGCACATTGGTCGAAGTCGGGTATGCACAACCCGCACATTTGAATAATATACGCCAACTGTTGGTGGATAACGATTATGAAAACGCGGTGGTTGTTCATTTCGGTTCGGATAAGGTCATATTGCGTTCGGCAGCAATTTTT
>JAHRAO010000001.1 GCA_020027215.1 Gammaproteobacteria bacterium
ACACACACATTTTTAGTTTCCATGTAAAAATCAAAACTATAATCGCCACCATCCCGCCCAATACCTGATTTTTTGACCCCGCCAAACGGAGAAGGGAGGTTGCGCTTATTTTCTGAGTTCACCCACAACATACCCGTTTCTATAGTACGCGCAAGGCGCATGATGCGCCCAGTATTGTTTGTCCATAGATAGGCGGCTAATCCGTATTCGCTGTCGTTGGCGAGATGAATGCTTTCTTGTTCATCATCAAAACCGATCACTGTCAATACGGGACCAAAAATTTCTTCCCGTGCTACGCGCATCTTGTTATTGGCGTCGGTGATTAAAGTGGGCATAATGTAGTTGTCGCCTAAATTGCATTTTGTGCCGCCACAAGCGATAGTCGCACCTTCCTGCCGCGCAATGTCAATGTAATTAATCACTTTTTGCAGATGATCGGGGTGGATGAGAGGACCGATTTCGGTATGCGGATCGAGCGGATGACCAATTTTTATATGCGCTACTCGCTTCTTTAACTCGCCGATAAATGAATCTTTAATGCTATTTTGGATGAATAAGCGGCTGGAGGAAGTGCAGCGTTGCCCGTTAAGACTGTAAATCATAAATATAACCGCGTCCAATGCTCGTTGCAAATCGGCATCATCAAAGACAATGACTGGGTTTTTGCCCCCTAACTCAAAATGAACTCTTTTCAGCGAGTCCGCCCCTTGCCGCATAATATGGCTACCGGTGATACTTTCCCCAACAAAAGCGATGGCTTTGATGGCGGGGTGTTCGGTTAATCGCTTTCCTACGACTTCGCCTTTCCCGTGTACCATATTCCATACACCATCTGGGAAGCCCACTTCTGCGGCGATCTCCACTAATAGGGAGGCGCTTAAAGGCGACAATTCCGCTGGTTTATGGACCACAGTGCACCCAGCGGCTAATGCGGGAGCAATTTTCCATGTCGTCAACATAAAGGGCGTATTCCACGGGGTAATTACTCCGACTGGACCTATGGGCGTGCGCATAGTGTAATTGGTGTGTGTCGGTTGGTATAATGCGTGCCCGTTGCTCGCTTCGGAGATTTTATCGGCAAAAAAGCGGAAATTTTCTGCTCCACGCAGGGCAGCTTGCTTCATGAAACGAATCGGTTGTCCAGAATCCGTTGTTTCAATGACTGCTATTTCTTCAGCACGCGCAGCGATATGGTCGGCGCAACGGTGGAGTAGCTTTTTTCGTTGCGCCGCTGGCAATTCTTGCCATTCACGGCTAGCATCTGCTGCCGCCGCGCACGCGCGATCCATTACCGATTCATCACCTTCAGCGACTTCGCCTAACGAGCTATTGTCAATGGGGGTTGTATTGGTGTAGGTATTGCCTGACGCATAAAATTCTCCAGCGATATAATGCGTTGTTGGATTGTCCTTAAATCGTTTAAGTGCGGCGGTTGCTTTTTGTTGATATTGGGTAAAAGTGGACAATTCTAATACAATTTCTTATAAAATGGAGCAATCTTGTAATATATTATACAGTATAATTCCCTTATGACTCAAGCAGGAATATTGTGCTTTTAGCCGCTCAATCATGCGTTTATTGACTTTCCAAAAAGACGATTATCTTTCATGGGGATGGGTGCACGATCAAGGCATAGTTGATGCGGGTGCGCGTATCGGGAACGATGTACAGACAATCCTGCACAATGGACAGATAGCGCACCTGACCACCAAGATAGATGAATGGCAAGCCGATTTTGCGTTGGATGAGGTGGACTACTTACCTCCAATTAGTGCGCCAGAAAAAATTATCTGTATCGGGGTCAATTACACCGATCGCCATGCTGAATACAAAGATGGAACATCTCCCCATCCTTATCCCAGTGTTTTTATGCGCACGATCGATTCGCTCACTGGGCACAAGCAGCCGTTACTCCGCCCCCCTGAATCCGACCAATTAGATTACGAAGGCGAAATTGTTTTAGTGATCGGCACAGCAGGAAGGCGTATTGCGGAAAAAGATGCCTATCGCCATATCGCCGCATTGACTATTATGAATGAAGGCACTGTGCGCGATTGGGTGCGCCACGCCAAATTTAATGTGACGCAAGGAAAGAATTTTTTTCACTCGGGTGCAATCGGTCCGTGGCTGGTGAGTGCTGATGAATTGGCATCCCAGCATTATGAAAACATGCGCATTACCACGCGGGTCAATGGCGAAGTGCGCCAAGATGATACGACGGCAAACATGATGTTTCCTTTTCGATATATCATTAGCTATTTATCAACTTTTTTTTATCTGAAACCCGGCGATTTAATCGCCACCGGTACCCCTAACGGCGCAGGGGCACGCTTTGATCCACCCCGTTATTTAGTGCCTGGAGATAGAGTTGAAGTAGAGGTGCCCCTCATCGGAACGCTCACTAATTTTGTGCGCGATGAATAAAACGGTTAACGGCGGTCAATGACCCGCTTGCTTTTCCCTTCGGAACGCGGTAAGGTGCCCGGTTCTTTGATTGCGATCTGAACTGAAATGCCAATGAAATTTTTGATTTTGTCGGCTAATTCACGGCTCACATGCTGGACATTGTTTTGTGCGTGATTGGATAGGAATTCAACATGAACGGTCAGCGCCGCCATATTGTTTTCTTCACTGATTTCAATAAGGTAATGTGGCGCTAATGCTTCCATACTGAGTACTTGCTCTTCTATTTGCGAGGGGAAAACATTCACTCCACGAATAATCAACATATCATCGTAGCGTCCAGTGATTTTTTGTATGCGGCGCATGGTGCGTGTGCTCCCAGGGAGTAAGCAACTAATGTCGCGAGTGCGGTAACGGATAACCGGCAGTGCTTCTTTGCTCAAAGTGGTCAATACCAATTCTCCTTTTTCGCCGTCAGGTAATACTTCGTTGGTATCGGGATCAATAATTTCAGGGTAAAAATGATCTTCCCAAATGGTCAGTCCATCTTTGGTTTCAATACATTCCTGCGCCACCCCAGGACCTATGACTTCAGAGAGTCCAAAAATATCAACAGCATCAATCGCGAGTTGTGCTTCTATTTCATCGCGCATTGCTTCGCTCCATGGTTCGGCGCCTAAAATACCGATGCGCAACGATAGCGAAGTGGGATCAATGTTCTTTTGCTGGATAGAGGCAGCAATATTCAGTAAATAGGACGGCGTAACCATAATAATGTCGGGAGCAAAATCTTGGATCAGTTGCACTTGTTTTTCGGTTTGACCACCGCTCATTGGAATGACTGTGCACCCCAAAAGTTCGGCGCCGTAATGGGCTCCCAATCCACCGGTAAACAAACCGTAACCATAAGCGACGTGCACCTTGTCGCCCGGACGACCCCCAGCAGCGTAAATAGAGCGCGCACACACTTGTGCCCATGTTTGGATATCGTTTTTACTGTAACCGACTACGATCGGTTGACCTGTAGTGCCGCTTGAGGCATGAATGCGTGAGACCTGTTCGATGGGCAAACAAAATAAGCCGAAAGGGTACTGTTCGCGAAGATCATTTTTAACAGTAAATGGGAAAAGGCACAAATCCTCTAGTTTCTTAAGGTCATCTGGGTGAACGCCGTGCTGGTCAAATTTTTGCCGATATACTGGCGAATTGTGATACACATGGTGAAGTGTTTTGTGCAAACGCTGGAATTGTAGGTGGCGTATCTCATCAATACTGGCGGTTTCAATTGCTTCTAATCCGATATTCTTTTGTGGCATATCTTTCTATTCTGCCGCTCTGTTGCCGCAAGTATGTCGGTAGAAGGGTGTGCACATGTCGTCATTATAATACAAATATTTCTAAAAATTAATTATTATGTTATATAATATTAGTCATCTTGAGATCATTTTAATAGTTATGCAATGAAAATACACAGCTATACTTGCGGACAGTGGCTTGAAGGTCAGCAACCGGGGATCGCCGTCCACCATGCGGTCATGGGTGACATTCTAGGCTACGCTAATACCGATACGATTGATTTTCAGCAAGTCTTGCAGTACGGTCGACAGGTCGGTGGTCCGGCTTTACGGGCGATGACTGTGCACGAACGCGCTCTTGCTCTGAAAAATATGGCGAAACACCTGCTTGCTGAAAAAGATACTTTTTACACACTGTCTTCGGCAACTGGAGCGACTATGCGTGATAGTGCCATAGATATTGAAGGTGGATTAAGTACAGTGCTCAGCTGTTCGAGCATTGCCCGCCGGGAGTTGCCGAATGAAACATTCATTGTGGAGGGAGCGACGGTCAAATTGTCAGCAGATAATAGTTTTGTCGGTCGCCACATTCTAACCCCTAAGCATGGTGTTGCTATTCATATCAATGCATTTAATTTTCCGTGCTGGGGGATGTTAGAAAAAATTGCTCCGAGCTTAATTGCCGGCATGCCGGTGGTGGTGAAACCGGCAACTGTTTCTTCGTATGTCACCGCGGCAATGGTGGAAAGTATTGTTGCAGGTAATTTTCTTCCAGAAGGAGCGCTGCAATTGATCTGTGGGAATACGGGAGATATGCTCGATCATGTCATGGAGCAAGATGTAGTGACTTTTACTGGGTCGGCGGCGACTGGTCGTCAATTACGGTGCCATCCGACAATTATCGCCCATAGTGTGCCTTTCAATATGGAAGCCGATTCACTCAACTGCAGTATTCTCGCCCCATCGGTACAAGAGGGCGACCCTGAATTTGATTTGTTTATTGCGGAAGTGCATCGCGAAATGATAGTGAAAGCTGGGCAAAAATGTACTGCTATTCGGCGCATCATCGTTCCTGACAATACGATGACTGCCGTTGCCGATGCGTTGATTGCGCGTATGGATAAAACGACCATCGGCGATCCGACCGATGACAAAGTGGACATGGGGTCTTTGGTTGGATTATCACAGCGTGAAACGGTGCGCGAAAATGTTGCTGCTTTAGCGGCGGAGTGTGAAGTGCTTTACGGAGGCAATGATTGTGCAATGGATCTGATCAATGCCGATGCCCAAAAAGGTGCTTTTTATCCCCCGACCTTGTTGCGTGTCCAATCGTCAGCACACGAAGTGACCGCACCACATACAATAGAAGCATTTGGTCCGGTCAGCACTTTATTGCCTTATCAATCATTAGAGGATGCGGTGGCGATTGCCGGTTTGGGGAAAGGAAGTTTAGTCGCTTCTATCGTTAGCGACGATGATGACGAAATCCGATCTTTGGTGTTGGGTATGGGTGCTTATCATGGACGCTTATTAGTGATCAATCGTGATTGTGCTAAAACATCCACAGGACATGGTTCTCCTCTGCCTCATCTTATCCACGGCGGTCCGGGACGTGCGGGAGGCGGTGAAGAATTGGGTGGTGTGCGAGCGATAAAACACTATATGCAACGCACCGCAGTTCAAGGGTCGCCGAGCGCATTAACTGCGGTGACCAATGAGTATACGACGGGAGGCAAGACGATTGCTTCGCCGACTCATTTATTCCGCAAATACTTTGATGATTTGCAAATAGGCGAGAGCATGCTCACTCATAGACGCACGATTACTGAGACAGACATTGTCAATTTTGGCTGCATGTCGGGAGATCATTTTTATGCCCATTTTGATGCCATCGCTGCAAAGCAGGATTCAATTTTTGGCGAGCGCGTGGCACATGGTTATTTGCTCATCGCTGTTGCCGCCGGTATGTTTGTTGATCCAGCACCGGGTCCCGTGTTGGCAAATTATGGATTAGATAATTTGCGTTTTATCCAGTCGGTACCGATAGGGGATACAATCCAAGTGCGCATCACGGTCAAACAAAAAATTAAAAAAGAACGCCGCCCTGACGACTCGCGCCACGCAGGAGTCGTCGTATGGGAAGTTGCGATTCACAATCAAGATAGCGAACTTATTGCACTTTACGATATTTTGACTTTAGTCGAACTAGGTTCTTGAATTGTGAGCGGTGAACGATGAAATATGGCCGATGATAGGATGACCGCACATACTGCCGATGCGCAATCGATCGCCCAAAAATGTGCATATTATATGTACGAACGCGATGAAGCCTCGCAGACCTTGGGTATCCGTATTCAAACGGTGTCGCCCGGCAAGTGTATTGTATCTATGGAAGTCAGACAGGATATGGTCAATGGCCTGCATACTTGTCATGGAGGCGTAGTATTTAGTTTAGCCGATACAGCATTTGCTTTTGCGTGCAATTCGCACAACGAAGCGACGGTTGCCGGCAGCTGTACGATTGATTTTATTCTACCGGTATATGTCGGCGATCACTTGACCGCTTCAGCAGAAACCATTAGCCAAAGCACACGTATCGGTACTTACTTGGTTAAAGTCACCAATCAAACAGATCAATTGGTGGCGTGGTTTAGAGGATACGCGGTGCGTATTAATCGCCCCGTATTGCCTCAAGAGTAAACATGGCAGCAGCTGTTTTTATTTGTGATGGCATACGGACTCCTTTTGCACGGTATGGAGGAAAATTATCTACCATCCGTCCGGACGACTTAGGCGCCGTGCCGATTAAAGCTTTGATGGAACGCAATCGCGGGGTGCATTGGGAGCAGATAGACGATGTCATCTACGGATGCGCTAATCAAGCGGGGGAAGATAACCGCAATGTTGCCCGTATGGTTGTTTTGTTGGCGGGTCTCCCGATAACAACTTCTGCAACGACGGTCAATCGTCTATGCGGGTCGGGTATGGATGCAATTAGAATTGGCGCGAGCTTAGTGCAATCGGGTAGCGCTGATTTAATTATAGCGGGCGGGGTGGAGTCCATGTCGCGCGCGCCGTTTGTCGTCTCAAAATCTTCAACGGCTTTTGCGCGTAATGTCGCTTTAGAAGACACTACCATTGGTTGGCGTTTTGTCAATCCGCTCATCGAACATCAATACGGAATTGATTTAATGCCTGAAACTGCCGAAAATGTCGCTGAACAATTTCAAGTTAGCCGCGCCGATCAAGATGCTTTTGCCCTGCGTAGCCAACAAAAAGCAGCCCAGGCACAGCAAGCGGATTTGTTTGCCGAAGAAATAGTCCCAGTGCCAATCCCTGTATCCCGCAAACAAAAAGAACCGCTCATATTTTCCGAGGACGAACAACCGCGCCCTGACACTACTTTATCGGGTTTAGAAAAATTACCGACTCCTTTTCGCATGAATGGAACGGTGACTGCTGGAAATTCATCTAGCGTTAATGACGGAGCCTGTGCGGTGTTAATGGCGTCTGAAAAAGCGGTGAAGCAACACAACCTCACCCCCCGGACACAGGTGGTCGCTGCTGCAACGGTTGGGTTAGAGCCCCGCATTATGGGCATGGGACCAGTTGCGGCGAGTGAAAAACTGTTTGCGCAGGTCGATTGCACTATATCCGATATGGATATCATTGAGTTAAATGAGGCATTTGCTGCCCAAAGTTTGGCGGTGATACGCTCATGGAAATTACCAGACGATGCTGCGCAGATCAATCCCCAAGGCGGCGCAATTGCTTTAGGGCATCCTTTAGGTGCCAGTGGAGCACGTTTAGCGACCACCGCGACATACCAACTCTGCCGCACCGGCGGACGATATGCTTTGTGTACAATGTGTATAGGAGTGGGGCAGGGTATCGCTCTCCTCATCGAGCGAGTGTAAATGGAACCTGTAGATTGATGAATAAACACCTCATAGAAACCCAGTAAAGCGATGGTTGAAAATACTACTGAAATAGCCGACAAACAACAGGATTTATTTCAGCACAAAATAAATAATAATCAAAACATAGAGCCAAACAACTGGATGCCTGAGCGCTACCGTAAGTCGCTTATTCGCCAAATATCCCAGCACGCGCATTCTGAAATCATTGGCATGCAGCCTGAGGGGAATTGGATTACACGTGCGCCGACATTGCATCGCAAAATAATTTTGCTGGCTAAAGTGCAAGATGAAGCGGGGCACGGCCTATATTTATACGGCGCGGCAGAAACTCTTGGCGTGTCCCGCACCGATATGATTGTCGACCTGTTAAGCGGCAAGGCGAAGTACGCATCAATTTTCAATTATCCGTCTCAGACATGGGGCGATATTGGCGCCATCGGTTGGTTGGTAGATGGTGCTGCTATATGTAATCAAGTATCCTTACAACGGACTTCGTATGGTCCTTATTCTCGCGGGATGATTCGCATCTGCAAAGAGGAAAGCTTTCATCAACGACAAGGCTATAAAATTATGATCGCGTTGGCAAAGGGTAGCAATGAACAAAAACAGATGGCGCAGGATTCTTTGAATAGATTTTATTGGCCTGCATTGATGATGTTTGGACCCCACGATGGAGAGTCCGCACATTCGGCATTTTCAATGCGGTATAAGATTAAACGGGAATCAAATGATGATTTACGCCAAAAATTTATTGATCAAACGGTACCGCAAATTGAATACTTAGGGCTCAAACACCCTGATAAAGATTTGCAATGGAATGACGAACGCGGGCATTACGATAGCGGCGAAATTGATTGGAATGAATTTCATAATGTGATTAATGGCAATGGCTATTGCAATCGTCAGCGACTCGCCCATCATCAGCAGGCACACGATGCGGGTGCGTGGGTGAAAGAAGCACAACATGCCTACCATCAAAAACAAATGAAACGCGAATATGCTGTGGCGGGATAGGAATGACGGTAGACACCTATGCGACTGATTAGTGAAAAAGATGACGAAAAATTTTCCCGCCAGAGAGAGAGGGATGGCAGAGCGTATATAATAATTTTGTAATGAATACTTGACTAATATAGTCCTTTGTTGCCAAAAAGTGACAGATGATTTTGATTACGGGAACCAATTGAACTTACATGCCTAATAACCAATTCTATCCTTTGACAATTGCCGATATTTCCCCGGAAACCGATAAAGCAAAATGTGTTGGCTTTTCGCTACCCGCCGAATTGAAAGAAGCCTTTGCTTTTGCCCCAGGGCAATTTCTTACATTTCGTGCCAAAGTGCGCGGAAAAGAATTAACCCGTTCGTATTCTATTTGCTCCGATGCGACTGATCCGCTTTTGCGCGTGGCGGTTAAACGCGTGCGCGGCGGGAAATTTTCTCGACATGTGAATACTCAATGGCAGGTTGGTGATAGAATAGAAGTAATGCCACCGCAAGGCACATTTGTGGTGAATGTGCAGCCGAAGTTGGCACGCAATTATATGTGTATTGCTGTTGGGAGCGGTATTACCCCAATTTTATCTATTATCAAATCAATCTTGTATGGCGAACCCCATAGCCAGATCACCTTAATTTATGGCAATCGTAACAGTCGTTCAGTGATGTTTAGAGAAACATTATGTGCGCTCAAAAATCACTATATGTCGCGTTTTCAATGGATCAATATTATGAGTCAGGAAGATCAAGGGAGTACTCTTTTGAACGGCAGAATAGATAACCGTAAAGGCGCACTGTTTCACAAACAAAGAATGATTGACATTTACCGCACGGACGAAGTCTTCATTTGCGGCCCTGAGTCTATGATGTCAGAAGTATCGCACGGATTTCGTCAGCTCGGGCTCAAAGAAGAACACATTCATTATGAATTGTTTGCCACCTCCCCTGAAGAAGCGCGCTTGCAATTAGAAAGAGCGCGTCAGCGCAGGGAGCAATACGGAGAAGATGACACGAGTCAAGTCACGATGAAAATAAACGGACGCGCGATCAAATTTGACTTGACATTAGCGGGGAGTAATATTTTAGACGCTGGATTAAACCACGGCATAGCGTTGCCTTATTCTTGTAAATCTGGCATTTGCTGTACGTGCAAAGCAAAATTGATTGACGGTGAAGTTTCTATGGATAGTCATAGCAGTTTGTCTGATGATGAAATAAAAGGCAATATCATCCTGACCTGTCAATCCCATCCGACCTCTGATGCGGTCACCGTTGATTTTGATTTAGGTTAGTGCAGTGTATCCTTCCACAAATAGCCCTGCACTGTTTTTGCTTTGAGTAATATTCACACGACAGTTCGCTCAATACTGCGGGCACAAAATAATCAAAGAATCGTTTGCCCGTCTATGATCGTCACTATAATGGGCGATGTCGTATCACAGCACGGTGGATGGGTGTGGTTAGGCGATTTGGTGCGCACGCTACAGTACTTTCTTTTGCCTGGAGGTTCAACGCGCGTAGCGGCCTATCGTTTGGTCAAGCACGATTGGATGAATGTCCGTAAAGTTGGTCGGTGCAATTACTATAGCTTTACCGATACGGCTATGAAGCATTATGAAAAAGCAGAAAAACGCATCTATGCCGCACAACGCATAGTGCAGAGTGATAACTGGACATTAGCTATCTTGAATTTGCTACCTGATGCGAAAAAAAATATGCTGCAAAAAAATTTACTATGGGAAGGTTTTCACCCATTGGCATCGGGGATATATGCGCACCCGTCCTCTGATCGTGCTTCATTGGATGCGATTATTCGCGAACACCAAGTGGTCGATGATGTGGTCGTTTTATCGGTACGTGTCGAAGATGTCGATTCACTTATCGCCATCAAGAAATTGGTTGCTCAGCGATGGGGTTTGTATCATTTAGAAAAATCGTACACCAATTTTATCAATATTTATCACCCTGTATATCGTCGCGCACAGAAAAAACTTTTTTCTCCCGCCGCCAGTTTTTATATCCGTTTGCTATTGATCCATTCTTATCGTTGTATTGTCTTACGCGACCCTGATTTTCCGGAAGAAATGTTACCCGCCAATTGGGTGGGTTATCGCGCACACGACCTTATTAAAAATCTTTACCAACTCCTTGCCACCCCATCTATTGCTTATATTACCGAAAATTTTGATTATACCTCTCACTGTAAAGTGCGGGTCAATGAACATTTTTATCGCCGTTTTGGCGGGATGCATGCATGACAGATGAGCACATGCAATGAAGGAAAAATGCCTTATAGCGCCTTGTTCGCAAGGGTATAAACCCATTATTTGGTACAGGCGTATGATGACGATAGTGTGTGTGCCCATCATCATTCCGACTTGTATAAAATGATGCGAAATATAAACACGAGTGCAATGGTCTTCACTCTTAATATATAATGAAGAATGACACTATTGTATTGTGAATAAATGATGAATAATGGAGGTGATTATTTGTGCAAGTTAATGATTCCGGTTACCGGCGTTGCTGTCCTCAGCGTTATACTTTTTTCCCACTGCACAACGAATAAAAAAGAAATCACTATGCAAAATACAGTCCAAACCCACATAGCACTCATTAAGAAAACAGACAAGAAATTTAACTCATTTATCACCCTTGATGAGAAGGGAGCCATTGCTGCTGCCGTAGCGCAAGATGAAGATTCGTCTGCATCGGCACTACCGCTCGCTGGATTCACTTTGGCGATTAAAGATAATATTGAAGTGGCACATTTGCCGACAACGGGTGCAACAAAAGGGTTAGCACACTTTATCCCCAAACAGGATGCACCGATAGTCGAGCGCTTGCGCACAGCTGGGGCGATCATTTTAGGTAAAACGAATTTGCACGAGTTGGCATTTGGAATCACCAGCAATAATTATGCCTACGGTGCTGTGGGAAATGCGCATCGTCCCGATTATTTTGCGGGCGGGAGCAGTGGTGGCACGGCGGTCGCAATTGCTTTAGGGTTTGTGCGCGCTGGAGTGGGTACCGACACTGGCGGATCCAGCCGTATCCCTGCTGCCTTAAATGGGGTCGTCGGTTTTCGCCCGACTATAGGACGATACCCACAAGAGGGGCTCATTCCATTGTCACATACTCGCGATACAGCAGGTCCGATGGGGCACAATGTTGCCGATGTCGCATTATTGGATGCGGTGATGAGTGGTGATATGACCGATTTGTCTAGGCTACAAGCGCGTGATGTGCGTTTGGGGGTGCCGCACAAGTATTTTTATAGTGATTTATCGCCGGCAGTTCAAAAGGTAATGGACGATGTGTTGCGCCGCCTTACGGATGCCGGCATTACTCTAGTGGAAGGTGATTTTGAGGATGACATTGGCAGCTTAAATGAGCAGATGAGCTTTCCCATTGTGCTGTATGAAACCAAGCATCTGTTAACGCAATACTTAGCCGATCGCGATATAGGCTTAAACTTAGAGCAATTGCATGCCCAAATAGAGAGTCCAGACGTCAAAGGGGTCATCGGCAGTTTGCTAGAAGGAGGCATTCCTAAAGAGGTCTATACGCATGCCATCAATGTGCTCCGCCCTCAATTACAAAAAGCATATAAAGATTATTTCAAGCGTTTGCGCGTAGATGCCTTTATTGTTCCGACAACTCCTCTGCCCGCACAACCGATTAAAGGGAGTGATGAAACAGTAGAATTGAATGGCAAGAGGGTGCCCACTTTTTTGACTTTTATCCGCAATATGGATCCATCTAGTAACGCTGGTGTCCCCGGCTTAACTGTGCCGGCAGGAAAAAGTAGTGATGGGCTTCCTATTGGAGTGGAACTTCAAGGCCCAGACCAGAGCGATCGCCATTTGTTAGCCATAGGTGCGTTAGTAGAATCCATTTTAGAGCGCTAACCCGTTTTTAAGACAATGACTCCCGTAAGCCAGTGACGTCAATCGTTTTATTGGCCAGTAAATTGAGGAGCACGTTTTTGGGTAAATGCTTGCACCCCTTCATTAAAATCGCTGCTTGCCATGCAGAGACTTTGTAAGCGCGCTTCATTGACCATCGTATCGGCGATGGTCATTTCCATTGCCGCGTTGACCGCAGACTTAGTGTGACGAAGCGAGAGAGGTGCTTTTTCTGCTAATTGCCGTGCCCAAGCGACAGTTTCCGTTATCAATGCGTCTGGGGATACCACCCGATTGCACAATCCCCAAGCGAGACACTGATCAGCGGTTATTTTTTCGCCACTCACCATGACTTCGTACGCTTTTTTGCGCCCGAGCGTTCGCGTCAGGTGCCAGGTCGTGCCGCCATCGGGAACAAGGCTTATGGCGGCAAACGCTTGATACATATAAGCATCGGTGCTCATAACCGTTAAATCACAGTTCATAGCAAATGCACTTCCGATACCGGCGGCGGCACCCTGCACCATACTAATCCATGGTTTTGGGGCGGCAGTGATTGCTGCCAAAATAGGGCGGTATTCATGCAAGAGCACTTTTTGCACATCGTAATCTGCTGGACGCGGCTCGGCAATGTCTGCCCCTGCGCAAAAAGATTTGCCTTCGCCAGCAAGAATTACAATACGCACGCCATCGTTTTCATTGACCGCTTGTGCCGCTGCTAATAATTCGCTGCGCATTTGACCGTTCATCGCATTCAGTATTTTCGGGCGATTGAGTGTAATCAATGCGATGTTATCATTGATATTGGTTTTCACCGTCGCTTCATTATTCATCTTGGCTACTCTGTTCTATGGATACCCTTGTTTATCTTCCTTTTCACGAATTAGTTTACCATAGGACGCTGGGCTCTCTTTATCCGATATCCATCATATGGGTGTGTGGCAAATGCGTGTAGATGATTGTATTTCAAGGGAGGTTATACTTTTATGTATAATGTGTGTAGATGAGAGATGGTATCGTCATGCTTGTTCAATATCAAATGATAGAGTGAGTAGGAAGAATACCGGTGACAAATAGCGTATGGCTCCACAAACGCAAAAAATTATTCAAATGATGACTGAAGAGACTATGCAATTGTTTGAAGTATTCATTCGACAGCGCAGTGATATTGTTCACCAACATGTCGGAAGCTTACGCGCAGAAGATGAAAAACAGGCATTGAATTATGCGCGAGATTGTTATGTACGCAGAGGTGAAGGGGTCAGTATATGGGTTATTTGCTCCGATGATATTTTCGGTCGTTGAGCTGATGGCAAGAATTGTTCCGAACTCGCATCATGCCCCCTTATGTCAATACAGTGAGGTGCGCATTTATTGGCAGTAGTCATCGACGCCCTATACTTTAGTGTTATAATGCACGGGTGGAGAGTATTGAAGGCTTTTTGTGGCAATATAGATAGTGTAGCTGTCAACATCAGTCGAGAAAAAAGAACAAAATATGCTTCCCCAAACTCCTAAAAAAACCGCTGATACAGAAAAACAAAAACGGGCGTTATTCCAACGCAAAATAGACGCTGGACAAAAAATTGAACCCAATGAGTGGATGCCTAGCGAATATCGTGAAATGTTAGCGTATCAATTAACCCAAAAAATTTATACGGAAACCATCGGGATGCAACCCGAATCGTGTTGGGTAGCACGTACCCCGACTTTGCAGCGTAAAGTAATTTTACTGGCAAAAATACAGGATGAAGGAGGGCATGGTTTATATTTACATGGAGTGGCTGAAACCGCCAACATACCGCGTGAGAAAATAACTGCGGATTTGCATAGCGGCAAAAATCCATATTCGTGTCTTCTAGATTACTTTATCCAAACATGGGGGGATATTGGGGCAATCGGCTGGTTGATAGACGGTGCGGCAATATGCATTCAAGTCTCTTTACAGCGTACATCGTATGGACCCTATGCGCGTAGTATGATTCGTATTTGCAAGGAGGAAAACTTTCATCAACGCCAAGGCTACCAAATTATGATCGCCTTAGCGCGTGGAAGTGCCGAACAAAGAAAAATGGCGCAAGACTCTTTGAACAGATGGTATTGGCCGGCATTAATGATTTTCGGTCTACCGGATGATCAAGCATCCCACTTAAAAGACTCAATGAAATATAAACTTCAACTCTATTCCAATGATACTTTGCGGCAAAAATTTATTGATCAAACGGTGCCACAAATTGAATATTTAGGGCTTGAACATCCTGACAAAAATATTAAATGGAATGAAGAGCGCCAACATTATGATTCGGGTGACATTGATTGGAACAAATTGAGTAGTATCGTTAAGGCACACTCTAGCTGTCATGCACGCCCGCGATTGCAACATCATCGCAAAGTACACGCAGAGGGTTCTTGGGTGCGTGAGGCGCAACATGCTTATCGACAAAAACAAATACAACGCAAACTCAACGCTGCGGCTTAAAGGTGTATCAAGTGGCTCAAAGTAATGTGCAATTATTTGAAGTATTTATTCGTCTGAAAAATGGGCTGAATCATCAGCATGTGGGTAGCTTACATGCCGAAAATCAGCAACAAGCAATGGATTATGCACGGGATTGCTATTCACAATCGGATGAATTGGGGAATATTTGGGTGGTGCAATCGGAAAATATTGTGTCATCACAGAAAGAAGACCGCGATAGTTTTTTTTCTGTCTCTGATAAACCGTACCGCCATGCGTCACACTATACCTTACCCGATGAAATAAAAAATATGTGATGGCGCCTCAAGTAGCAAAAAAAGATTTATCCACGCATACTCTGCGTTATGCCGTTCGTTTAGGTGACGACGCATTGATATTAGGGCAGCGTTTATCAGAATGGGTCAGTTGTGCACCGTTTTTAGAGGAAGATATCGCTTTAGCAAATGTGGCTTTGGATTATATCGGGCGTGCACGCATGTATTACCAATATGCGGCAAGTTTGTCACCTCATCACAAAAGCGAGGATGACTTTGCTTTTTTGCGCGGCGAGCGTGATTTTGAAAATTATTTGATCAATGAATTACCGCGTGGTGATTTTGCCGATACGATCGTACGCCAATTGATAGTGGATATTTATAATTTTCATTACCTCAGTGCTTTGCGTCACTCAAAAGATCAAGCGCTTGCCGCTATTGCCGATAAATCACACAAAGAGACCCGCTATCATCTGCGCCGTAGTCGCTTGTGGACCGTGCGCTTGGGAGACGGCACCGAGGAAAGCCACCAGCGGATGCAACGGGCTATAGATGAAATATGGGGGTATACCCATGAGCTATTTACTCAAGATTCTCTAGAGCAACTCCTTGTAGAAAAAAATATAGCCGTGGATACCGCGTCTTTGCGCACACAATGGTTTACCGATATAAGTGCGACTTTTCAAGAAGCAACATTAACCCTTCCCGATACCGAGTGGGCAATCCACGGCGGACGCAAGGGCTACCATACCGAGTATTTAGGGCGGTTGCTCAGTGAGATGCAATTTCTGCACCGCAGTTACCCAGGTTGTCAATGGTGAGAACACAATTAATTCCGACCCTGACCCCAGAACAATACAAACGGCAACAGCATCGCGCCACTTCACCGCATGCAGACTTATGGGCATTATTGGATAAGGTCACTGATCCAGAGATCCCCGTACTGTCTATTTGGGATATCGGTATTTTGACCGATATTCAGCGTATTGGACAGCGGGTCGTGGTGACAATTACTCCAACTTACTCGGGATGTCCAGCGGTGGAAACTATTCGTGAAGATATTGCCGCTGTTTTATCTGCACACCATGTGCGTCATTTTGATATTGTGACCCAACTTGCACCGGCGTGGACAAGCGATTGGCTCACTGTTGAGGGACGGCGTAAATTACATCAATACGGCATTGCCCCACCGGCGTGCAATGCAGATGGTGCGGATCTCGCTGTCCAAGTAACCTGTCCGCAATGCGATTCTACCAATACCGAGCAGGTGAGCGCATTTTCTTCAACGGCGTGTAAATCAATGTTTCGTTGTCAAGATTGCTTGGAATATTTTGATTATTTCAAACCAATTTAAGCTCCCCAAGTCATTTCAATTCGTCACAATTGTTGCGAAGTGAAGAAACACATTTTTGATATGGATGGTGTATCGTAAAAAGCCACCCTCAGCTACCTCCCTTTATCCTCAAATGAACAATCCCACCCCGCACATGAAAAATGATCAGCTCCCCAGCGATATGACGATGCAAACGGTTGGTACTCCATTGCTCGGCTCCGACAAAGCCACAATTAATATCCAATCTTTAAACGTTTATTATGGAGACAAACAGGTCATTTTCTCGGTTTCTTTGGATATTCGCCGCAACGAAGTGATCGCCATGATCGGTGCTTCCGGTTGTGGCAAGTCTACCTTTCTCCGCTGTTTTAACCGCATGAATGATATTGTTGAAGATTGCCGCGTAGAAGGTTCTATTTTGATGGACGGAAAGGATGTCAATTCGGCGCAAACGGATGTCGTGGCACTTCGCCAACAGGTGGGCATGGTTTTCCAGAAACCCAACCCTTTTCCCAAAACCATTTACGATAATATTGCGTATGGTCCGCGTATCCATGGATTGGCGGCAACAAAAAGTGACTTAGATGGTATTGTCGAAGAGTGTTTGCAACGGGTCGGGCTGTGGGATGAAGTAAAAGATCGCATGCATCAATTAGCACCTACTTTATCAGGAGGACAACAGCAACGATTATGTATTGCGCGCACTATTTCTGTGAATCCAGACGTTATTCTGATGGATGAGCCCTGTTCAGCGTTGGATCCGATTGCCACCGCTAAAGTGGAGAATTTGATTACCGAATTGAGTGCCAATTACACCATTGCCATCGTCACCCACTCTATGCAACAAGCCGCCCGCATTTCGGATCGCGTCGCTTATTTCTATTTAGGACGCCTAGTAGAAGTCAATAGTAGCGATAAAATATTTACCACCCCCGACCATCATCTCACAGAATCCTATATCACTGGGCGCTTCGGATAATTATCCGTTATAATACATTGGCATGGATGAATTTCGCTTTGACAAACATACTTCGCAGCAATTTGATAGCGATCTGGTAGCGGTGCAAAACCATATGATAGAAATGGCTGGTTTTGTTGAGCAACAGATCAAAAATTCGTTAGATATTTTTATTCATCGCGATGTTGCGCGCGTAGTGGAAATCCGCTTACGCGATAAAACTGCCAATAAAATGGAAGTGGATATTACTGAAGAGTGTATGCAGATTGTCGCCCGTCGTCAGCCGGCAGCAGTTGATTTACGTTTGTTAATGTCGGTGATCCATTCAGTGTCGGATATAGAACGGATCGGTGATGAAGCGCGCAAAATATCTACTTTGAGCGAAGGTATGGTCATGCACCCTGCGCTCACTGCACACTATCGCGGCGTAAAATCCCTCGGCGATATGGTGCTGACAATGTTTCGTCAGGCAATCGATTCATTTGTGCGCCCAGACTTGAGTGTGGCCTATGATGTCTTGTGTCGCGACAAAGAAGTGAACGCCTGTTATGCAAGTGAGTTGGATAGGGTGATGAAAACCTTATCCAAAAACCCGCAAGTGGGAGCGTTGAATATCGGTTGGGCTTTGCGCTCTTTAGAGCGCATTGGCGACCATTCCACGAATATTGCCGAACATTTAATTTATTGGATACTCGGTGAAGATGTGCGCCACCGTAATTTGGAATATATTGCACAACATATCGAAGATGCCCGATCATCCCGTAGCGCATAAAAACCCACCTGCTGATCCCCAATTGCTGTCTATGCAGTATGAGGAAGCAATGGGGGAATTAAAGGAGTTAATAAATGCAATGGAAGGCGGTGAACTCTCTTTAGAACAGTCAATGCAGTATTTTGAGCGTGGGAGAGATCTAGTAGCACATTGTCAGCGCATATTAGATGAAGCCCAATTGAAAATTGAAGAGATTTCTTTAACTAACCAGGCGGATGAGGAGCAATAATGTCATCCCCTTTGCTGGACGTGCAAGATGCCTCTGGACTTGCCCCATTGCGCCATCGCTCTGATAGGGCTTTACAGATTTTATTTGATCATTTATCGAGCGAACACACCTATCCACAACGTTTACTAGAAGCAATGCGCTACGCTGTTGAAGGCGGCAAGCGTTTTCGTGCAATGTTGGTTTATGGAGCGGCAAAAGCAATGAGTCAATCACACCCAGCTCCTGTAGATGAACAAGCGCTGGATCAAGTGGCATGTAGTGTGGAGTTGATCCATGCTTACTCGCTCGTTCACGATGACTTGCCGGCAATGGATGATGATGACCTGCGTCGCGGTAAGCCAAGTTGCCATAAACAATACGATGAAATCACTGCTATTTTAGCCGGAGATGCTCTGCAATCGTTAGCGTTTGAGTGCTTGACAAAAAAAAATGATTTGCCTGACCAGCAACAAATCCAACTGATTGCCTTGTTGGCGCGTGCAATTGGCGGGGGCGGTATGGTCGGTGGACAATTCGATGATTGCTACTTGCCGACCCGCACCTCCAATCCAACAGTGGAAGAATTGACAGATATTCACCGCATGAAAAGCGGTGCTTTGATGCGCGCAGCAACATGTATGGGAGGTATAGTGGGCGGAGCGGTCGGTGAGCAAATAGATCTCTTGGCGGCTTATGCAGACTGTGTAGGATTAGCGTTTCAGCTTCATGATGATGTATTGGATAGCGAAAATGATAATAACGCAGCGCGAGATATGGCAAACTATGTGCATTATCATGGCACTGCCGGTGCCCGTGCTATGGCACAACAATGGCAGAAGGAATCAATGACTCATTTGGCTGTCCTATCGCGTCAGGCGGATATTTTATCGCAGCTCGCACAATTTACTGTTGCTCGCACTGTTTGAATGCCAATATTCTATAATCACACCGTCTTGATGTGTGAAATGGGGTAAATTGCATGGACTTTCTTAAATTACCAACCGAACTCCCCTCGACGCCCTTATTGGATCACATTGACTCCCCCGTCCAACTCCGTCAGCTGAATGAAAAACAATTGCCGCAATTAGCCGATGAGTTACGTGCTTTTTTATTGTATTGTGTCGGTCAAACGGGCGGACATTTTGGCGCGGGTTTAGGCGTCATTGAATTAACCATCGCACTCCACTATTTATTTGACACCCCGCGCGACCGTATTATTTGGGATGTCGGACATCAGTGTTACCCCCATAAAATACTGACCGGCAGGCGCACGCACATGAATACTTTGCGCAAAAAAGATGGCTTGGCGGGGTTCCTCAAACGTGAAGAAAGTGAGTATGATTTATTTGGTGCCGGACATTCCAGCACCAGCATTAGTGCGGCTTTAGGCATGGCTTTAGCTGCGCGCCATCGCAGTGATCCGCATCGCACCGTTGCGGTGATAGGCGATGGTGCAATTACTGCCGGTATGGCTTATGAAGCTATGGGACACGCCGGACATACCCGTGCCGATTTATTGATTATTTTGAATGATAACCAAATGTCCATTTCTAAAAATATCGGCGGTATCCATAATTATTTGGCGCGTATATGGGCAAGCAAAATGTATACCGGCATGCGTGCTGGTGGCGAAAAAATATTTGCTAAATTACCGCAAGCGGTCAATTTAGCTCGCCGCGCCGAAGAACACATTAAAGGGATGGTGAGTCCGGGTACTTTGTTTGAAGAGATTGGCTTTAACTATATCGGGCCTATCAATGGTCACGATTTGAATATATTAATTCCGACTTTGCGCAACATTTATCGCTTACCTGGGCCTCAATTTTTACATCTTCTCACCGTGAAAGGTAAAGGATTTCCCGATGCCGAAGAAGATCCGATTAAATATCACGCCATCAGTAAAGTTGGCGTGGCACCCGCGAAACGACTGAAATACCAAGATGTTTTTGGCGCATGGCTGTGTGATATGGCGGAGCAGGACGAGCGCCTATTTGGTCTGACGCCCGCGATGTGTGAAGGATCGGGTATGGTAGAGTTTTCGAAAAAATTTCCCGATCGTTTTTTTGATGTAGCGATTGCCGAACAACATTGTGTCACTTTTTCCGCTGGATTGGCGTGTGCGGGATTTAAACCTGTGGTGGCGATTTATTCCACTTTTTTGCAGCGCGCTTACGATCAGTTGATCCATGATGTTGCTCTACAAAATCTTGATGTTTTATTTGCTCTTGATCGCGCGGGTTTGGTGGGCGAAGATGGTCCCACGCATGCCGGTGCATTTGACATCAGCTATTTGCGACCAATACCCAATATGGTGGTGATGACGCCTGCCGATGAAAATGAAACGCGCTTGTTATTGACTACGGGCTACGATTACGCTGGTCCTGCGGCGGTGCGTTATCCCCGTGGCAGTGGGCCTGGGGTGAACATTACACCCCAGTTAGAAAAGGTTGTATTAGGCCGTGGGCGAGTAATACGCCAAGGGAAACGAGTGGCGATATTGAATTTTGGCGCGCTGTTAGCGACGGCACAAAAAGTTGCAGAAAAGTTGGACGCGACACTAATGGATATGCGTTTTGTCAAGCCGCTGGATACGACGCTCATCGACACAGTTACCGATAATCATCAATTATTGGTCACCTTAGAAGACAATGTGGTGAGCGGTGGAGCGGGTAGTGCGGTCAATGAATGGTTATTCGCCCACAAAAAAAGTGTGCAAATGCTCAATTTGGGATTACCGGATCGTTTTATTGAACACGCAACCCGATACGAGCAGTTAGCCAGCTGCCATTTAACGCCGGAAAGCATTGAAGCTACTATTAAATGGCGCTTATAACCAATGCCCCATTTTCTGTGCTTTTGCCGCTAAATAATGAGTATTGTGTGGATTATGTTGAGTGATCAGGGGAACCCGCTCGGCAATGACCAACCCGAGTTCTTTTAATGCATTGATTTTATGTGGGTTATTGGTCATCAAACGCACAGTGGTAATAGATAAGTGGGCAAAAATAGGTTTACAAATACTGTAATCACGGTTATCGGCAACGAATCCGAGTTGTTCGTTTGCCTCCACGGTATCCGCTCCCGTATCTTGTAATGAATAGGCACGAATTTTATTGTATAACCCGATATTGCGCCCTTCTTGTTGTAAATAAACGATGACCCCACTTCCCGATGAGACGACCAATTGCATGGCAAGCTCGAGCTGTGCGCCGCAATCACACCGTTGGCTAAATAGAGCGTCCCCAGTTAAGCAACTGGAATGCACCCGAGCTAACACTGGTTGAGTGGGATCAATCGTCCCAAAAGTCAGCAATGCATGTTCCTTGTTGGTTGCAGATTCTAAAAATACATAAAGGGTAAATTTACCCCATTCTGTGGGGAGATCTGCCGAAACAATTGGTGAAGTCGACGGAGATGGTTGGGAACCAATCACTATATTATCCAGATAGAAAAAGTAATGAAATCAAGTGGTATTTGTGTACACGGTAAAGTAAGTATTATATACCTTTAATTTTTTCTTCATTACGGTATGCAATCAGTTATAATTCTGTGTAGGACGTATAATTGAATACTAACCCCCCTGCATCCATCGTAATGAACTTATATAGTAATTGTTTTTCCGTGCTATCGACGCTTTCGGATGCCCGATGACTGTTAAACAGGACTGCAGGAGAACGGCGATGAAAAATACGGCTTATTGGATATGCTGTGCGATTTTAATAAATGGGTTGTCCGCCCATATATGGGCAGTCACCGCGGGCGATCCCGTTGCTGGGCAGCGCAAAACCAAGTTGTGCAATACCTGCCATAATATTGATGGCAATAGCGTGGCAGAAATTTTTCCTAAACTTGCCGGACAGAATATCAGGTATCTTTTGGATACCATGTTGGCGATCAAAGAAGGGCGTCGCGCAGTGCCTGAAATGATCGATCAATTGGATGAATTTAATCGGCGTGATTTGCTGGATATCGCCACTTTTTATGCCCAACAGACAATGACCGGCGGTGCGGCGGTACCAGAAAACATTGCATTGGGTAGCCAGTTATACCGTAGCGGAGACAAAAAGCGTAAGATTATGGCATGCACAGCGTGTCATTCACCGCTGGGTCGGGGTAATCCCTTAGCTGGATTTCCGTTTTTGGCTGGACAACATGCGGCATATATTGTGAAACGTCTGCGCAATTATCGCGGCGAAAAATGCGCACGAGACCAATCCGACTGCATTATGCCCTTGATTGCGCGTAAAATGAATGATGAAGAGATAGAAGCAGTCGCTAATTATATTGTAGGATTAAGAAAATGAACAAGATCGTATGTACTGTGGTCGGTGTGCTATTATTTGGTATGACCTGCGTATGGGCAGAAACCCCGCAATATCGCGAAGGTGTGCATTACCAACGCTTACCACAACCCCTCACACAATTAAAACAAGATAAAATTGAAGTGGCCTACTTTTTTTGGTACGGGTGTCCGAGTTGCTATCACTTTGCACCTATTGTGAAAACATGGCGGAAAACTTTGCCCCAAGATGTTGTTTATCAAGGTTCGCCAGCGATTTGGCAACCGATTATGCAACTTCATGCGACGGCATTCTATGCTGCGCGCGCGTTACGTGTCCTTAATCGTGTCCATATGGCAATTTTCACCGCCATGCACGCTGAGCGCAATAATTTGGCGTCCTTTCCCGCAATTATAAAATTGGTCACTAAGTTAGGAGTAGATAGCGAACGTTTTGAAAAAGCATTTCGTTCTTTCGGTGTAAAAAATATGGTGCGGCAATCCGAATTACGCGCCCGACAATACCGAGTGAGCGGCACGCCCCAAATTGGTATCAATGGTAAATATTTGATCGCAATAAACCGTCAAAATGAGATGTCTTATTCAGATATGCTGAAAGTTGCCAATTATTTAATTGAAAAAGAACGTCAGGCGATGCGCCAATCGCCCGTTAAAAAAGATAAACCCTAAGGTATGGGCCGGACAATGAATGATAATCATGTAATCTCCGAAATTTTTGCTGAAGATTTAGGCAATGTCTCAGTCACCAATCACGGTATGCTAATGCTCCATTTCACTGGGCGTTCGTTGCATCCTAAAATGGAAGATAACGAAGATGCTTCAGCGGTAGTCAAAGTGCGGGTAGTATTACCGCTGCACGCCATAGTAGAATGTACCAATTTATTGAACGGTATGTTACAAAAATTAGAAAAAGAGGGTGTCATTAAACGTGTTGAGTCCTCCAGCAATAAATCAGACGACAAGGTTCATTAACAGAGATGCCTGTTAAATGCAATGTTACAGGTCTATTCATGAAAATCAAGGAATCTTTCAACGCGGCTTCTTTTAATAACCTTATCTTTACCCGATTTGACTTTCTCTTTTTAATTGGTCCACTGTACTAAATACTATAGATGCTGATTTATTGTTGTCGATTCGCATATATTGACAATATTGCGTCCAATGTGAAGGTAATGCAGAAATGAAAATCCCTTTTAATGTATAATGCGTAAATTATTCTGATGGATGCGTATCGAATTGGATAACCGTGAAAACTAAAAGCTTTAATGATAATGACATCACTTGCGAATGGTATCTCATTGATGCCTCGCATTGTGTTTTAGGACGCTTAGCGTCTGCAATCGCCTATTATTTACGCGGAAAACATAAACCAGAATATACGCCGCATACAAACTGTAGCGACCATATTGTGGTGGTGAATGCCCAGCATGTGCGTGTGACCGGTAATAAAAAACAGCAAAAAAAATATTATTCCCATAGCGGTTATCCCGGCGGCTTGAAAGAAATGTCTTACCAAGACTTGATGAAGCGTTCGCCCGAAAAAGTCATTCGCCATGCAGTAGAGGGAATGTTGCCCCGCAACCCGCTGGGGAGACAGATGGCGAAACGTTTGTCGGTCTACCCGAGCGCCGAACACCCACATAGCGCTCAAAATCCACAAATGATTCCGTTTGATAGTATGAAATCCCCTATGGTATCTGAAACATGACCGAAAAAGAACTGCCAACGGGCGCAAGTAAGAAAAACGTTAAGGATTATTTTTATGGCACTGGCAGGCGCAAAACCGCCTCTTCGCGTGTCTTTTTGCGTAAAGGGAAGGGGAATATGACTATTAATCATCGCTCATTGGAAGGTTATTTTGGTCGCGAGGTTGCCCGCAATATAGTGCGCCAACCCTTACAGCTGACTGGGTTAATTGATCAAATTGATGTGAAGGTGACAGTCGTTGGCGGCGGCAATTTTGGGCAAGCTGGAGCCATTCGCCATGGTATTAGCCGCGCTTTGTTGCAGTACGATGAAAATTTACGTTCGCTTTTGCGCCGAGCTGGTTTTCTGACCCGCGACGCCCGAGAAATTGAACGAAAAAAAGTTGGTTTACGTAAAGCGCGCAAACGCCCACAATATTCCAAACGTTAATATGAGACCGTGCGTGTGCGCAGGACCATAAAGATAATCCTTGTTTGATGAGCGGAAACAGCAATTCCACCGACAATAAGGTCAATACAATTCGTCGCCGTTTTTTGGTTGCATCGACTGCTACTTTAGGCACCGCTGGTATCATTGCGACCTCGATCCCTTTTCTTCGCTCATGGAATCCTAATGCGCGTGCGCGAGCAGCCGGTGCGCCGGTGCGCGTTGATGTGAGCAAAATTGAACGCGGTGCAATGATTAGTGTGGGTTGGCGAGGACGCCCTGTGTATATCTTACGGCGAACCCCCGATCAATTGAGTGCCCTCAATCAATTAAATGATGTATTGGCTGACCCCGAATCGCTTCAATCCGACCAGCCAGAATATGCGAGCCAACCGTGGCGTTCATCTAATCCCGAGTATTTGATAGTCATTGGTTTGTGTACTCATTTGGGGTGCACGCCAAAACTGCGCGGCACTGACTTGCAAATTAGCCAACAGTGGATTGGAGGATTTTTCTGTCCGTGCCATGGCTCACTGTTTGATTTTGCTGGGCGAGTCTATAAAGGCGTCCCTGCCCCATATAATTTACCGATCCCTCCCTATTTTTTTACTTCCCCCACAGTCGTTATCATAGGGGAAGATGAGGCGGTTACTGGATGAAGCGATTCCTCATATTTTTGCGCGATTGGATAGATGCGCGATTGCCAATTGTGCAGGCATGGGATACTCACATGGGGAAGTACTATGCCCCTAAAAATTTTAATTTTTGGTATTTCTTTGGTGTTTTCTCTTTAGTTGTTTTGGTTATTCAGCTTGTGACTGGGATATGGCTGACCATGAACTATGTTCCAAGTGAAGAGAAAGCATTTGCTTCAATAGAATACATTATGCGCGATGTTGAATATGGGTGGCTGTTGCGTTACATGCATTCAACCGGTGCATCAGTTTTCTTTATTGTGGTTTACCTACATATGTTTCGCGGCTTGTTATACGGATCGTATCAGAAACCGCGTGAACTGGTGTGGATTATTGGTGTTTTCATTTACCTGCTATTGGTTGCCGAAGGATTTTTGGGATATATCTTGCCATGGGGACAAATGTCGTATTGGGGGGCGCAAGTCATTGTATCGCTATTCGGTGCTGTGCCTCTGTTCGGCGACACATTGTTGGAATGGGTGCGCGGTGATTATTTGATTTCGGGGATTACCTTGAATAGATTTTTTGCCCTCCATGTAGCAGCGGTGCCTTTATTACTCGTTGCTTTGGTCGTATTGCATATTTTAGCGCTTCATACGGTCGGCTCAAACAATCCAGATGGCATAGAGATTAAGGAATACAAAGATCAGCATGGTGTCCCTGTGGATGGGATCAAATTCCACCCCTACTACACGGTGCACGATTTGTTTGGTTTAACTATTTTCCTCTTTTTCTTTTGCGCAATCGTTTTCTTTTTTCCCGAATTTGGCGGTTATTTTCTAGAAAAATCCAATTTTGAGATAGCGAATCCCTATAAAACACCGGAACATATTGCTCCGGTATGGTATTACACTCCTTATTATTCAATGTTGCGCGCCACCACCATCACGTGGTTTGGTTTAGACGCTAAATTGTGGGGAGGAATAGTGATGTCGTTGGCGATTGTGTTGTTATTCTTTGTGCCGTGGCTCGATAGAAGTCCAGTAAAGTCAATACGCTATAAAGGATGGGCAAGTCGTATTGCATTAACAGTTTTCGTGATATGTTTTATTGTTCTCGGTTATTTGGGGCTCCAACCGGTTACAGAGGGGCGAACTTTAGTATCACAGATATGCACTATTTTGTATTTAGCCTTTTTTGTTTTTATGCCCCTCTACACCAGCAAAGAACGAACAAAACCGCCTCCGGCACGAGTGACATGACAGCGATGCGCTTTTTTTGCCCATACTTTATAGTTGGCATCTTGGGTTTAATGGCATTGGATATAGTGGCGGCGACAGGAGACAAAAGTTGCGGAACCATTGACTGCGACCTTATAGAAATAGATATTCACGATAAAGTAGCCATTCAACGAGGGGCGCACACCTATGTTCACTATTGCTTAGGGTGCCATTCTTTGCGTTATATGCGCTACGATGATATTGTGCAGTACACGGGTATAGATGAATCTATCTTTGAAGAGAATCTCATTTTGGACGGAGGTAATATTGGCGATACTTTGGATAATGCTTTAGATCAAGACAATGCCAAATTATGGTTTGGCATTGCGCCTCCCGATTTGACATTAGTGACGCGCGACCATTCGCCGGAATGGGTGTATACTTTTTTGCGTTCCTTTTATATTGATGAAACAAAGCAATGGAAGGTGAATAATAAAGTGATCCCCAATGTCGCTATGCCGCATGTGCTATACGAATTACAAGGTATCCAACAGTGTGCGAATCAGGGAGAAGGACAGGATGGCGCAGAAAAGAATGATTCATGCCCTCAATTCACCTTGTTGGAAGAAGGATCACTGCAACCGCAAGAATTTGATGCCACCATAGCAGATTTGGTTCACTTTTTGGTATTTGTCGGGGAACCCTATCGTGTTGAACGAGAAAGATTAGGCATTTATGTTTTGCTGTTTCTCTCAATTATGATAGGGATAACTTGGTTACTTAAACGTGAGTATTGGAAGGATATACATAGGTCATAGTTGCCCATGAGCAATCACGAAGTATCGGATAAGAGAATCGGCGGGATGTTGGAATTTTATTCCGATCCAACGGGGCAAAATTCTCATCGCGTCCGATTGGTGTTAGCCGAAAAATTAGTATCAGTGGAAGTCGTACAGATGTATGAAGGGAAGCCCAAGAATTTTTCCGAATTCAATATGTATAACACCTTGCCTGCCCTACGCGATAATAACTTAGTGCTCTGGGAATATAAAGTGATGATGGAATATTTAGAAGAGCGTTTCCCTCATCCACTCCTCTTACCCGTAGATCCTATCGTTCGTGCGAATATCCGCCAGTATCTATACTATATAGAGCGAGAAATTGATCCTTTATGCACCGCTCTTGAAAAAGGTCGGACGACTCGGCGAGAGCGTTCAGCAAAGCATTTAATAGAATTAGTGTTGAGTATGGCTCCTCATTTTAAGGATTCTCAATTTTGTGTCAGTGATGATTACACCCTTGCTGACTGTAGTTTGGGGGCGTTTTTGTGGCGCCTCCCCTACTACGGAATCACTATGCCACAAAATAAGCATACTCGTTCCTTATTAGAATATATGCGCCGAATATTTAGCCGACCTGGATTTTTAAGCAGCTTATCTGATGACGAACGCCGAATGCGTTAGCCGCCAGTAGGGCACGGAGGATCACCTGATGGACATTTGCTGCTTGGATTTAGAAGGAGTGCTGATCCCTGAAATGTGGATTAAAATTGCCGACCAAACAGGAATTGATGACTTGCGGCTGACGACGCGTGATTTATCCAGCTACGATGAATTGATGCGTCACCGCTTATCGATTGTTGAACGCCATAATCTCGATATGAAGCATATCCGCGATATGTTGAAAGATGTCGAACCTTTAGCGGGTGCGCTCCCCTTCTTAAAATGGCTCCATCGCCATTTCTTAGTTTTCATTTTGTCGGATACCTTTTATGAATTTATTACCGATATGCGCAGAAAATTAAATGACCCGATCATCTTGTGCCATCATTTAGAAATTTCCGCGCACGACCAAATTAAAGGGTATCGTCTCCGCCAACCCGATTCTAAACGCGTTGCTGTGCACGCTTTCCAAAAATTGGGGTATAGAGTATTGGCGTCTGGAGATTCGTATAATGATGTCACTATGCTACAATCGGCAGATACGGGTGTATGGTATTGCCCATCCGAAGAAATGCGGCGCAAACAGCCACAATTTCAAGTCGCCACAACTTACCAACAATTAGCAGATATCTTTCGCGCAGCAAGTCGGTGTCATCCACCAGCATTTTCTGGTCCCATGCATGCCCGCGCATGACGACATTGCGCTGGTGAATGAACGGCGCACACAATTACAAGAGCGACGCACAGAAGGCAACGCCTATCCCAATGACTTTTGCCGTTCACATTTTAGCCAAGACCTGCATGATCAATACGGTGATAAAGAAAAATCGGCATTGTCCACCCTCAATGTGCAAGTAGCAGTGGCTGGGCGACTCATGCTCGACCGGGGTATGTTCTTGGTGATCCAAGATATGAAAGGACGCATACAACTATATGTTCCCCGCACGGCGACCGACATATCTGCGGCAGTGAAGAAATGGGATTTGGGCGATATAGTCGCTGCACAAGGAATAATCGCTAAATCGAATCGGGGCGATCTTTATGTGGAAATAGAAAAATGTCAATTGTTAGCAAAGGCGATCTACCCTTTACCAGAAAAATATCATGGCTTGAGCGATCGCGAAAGCCGTTACCGGCAACGCTACTTAGATTTAATCGTGAATGCCGATACACGAAAAGTGTTTGCCGTGCGCACAGCTTTAATTGCCGCTGTGCGGCAATACCTGTCCGCCCGTGATTATATGGAAGTGGAGACACCGATGTTGCATAGTTTGCGCACAGGAGCACGGGCGAAGGCATTTGAAACCCACCACGATAGTTTGCAGCAAAAAATGTATTTGCGGATTGCACCCGAATTGTATCTCAAACGATTAATTATTGGAGGTTTAGAAAGGGTATTTGAGCTCAATCGCAATTTCCGCAATGAAGGGCTCTCCACCCAACACAATCCGGAGTTCACTATGTTGGAATTTTACCAAGCTTTTACTCATTATCGGCAATTGATGGATATGATTGAAGATATGTTGCGGTGGTTATCCAAAAACGTGTTAGGGCACACCGCACTGATTTGTGGAGAGCACACATATGATTTATCCCCGCCATTCGCGCGTATGACATTACGCAGTGCATTGCAACAGGAAATGGGCATAGATGATGTTGACGATTCCGCCGCTATGCACAAACTAGCCCTAGTTCATCATATTGACCCCGATTTGCATGTGCGCGAAATACAGGTGAAGTTATTTGAAAAAAATGTGGAGAAAAAATTACACCAACCGACTTTTATTACCCATTATCCAGTAGAAGTATCGCCTTTGGCGCGCCGCGATCCAACTGATCCTACACTCACCGAGCGTTTTGAGTTATTTATCGGAGGCACAGAAGTGGCAAATGGATTTTCCGAACTCAATGATCCCATTGATCAAGTTGAACGTTTTACCGATCAAGAACAACGTAATAAACGGGGCGATGATGAAAGTATGCAATTTGATATGGATTATATTCGCGCTATGGAGCACGGAATGCCACCCACTGCTGGGGCGGGAATCGGGATTGATCGTTTAGTCATGCTCTATACCAATCAATCGGCAATTCGCGATGTGTTGTTGTTTCCCCAATTGCGCGATAAAAACCAAGATGAATAGATGTGATGCGTTTAGTGTATTTGTTTTTCTCACCGCCACTTTTTATTATCATTCCCTCACTTATTACAGATGCAATCGTTAGTGATCACACAAAAACGAGCTCTCAACAACGGGAAGTTTTTAGCCTGTGCGATATTAAACCAGCCGGCGCGTCTCAATAGCTTGTCGCTTGCGATGGCGCATATGCTGGATGCTCAGTTGGTGCAATGGCGTGATGATGAGAGCGTTGCTGCTGTTTTTTTGTCGGGCACTGGGCGCGCATTTTGTGCTGGGGGTGATTTGCACGAGCTATACAATTTGATGCAGCAAGGCGTCTCACACGCACAATTGCTTTCTATGGAATATGCAGTGGATGACCGCATTCATCATTATCCCAAGCCGATTATTTGTTGGGGGCATGGGATTGTGATGGGAGGCGGTTTAGGGCTGATGGTGGGGGCGAGTCATCGTATTGTCACGCCCGAAACGCAACTGGCTATGCCCGAAGTGATGATCGGTATGTTTCCCGATGTCGCTGCCGGCTGGTTTCTGAATCGTATGCCGTATCAGCTGGGTATGTTTTTGGCGCTGACCGCCATGCGCATCAATGCTTTAGACGCATTGGCGCTTAACCTCGCCGATTATTTAATCCCATCCACCCAACAAGATGAAATCCTCGCCGCATTATGCACTGTAGATTGCGCTGATCCCGCTACCATAGATCAGTTATTATTCAATTTTGTGACTGCCGATACATCACCGGCAGCGACGCTCCCTTACTGTGCTGATATTGCCCAGGCTTGTGGTGAGGGGGATCTGCACAAAATGGTGCAGGCCACTATGGATATTCCTGTCCGCGACGCATTCATGGAAATGGCGCATGATAATGTACGTCGGGCATCACCTTTAATGTTGTGTGTGACCCATCGCCATCTATTGCGTTGCCGCAATGCGCGCTTCAATAAAGTGCTTCAATGGGATACGGCTTTGACACGCCGTGCACTCAATCACGGTGAGTTTCGTGAAGGAATTCGCGCACTACTGATTGATAAAGATCGCTTGCCTCAGTGGCGCTATCCCTCTATAGATAAAGTCCCGCAGAGTGCAATGAATTATTTTTTTTCTTCTTGATAATAAGCGCTCTTGCTATATTATTGCGCCTCACAGCCATCTAATTCGCTATAATGCATATTAAAGTGCAAGATATTCAGACCTAGATTATGCTCCCCTTAATGAAATTAATAGTTATAACCGTGCTGGCTTTATGGATAATGGGATGTGCGACTCAAACCGATATTTGGGTGACGATGCCCGCTCAAATACCCGCCGCAACGGATATGAAAAATATTGCGGTTCATCGCCTGAGCGGTGATCATAGAGGGGCATTGACTTCCCGTTTAATTAACTTTCTGAGCACAATAGAGGTGGAGGGAGAGCGTTATTTTAATGTCGTTGAACGCGAGCAATTAGAAGCCATTATCCGTGAACAACAACTAGGCGAACAAGGGCTGCTTGCCGACGATACTGTGGTAGAAGCGGGGCATTTAGTGGGCGTGGATACCTTGATCACTGGGAGTGTCAGGCCAAGGTCATCGGAGCATACATACAACTATAGCGATGTGGAGAAAGTGAGTTGTCAGGTGAACACAGACTACCCTGCCTGCATTTGTGTGGAGCAGGATACACAGGGCAATTGTACCGCTAGGGAGCGGGAATATCATGTATCGCATAAATGCACCCGTCATGAATTTTTTGCCGAAGTGTCGGTGCGGGCAATTGATGTGAAGAGCAGTCGGCACAAATTTTCCCGCACCTATCAAGAGCGCGATGAGTACACTCAGTGTGATAATTTATTATTTGCGATCTTCGCCCGTCCGCAAGATCTAGAAGCACAAGTCTATGAGCGAATTTTTTCGGCAATGCGCCGCGATCTGGCTCCCTATCGCGTCAAAGTTACCCTTGATTTTATGTCTTCTGACAATAGTCAATTGAAGCGCAATAAACCAGCAGCCCAGTTGTTGAAAAATGGATTGACTTATGTGGAAGATGGTCAGGTTACTCGTGCATGCCAGTTGTTTACGCAAGCGGTGTCAATGTATGGCGAATCGCCAGCGCTGTATTACAACCTTGGCATTTGTGCCGAGATTGAAAATGATCTGTCTCGCGCACTGGCTTTTCTGAAGAAAGCAGATCAATTGCACGGCAAATCGCATAAAAAAATCAATAAAGCGGTACAGCGCGTGCAGCAAAGGGTTGACCAGCAAAAAGCGCTCGCGCGGCAAGATAAAAAACAACCACCACAGTAACAAAATGATACAAGATGGTAATGCGGGGCAGGCAAGGCATATTACTCCTCACTTTATTGTGTGGTAACGCCATTACAGCGCAAGAAGCACATAAATGTGTGTGTGCTGATTACTTCACCACGCCTACTGCTCGCCCCGCGTGGACCTCTAATGAGGGATTTAAGCATGGCTTTTATTTCACCCACGGCATTGCCCAATGCACCGGTATTCAAGAATTGGATTTGCCCCGTGCCGACAAAAATGCCCGTACCGCATTAAGCACTTTGTTGCGCGTGCAGGTGGAGCACAAAACACATATACGGCGGACCGATGGTCGTAGTGGGGAGGCAGTGCTCCAAGCCCGAATAGATACTGTGTTGGAAAGCAGTGCCTTATTGGAAAAAAGTTATATTTATGATCGCTGGGTGGATCCTGCGTCTTGTAGCATCTATAGTGCTGTGCGTTTGAGTAGGATGGATTTGCAGGTGAGCGCAGCACGGCAAAAATCGGGGATCGCCTACCAGCCGTTAATGATTGTCGCCAAGGGTAAAGAGAGCGAGGCGATAGAGTCGGAATTGCGGCAATTATTATCCCAATTAAAGGTCCGCCGTGTGCTCCCGCACGCACAACATGCGGCGCATCAATCTGTGCACCGTTTAATAGCCGAAGCGACGCACCGCATGCGACGCTCCCCTTCTGGGACTGTTTTATACGTCAAACTCATGCTGAATATCGCCAACGCGGCAGGCGAGAGTATTTGGACCCACCACAGCAAAGGGAAGGGCGTTTCATTTTTGCCCGATACGCCGCAGGATATTCTATATGAAAAAGCACTCCACAGTGCCGTGCAGCATGCCCGCCAATCGCTGAAAGAAATACTTTATCGCCGCGAAGAACGATCAGGTTCTTCCTTGCGATAGCACTACAAAAAATACGTAAATGGGATAAAAAAATGACTTGTCCATTTAAGTATATCCGTTACACAAATAACAAATATCCGCCATCGGCATTTAACCGATAATTATTTTGTGATAGAATACGCTACAGAGGTGCTCACTGACATGCAGAAAAAAATTCACCCTAAAAATCAAAAAATAGTATTTACTTGTAGTTGCGGCAATAAAATTGAAGCGTATTCTACCCTGAATGCAGACATGCATATAGAAGTGTGTGCCCAATGTCATCCTTTTTTCACGGGGAAACAGAAAATTATAGACAGCGGGCAAGTAGAACGTTTTCGCAAACGCTTTGGACGCACTAAAATCTTTAACGTATAATACTTATTTTTATGCCATTGTGCATCTGATCACGCAATTGCACCGATTTCACGGGTGGTTAGCTCAGATGGCAGAGCACCTGCCTTACAAGCAGGGGGTCGGCGGTTCGATCCCGTCACCACCCACCATGATGTGCATATTCGGTGGACCGGTAGTTCAGTTGGTCAGAATGCCGGCCTGTCACGCCGGAGGTCGCGGGTTCGAGCCCCGTCCGGTCCGCCAGTAGAGTTGTATCAATTGCAGAGTATGGAGAGTTCTTGAATAAACCATTTCGCCTGATAGGTATAGTGGGTCGCCAATCCGATGAGCGTATTCGCGATACCATTACCCAAGTCAAACAATGTTTTGATCGACATGGAATTGATACTATTTATGGAGAAAATGCGACGGCGATAACTGCCCAGTTGCAAGCACATAACCAACCCGCCCATACCTTACTCATGGTTATAGGTGGAGATGGTTCCTTGTTGCATGCTTCGCGAGCCCTCCGCGATAGCGATATTCCTTTATTGGGGATTAACCAAGGTAAATTGGGTTTTTTGACCGATATATCCCCCGATGAAATCCAGCAATCCATTGATACGATACTGATGGGGCAGTATACGATAGAAGAGCGTTTTTTGTTGCGTACGGTTCATTTTCGTCAAAATAAACCGATTGCCACGGGTGTAGCTTTGAATGACGTCGTCCTGAACACGGGGGGATCGCCTCGCTTGTTAGAATTTACTTTATCGGTGAATCAAGAGTTTGTCTATCGACAATATTCGGATGGCATTATTATCGCCACGCCCACAGGATCCACTGCTTACGCCATTTCGTGTGGTGGTCCTATTATGCATCCGGGTTTAGGCGCCATTGTCCTTGTGCCGGTGTGCCCGCATACGCTGAGTAGCCGTCCTTTAGTCGTTACTGCCGATAGCGATATAGAAGTGGCTATTGGCGATTACGATGAGAACGAAATGCACCCATTGCTCAGTTGCGATGGTGAGGTTAGTTTTTCGTTATTGCCGGGAGATTCTTTTTCGGTCAAACGGCATGAAAAAAAACTTTGTTTGCTTCATCCGCCACATCATAATTTTTACGCTGCATGCCGAGACAAGTTGGGGTGGAATTATTACGGTGTTTCTGACGACTGATGAATAAGATTGCCCCTTTAGCATGCGCGTTTATATGGACTGTACTCCGTTTCATCGCAACGCAATGTGCCGTCGAATGCATTGTGCGCCAATTCACATCGGTGAAGAGGCGTCAATTGGCAGCAAACCCCGCACGATTATGACTGACGAACATTACCATCGTTTGATAATTCTCGGTTCTGGTCCCGCCGGATGCACGGCTGCGCTTTATGCTGCCCGTGCGAACTTGTCGCCAGCAATTATTATCGGTGCCGAAAAAGGGGGTCAGCTGACGACTACCACCGCAGTGGAAAACTGGCCTGGCGGAGATGCTGATTTACAAGGTCCTCAACTGATGGACGATATGCTCGAACACATAAAGCGTTTTGATACGGTTGTATTTGACGATAATATAGAGCAGGTTGATCTCTCGCAAAGACCTTTCCTTCTTACCGGCATTGACCACCACTACCGTAGTGACGCATTGATTATTGCAACCGGTGCGAGTGCGCGTTATCTCGGATTGCCATCCGAACAGCAATTTTTAGGGCGCGGGGTCAGTGCGTGTGCTACCTGTGATGGTTTCTTTTATCGCGATAAGGTCGTGGCGGTCATTGGCGGGGGAAATACCGCAGTAGAAGAAGCTTTATACCTTGCCAATATAGTCAAAGAAGTGATTGTGGTGCACCGCCGCTCACAATTGCGCG
>JAHRAO010000014.1 GCA_020027215.1 Gammaproteobacteria bacterium
TATCCAGCCAATTCTCGTACCAGAAGAAGAGGGCACTTTCCCGTTTATAGAGTATTAAGATACGGGGTCGCTACAGGAATAGTCGCAGCAATTAGTGAATAGTCGGGGATTTGTCTTGATCTTTGTCTTGCTCTTTGTCTTGCTCTTGATCCGCATCATCGTCTGAATCTTCATCGGATAAGATATTACTATCAAAGTCATTCCATATTTCTTTATCGTCGTTGATATTGTTTAATGATTCTATACCCGCCTGAATCATACTGTGTGCGACTTCGGCAAGTTTATCGCCCATGTGCTCTTTGATATTTTTAGAAAATTGGATCCGTAAGATAACTTTTTTATTCGTTTCTTCACCAGGACCATTGCTATGCAGTAAGACAATATCTCCCTCAGGGGTTTGTATGATTTCTAAAAATATTGCGTTTACCATGGCTCATTTCCGTAATAATGAATGATAGTATTCTATTATTCATTGTAGCATTATTTCCCTTTCCATTCTTATAATTTCACGCTCAACTATGCGTCACCGTAGCAAGCAGGTTCTATACTCAAGTGAATATTAAAACGTTCTAAAATTGAACGGCGGATTTGCTCAGCACAGTGAAGAATCGCAGAACTGTGCTCGGCATAATGATTGATTAACACTAAAGGTTGGCGCGCATTGATTTGAATGCCATTATGGCTATATCCTTTCCAACCGTCTTGATCCAATAACCAGGCTGCCGATATTTTGACGAAATGATCCGCTTGTGGCCAAGCGACTATATTGGGGTAACGGGAACGTAATTGCTTGTATTGCACGGTAGAAATAATCGGGTTGTGAAAAAAACTACCCAGATTGGGTTCTAATTGTGGATGCGGTAACTTAGAGCGGCGTATCCGCAAAACAGTATTGCGGATAATGCGCGGATGTCGCGGACGGTGGAGCAACGCCTTACGCAAAGCAGGGTAATGGTATTGGGGGTGTGGCAGCCTATGCAGGCGCAGTGAAATTGCGGTAATAATGTATTGATGCCGGTGGCTACTCTTAAAAATACTATTGCGATAACTAAATTCGCATTCGCTGGCTTTAATATTCACTACATGCCCATTGGACAACTGAATTGCCTGTACCGAAGTACAGAAATCTGATAATTCGCTGCCATACGCCCCTATATTTTGGATGGGGGCTGCGCCAATTGATCCGGGAATACCAGCCATATTTTCTAAACCATACCAGCCGTGAGCAAGACACAAATCAACCCACTGATGCCAGTTTTCTCCCGCCTGCACGGTAACCCACACCCATCGCCCATTAGAATGCGTAACCTGATAACCGCACAAAGCAATTTGGATAACTATGCCATGGATAGTCCCGCACAATAAGGTATTGCTTCCCGCTCCTAACAGGTAAACGGCAAGTTTTTTCCTCCGCGCGTACTTGAGTGCGGCAACGAGATCGACCATATTGTCCACGCGAATAAAATAATCTGCCTGCGCATGAGTACGCATAAAATGATGCTGGCGGAGCGAATAGTTGTGCTTAATCTGCGCCTGCATCACGAGTTGTTTTAAGAACATTGCGAACGCGTTCTAAATCTTCTGCGGTATCGACCCCTGCTGGAGCAAACGCTCTTGCGGCGTCCACATAGATACTTTCACCTTGTGACAAAATGCGCAATTGTTCTAAAGATTCCGCGCGTTCTAAATCACTCACTGGCCAATGGACAAAACGCTGCAAAAAACCGACGCGATAGGCGTATATCCCTATGTGACGATATATTGTGAAGGGTTGATTGCCGGTCCACGGAATTGGTGCACGACTAAAATATAGCGCACAATTACGCGTATCACGCACAACTTTGACCACATTGTGCGCAGTGTATTCAGCGTGTTCCTCAATGACTTGGCACAAGGTGCTCACTCCGATGTGCTGGTGTAGATTGCTTGCCACTTGGTCAATAAGGGAAGGGGGGATGAGTGGTTCATCGCCTTGTAAATTGACGACTATATCGTCATCGTGCCAATTCATTTGCTGGCACACTTCATACACCCGATCAGAGCCTGAACGATGGGTTTTTTTTGTCATACAGATTTTAGGGCAGAATGAGCTGACTGCGTCGGCAATGCGCCTATCGTCAGTCGCGATAATGATTTGATGGGCAGCGCTTTGTTGCGCTTGTTCGTATACATATTGGATGAGCGGTTTACCGTGAATGTCGGCAAGGGCTTTGACCGGAAGACGTGACGAGTCGTAACGTGCGGGGATAACCACAAAGAATTGTCCAGTCATAGATGTGCCGTAACCTTCTGGTTGAGCGCTTGATAAAAATCAGAACTCATCTGCGCTTTCACGCGCAACATCCAAGTATTTTTCGCCATATAATCATTGCGAGGTTGCAAATGACGGCATTTTACCGCATCTTTTTCAGTCATGACAATAGGAAGGGTTTCTGTAAAATTGAAATCGTGCGCGGAAAATTGATAATGATCGGGGAAAGGATGCTCTATTGGTTGCAGCCCCAATTGGGTGAGTGCAGTAAAAAATTTTTCTGGATAAGCGATGCCGGCAATCGCATGTACTTTTGTATTGTATGAGGAAAACAAGCTTGCGCTAATAGATTTCTGGGTATATTGGTAGACACTATGCCAGCTATGTGCATAGACTTGCATCTGCCATTGATCCATAGGCGGTGAAGTGTCTCCGGCAGAAATAATGAAATCCACTTTCTTTAAGCGAGAAAGAGATTCACGCAAAGGACCAGCCGGCAAAAGACGTCCATTGCCGAATTGACGTTTCGCATCAATCACTACGATTTCAATATGGCGGCGCATAGCCCAGTGCTGTAATCCATCATCGCTGACAATAACCGCATGCTCGCCAGCCAATGCATCTACCGCCCGTTGCCGTTTCGGATCAATAAGAGTAGGAGCGTATTGCGCTAACAATAATGCTTCATCACCGACCACATGAGGATGATGGTGCGGATGCACTCGCCACGGGTAAGAAGGTGCGCTCCCGCCATAGCCGCGACTCACCACTGCTGGGCGATAACCCATTTTGCGTAAGTATTCAACAATAGCGATGACAATAGGGGTTTTACCGCTCCCGCCGACCACCAAGTTACCCACGACAATCACCACGGCTTTAGCCTTTTGGTGCGTTTTATTGCGTTGGCGATGCCAATGAGATTTGATATGCAGGGCGATGGAATAGGGGACAGTCAAAGGAAGACACATTTGTGAAATCATATCGGGGGGAGAATGATACCAACTGCGCACCACGCGCTGGGCAATACGCTGCGATAAATTACTCAATCTTGGAATTTTTGCTGATAAAGGCGAGCATAATAATTATTGTGCGCCAATAATTCGTCGTGGGTACCAACCTCAATGACCTTCCCTTGACGCATGGCGATGATTTGATCGGCATTTTTAATGGTTGTCAGGCGATGGGCGATAATAATTGCCGTATGTTGACGGGTAAAATAGCCTAAAGCTTGTTGCATATAATATTCATCTTCATTATCAAGGGCAGAAGTCGCTTCGTCTAATATGAGAATAGGAGCATTTTTGAGGAGTGCGCGGGCGATGAGGATACGTTGCTTCTGTCCCTCTGATAAAACGACTCCTTCAGTGCCCACTACACTTTTCCACCCTTGGGGAAGATTGTCTATAAACTCTAATGCATGTGCCGCTTCGGCGGCAGCAATGACCTTTTTTTTATCCGCCGTGGCGAGTTCACCGTAAGCAATATTGTTGTATATCGTATCGTTGAATAACAGTAGTGATTGGGGGACAAATGCAATATGGCGGCGCAGATGAGATAGATTATATTGATTAATATCCACCCCATCAATGAGAATTTTTCCGCTCGAGCACTGGTAGAAACGCATTAAAAGAGCAATGATCGTTGATTTGCCAGCACCTGAATGCCCAATAAGCGCATGGCTTTTGCATGCTTCTAAATCCAAGTGGATGTCGTGTAATACTGTTTTTTGCTTACCGGTGTAAGAAAAATTGACGCCTTTGATTTGAATATGTCCGTCAATCATTTTAGGTGCGTAGCGACCGCCATCTTTTTCAGGGGGGGTATCTATGAATTGGAAAATATTATGTGCGGCGGCGAATCCGCGCTGGATAATTTCTATGATCGCGCCAAATTTGCGTATCGGTTGTGCGAGGAGCCCGACAGCGGCAATATACGCGACCAATTGTCCTGAAGTAATCACTGTCTCTCCTTCTTTGAGGATAAAGAGTAGCCAAATAATGGCGACAAAATTGAGCCCGGTCACTATTTGCAATACGGGAGTCGTGACGGCGTTGGTGGTATTGATTTTGACATTCAGGCGATGATTGTGGTAATTGGCGCCGTCAAAGCGCTTTTTTTCATAATCTTCACCGCTATAAATACGTATTTCACGATGGGCAGCGATAGATTCACTGGCTATATTCGTCACCGATCCCATATTGTCTTGAATATGTGTGTAAAGTTTGCGCAAGCGTTTAGAAACTTCGTTGAGTAAGAAACCTAACAGAGGCATGAAAAGCAAAAACACTAATGATACTTTCCAGTTCAGATAAAACAAATAAGCCGTAATAAAAATAAAAATCATCCCATTACGGAAAAACAATTGGAGGGACTGGGTGATTGAATCCGTCACTAATGAGGTGCTATAGGTAATACGCGACAAAAGCTCCCCAGAACGAGATGGGGCAAATAAACTATCCGGAATATACAGCAAATGATTGAAAACATCACGGCGAATGAAATAAACAATGCGGTGCGAAATATAACCGAGCGCAAAATTACTCGCCAATAAACTCAGTCCATTGGTGAAGGTTAAAATGACTAAGGTAATGAGGAGAAGATTCCTGAACAAGTGATCCATGACATAATCTTCGCCGGCAAAATATACGATGATTTGATAGAGCACTCCTCTTTTGCCTTCATTTTCGCCAAAAAAATCAACTAACAGCTGGGTAATGTCAACTAATAACACTTGTGTCAGCGCATTGATAAGAATAGCGAATAGAATCAAACACCCGCTCGGCCAATAGTGGCGTACATAATTTAACAAGCGCAGGTATAATTTCAGCCCCTGATTGTGCGATAGAGACATTGTTGTGCTTATCTTGTGAATGCGATGAAATGCATTAGTTAATATCGTGGTTCATTTCCAATGCAGGGACCCCTTTGACGTGTCTGCGTATGATTTGGGCGGGAATTCCCGCCACAGTACAGCGCGGTGGGACATCGGATAAGACGACGCTCCCAGCAGCAATTTTTGCTTCTGCGCCAACTATAATATTGCCCAATATTTTTGCTCCGGCACTAATTAATGCTCCCCTACCAATTTTAGGGTGGCGATCCCCTTTTTCTTTCCCCGTTCCGCCTAAGGTCACTTCCTGCATAATAGAGACTTGGTCACTAATGTGACAAGTTTCACCGATCACAATACCGTTCGCATGGTCTAACATAATTTCTGCCCCGATCACTGCTGCAGGATGAATATCGACCCCATACACTTCAGAAGTACGACTTTGTAGGAATAAAGCAAGCGTGTGGCGCCCGTTTTTCCATAGTTGATGGGCAAGGCGATAAACTTGCAATGCATTAAATCCTTTGAAAAATAAGAAAGCACGCAAAGGATGAATACATGCAGAATCGCGGCGATAAACAGCAATGAGATCTCGGCACATGACATCAACAATGGTCGTGTTTTCCTTCAATAGGTCACTAAAGAGTGGTGCTAACGGGGAGCACAAGTTACCATTATCTAATCCGTGTGCTAAATGATGCGCTAAAGCTGTCCCAATATCTTGGCGATCCAATATAGAATGTGCCAGCCACTTTTTCAATACCGGCTCTTGTTGTGCGGCATCTTCAGCAGCGGTGTAGAGGGAATCCCATAAATTGTCAAATGACATTTTTATTGATTGCGTAAAATACGGTGTTTATATTGTTTGTATAGTATGCCTTATCTCAATGCTAAAATAAGTAAAATTATTCTTTATGGAACAAGCGTGCACCCATCACTCCATTGACACAAACGATACTTATCTTTTGTGATTAATCTATTTTATCCTGCACATCATCGTGCAGGGCCTTATATTGGGGTCGCGTTATGATTGCTTTATTGGGGGGCAGTTTTGACCCAGTGCATAGTGGGCACCTGACCATAGGGCGCACATTATTAACCCAATGGCAATTTAGCCAGTGCCGTCTTATTCCCTGCGGGAAACCACCCCATAAATTACGTCTTTTTGCGACTCCCGCACAGCGATGGCACATGCTACAATTGGCGACAGAAAATAGCTCTCTCCTCTTAGATGATCGCGAACTCCGCAGCGCGAATATTTCGTATACTATTCATACAGTACGCTCTATTCGCAAGGAGGTTGGTATGCGCATGCCATTGTTCTGGATAATGGGCACGGACGCTTACCCACAATTCCCCCATTGGCATCGAGCCGAAGATATTTTGCGTGCCACTAATTTATTGCTTATTCCGCGACCCTCATGGAATTCGCCTGCAACGGCGATAAATTTTGCCACCCGCAAGCACAACCCAGTTGCTGGCACAGTGTTTTTTCTCCCTTTGCCGATAATAGATATCGCATCATCTACTATTCGCGACACAGTGCGGTGCGGAAAAAATCTGCCTACCGACACAATACCGCCGTCGGTGTTAGAATATATACAGCAGAAAGAAATTTATGTCGCCTGAAGAACTCAAAGATTACATTGTCCAATCAATTGACGCTATGCAAGGGGAAGACATTCAAGTACTGCCGGTCGATCAACTTACACCGACTGCCGATTATTTTGTGATCGCCACCGGTCGCTCCACACGCCATGTGAAAGCGGTATGCGATAGACTGTGTGAAGATCTTAAAAACTGCAATCACCCAGTAAAGCATATAGAAGGCTTGCCAGAATCTGAGTGGATTTTATTAGATTATGCCACAGTCATTGTGCATATTATGCTGTGCAACACGCGGGAACTCTACGCATTGGAAAAGTTGTGGTCCATTGACCTCGTCAAATAATATATTGCACAGACCCGCTATTATGAATACCTTTCTGCTGGTGAAGGGTGCGACTCCAATAACATACGTTGCATAATTTCATAATAAATGGCGGTCAATTTTTCCAAATCGTCAATACACGCGTGTTCATTCACCGCATGAATGCTGCCATTGATCGGACCAAACTCAACGACTTCTGCGCCACTCGGAGCAATAAATCGCCCATCCGATGTCCCACCATGGGTCATTAAACGCGGTGTATGCCCAGTGACTTTCCTAATACTTGCGAGAGTGGCATCGATGAATGCGCCGTGAGTCGTTAAAAAAGGTATGCTCGGCGGTAACCAGTGAATATCGGGTTGTAGCTGATGTTGGGCAAAGATTGCCATAGTGCGTTCTTGTAATTGTGTGGCAGTCACCGCAGGAGAATAACGGAAATTAAAGTGTACTTGTAATTCTCCGGGAACGACATTATGCACTCCTACTCCCGCCTTAATGTTGGATATTTGTAAGCGCGTCGGCGGGAAATGCGCGTCACCTTCATCCCATTGTTCTTCACTCAAATCTTTCAGTGCGGGGATGATTTTGTGTATGGGGTTTACGGTGCGTTCTGGGTAAGCGACATGCCCTTGAATGCCAGATAAAGTCAGTTGTGCGCTCAAAGAACCCCGCCGACCATACTTCACTATATCGCCAAAATGCTCTTCACAAGAGGGCTCGCCGATTAAACACCAGTTAATGTCAATATGCTGCGTATGCAGATATTCCATGACTTTACGGGTGCCATTGATGGCGGTTCCTTCTTCGTCGCTGGTCAGCAAGAGAGCAATTTGTCCATTATGTTGGGGATAATCCATCACAAAAGATTCACTGGCGATCACCATAGCGGCAAGGCTGCCTTTCATATCCGCCACTCCTCTGCCATAAAGTAAATTATCTTGAATAGTCGGTTCAAAAGGAGGCGTATTCCATTGTGCGATATCGCCGGGGGGCACAACATCTGTATGTCCAGCAAAAGCGAGGAGGGGTTTCGCATTTCCACACACTGCCCACAAGTTATCCACAGTATCGTAACGTAATGCGGTAGTGGCAAATCCAACTTTTTTGAGCCGCTCGGCAATTATTTTTTGGCACCCAGCATCGTCTGGAGTGATCGATTGACGGGCAATTAATTCACAGGCAAGCGTAATGACCGGAGATGTCATAAAAATTATACTAATGTAATTGTGGATTCAAGGCAATCGGGTGAGGGTTGGGCAGGCATTCAATGCGTCCATTGAGTGAATGACGCCGAAAAAGCAGGTTGTCGTGTTGGGAAAGATCTTTAGCTTTGACTGTTTTTTGTGGGTGATTGTGCTCATCCAAAACCGATACAATTGCTCCGGCGGTGAGGTATAAGCCCGCTTCAATAGTACAGCCATTGCCCAACGAGATGCCGATACCAGCATTGGCACCGATCAAACAGTGTTGACCGACACTAATTTGCGTTTGATTACCTCCCGATAAGGTTCCCATGATTGAACAGCCACCGCCTAAATCGGAATGGGCGGCGACAAAAACCCCAGCAGAAATCCGTCCTTCCACCATATTCGGTCCTTCTGTTCCAGCATTGTAATTGACGAAACCTTCGTGCATGACTGTCGTCCCTTCGCCTAAATATGCGCCGAGGCGAACACGGCGCGCATCGGCAATGCGTACTCCAGTTGGGACGACATAATCACACAACGCAGGGAATTTATCAATAGAATATATATGCACTTCAGAATCTGTTTTCTTCAATTCTTTATCTAACTCATTGAGGGTAAACACGCCGCGATGCGTAAAGGCAACAGTGGGGAGTACGGTAAATATGTCATCTAAATTCACTTGGTTGGGCTTAAGCAGACGATGGGATAGTAAGTGTAAGCGTAAATAAGCATCCATAGCTGTAGTAGGAGGGATGTCAGTGCGACAGGCGACCGCAAGATAACGATTCCGTTTTTCTGGCGGGGATAAAGACAATAGTTGACTTTTTTGTGCGAGCAATGCGTTATCTATACTGTGGGGGAGTGATGTATTCAGTGGCAAAAGTTGCGGGCTCGGAAAGCGGGCACTGATCCAAGATCCTTCATCGCTCCAAATGCCCCAACCCTCTGCAAAAGCAATATGCGGCTTTATTTCGCTCATATTACTTATTCATCGGCATGGTGTCCCACGCGGCATAAAAATAATGTATCACCGACCAAATCGTAAAAAAAGCCGCAATATAAAGTAATACCACGCCCGTAGTAAATAATAAGACTTGTTCTTCAGGTCTGGCAAATAATAAGACAATAATAGCCGACACTTGGCAAAATAGCTTCACTTTACCGATCATGGATACGGCAATTGTTTGCCGTTTACCCACCTCAGCCATCCATTCACGCAGCGCACAGACCAATACTTCGCGGATAATAATAATTAATGCAGGGATAGTAAACCACGGGGCAGCATTCTCGGCAATAAGGAGAGTTAACGCAGCGATGACTAATAATTTATCTGCCACTGGATCGAGGAAAGTGCCAAAACGAGTGGTTTGTGAATAACGGCGGGCTAAGAAACCATCAAACCAGTCTGTAATTGCCGCCACACTAAAAATAGCAACCGAAGCATAATATTTCCAATCAAATGGCAGATAAAATACGATTACCAGCAACGGAATCAATAAGATACGAAATACTGTTAATGAAGTAGGAAAATTCAAGAATGCAGTGCCTGATAGAGTGATTGCGCGAGATGCGTATTCATGCTGGGCGTAGCACTGAGTTGCTGTATATCCGCTTGCATAATGCCTTGCAATCCTCCATAGTGACGGAGTAATTTCTTGCAACGTATCTCCCCGATCCCTGGAATGTCTAGTAAAGTAGAGCGGGTAATTTTTTTGCGTTGTTTGTACCGATGGCGGAAGAGGGCAAAACGGTGTGCTTCGTCACGCATATGTTGTAACCATTTCATTACCGCTGGGTGGCGATGGCGATCTAAATAATCTCCATGCACAGTAAAAACAGTGTCTTCATCTGCACGTCTATGGACTCCTTTTTTAATACCCAATAATAAAACACCTGATATGGATAGCAATTCTAACACGCGTGCTGCGCGCTGGAATTGCGCCGCACCACCGTCAATTAATAATACATCAGGTAAAAGGTGTGCTTCCTTAAGACGGCGCTTATAATGCCGAGTTAAGGCCTGTTCGAGGGCAGCACAATCATCACCTGACGAGACATCTGTGATATTAAAAATTTTATACTCTGTTTTAGCAGGGCCCTCGCGCGTAAATACCACACATGATGCGACTGTTTGATCGCCCGCAAAATGGCTAATATCAAAACATTCCCAGCGTTCGGGAGTGTGAGGACATCCAAAAGCCTTATGCCAAAGTTGTTGCATACGTTTTGCGTGGCGTTGGTTGCGATGCAGAATGAGGTTTTGTTGGGCGGTTTTACGCACTGAACGCAACAAGAGTGCCCGCGCACCATGCCCTCCACGTTGCAAGCGAACACGCTGTCCCGTATGTTCCATAATAGCTTGTTCCCAATATTGGCGATCAAGCAATGCTCTATCCAATACAACCACTGGCGGAATATGAATATGGCGAAACCCTATGTAATATTGACCAATAAAAGCACACAAGACATCGTGAGGCGTATTATTTAATTGCATACGCGGGTAGTAGCTGCGGCTACTGGTTACTTTCCCACCCCGTACGGACATAACATGTATGCAGGCAGTATTCTCGGCAATTGCGACAGCAAGTACATCGGCATCCTGTCCGCTCCCTATTACGGACTGCTCTTCTTGCAATTGGTGCAAGTGGGCAATTTGATCGCGGTAGTACGCCGCTTTTTCAAATAATTGTTCTTGTGATGCCTTGTGCATTGCCTGGGTGAGTTGAGTGATGAGTTGCCGATTCTTGCCGTGCAAGAATAAACGCAATCTATTGACCGACTCTTGGTAATCCTCTTTGGTAATATAACCAACGCATGGGGCAGTGCAGCGTTTGATTTGATATTGCAGGCAAGGGCGGGTACGGTTTTTATAGTAGGTATCGTTGCATTGGCGCACTTGAAAGATTTTTTGCAGTTGCGACATGGTGTGACGCATACTGCTGAGGGTAGTGTAGGGGCCAAAATAAGTCCCATCACCCGTATGTGTTCCTCTATGTAAGCGCAAGTAAGGAAAGTCGTGATGCGATGATAAATGAAGGTAAGGGTAGGATTTATCATCGCGGAGCAAAATGTTATAAGGAGGGTGGTGTGTTTTAATCAAGTTGCATTCTAACAAGAGTGCCTCAGTTTCATTATGCGTAATAGTCACTTCCATACGGGACACTTTGCTCAATAAAGCCCTAGTTTTGCTATCGCTCTGAATTATTTGTGCATAGGACGCGATCCTTTTTTTTAAGTTTTTTGCCTTGCCCACATATAAAATTTTTCCTCGCGTATCAAACATTTGATACACGCCCGGCATATTGCTCGGGGTAATAGATTGTAAAACAGGGAATTGATGGTGCATAGTGATTACATTTGAACAAGTTGGCACAGGTGTGTATATTCATTGTAGCGTATATTACAGTAACAAGCGTCGGGGAGTAAAATGAATATTCAAGGGCTTTTTTTGATAAAATAAAGGGCGGTTTATTGATAAATGCACAGATAATGCTCCATGCCTGATTGGTTAATTGAATACATCCTCTTTTTTGCCGAAATGCTCACAGTGGCTATTTTCATTTGCGTTATCGTTGGCTTCATTATTGCCATGGGAACTAAAAATCGCCATGATGCTGAAAAAGGGCAATTGAAGGTCTCTAAGCTCAACGACATTTTTCAATCCTATCGCAACATCTTACACAATGAAATTTTAGAATCTGCGGAACGCAAAAAATTAGATCGCATCCACAAACGGGAAGAAAAAACGAAGAAGAAAGAAAAAAAGCAGGAGCCCAGTCAGCGCAAAAAAAGGATTTATGTCATACGCTTTAAGGGTGATGTCGTCGCATCGGCAGTTAATTTCTTTCGCGAAGAAATTAGCGCAGTCTTATCGGTTGCCGAAAAACAAGATGAGGTCGTCATTAAATTAGAGAGCGGGGGTGGCGAAGTATCGGGTTACGGATTAGCGGCATCGCAATTAGAACGCGTACGCAATCATGGTATTCCCTTGACGATCTGTATTGATAGGGTCGCCGCGAGTGGTGGTTATTTGATGGCGTGTATCGGCAATAAAATTCTCGCCGCACCATTTGCCGTAGTAGGCTCAATTGGTGTGGTCGCCCAATTACCCAACTTTAATCGTTTGCTCAAGAAGCATAATATTGACTATGAAATGTTGACCGCTGGTGAATATAAACGCACTTTATCACTATTTGGTGAAAATACTGAACAAGGACGCACTAAAATGCAAGCCGATATTGAGCAAATACATTATTTATTCAAAAATTTTATCGCCCTCTACCGCACGCAAGTCGACATTGCGACAGTGTGCACTGGCGAATTTTGGTTTGGCAGAGACGCCATCACACATCAACTGGTCGATGAACTCATCACCAGCGATGAGTATTTATGGCAACAACGCGATGATGTCGACATTTACACGGTTTCTTATACCGAGAAGAAAAAATTGATGGCGAAATTCCAACACGCCGTTGAAAATAGTTTGCACCAAATCAAGCGCCTATTGTAAATGATTGCGCATAATATATATTATGTTAAATAAACAAAACGGTATAATAAAAACCGCATTCTCTGCGGCTTTTCTATTTGCGCTCCTCTTTTTCTCGCCGACTAACTATATTGGTGCAACATCGGCATTAGAACAGCATCAACCAGCGTTAGACCCGTCGGGCGAACTCGTTCCATTAGCCCCCATACCCAAACACGGCAAAATCATCCAAGAAGTTCAACAAAAATTGAATCAATTTCACTATCGGCAATTGGCCTTAAATGATCAATTATCGCAACAACTCTTTAATCGTTACTGGGAACGATTAGATCTGCAACGTTTATTTATGCTCCACAAAGACATCCAACATTTTGCAGCGTACCGCACGAAATTGGATGACGCCATTGTGAATGGTAATTTACTGCCGGTTTACGAAATGTATAATCGCTTTCGCCAACGCAGTATAGAAATCCTTGAATGGCAGATCAGTAAGTTAGATAAACAATTGCAATCGTTTGATTTTACCCGCGATGAACAAATGCGTTTAGATCGTAAAGAAGCAGCGTGGGCGCCGAATAGAAAAACCTTAGATAATTTATGGCGTAAACGACTTAAACATCAAATGTTGGAATTGAAAATTAATGATAGCGATGCCGATAATATTCAGTCGGTGATGCGTAAACGCTTAACCGATCAATTGAGCTATGTTAAACGCATTAAATCAGAAGATGTGTTTGATATTTTTGTCAATGCCTATACTTCCCTTTACGACCCACATACCAATTATTTCAGTCCGATCAATTCGGAAAATTTTTATATTGGGATGCGCCTTTCTTTAGAAGGTATCGGAGCACAGCTTTTGCAAGATGGCGATTACACTAAAGTATATCGTATCATTACTGCTGGCCCTGCCGACAAAGAGGGTACTTTGCAAGCCGCTGATCGTATTATCGGCGTTGGACAAGGTGCCGATGGCGAAATAGTGGATATTATTGGTTGGCAAGTCAGTGATGTCGTACAGCTCATTCGCGGCAAAAAAAATACCACTGTGCGCTTAAAAATTATTGCCGCCCAAAATAACCCCGACGATAAACATTCGTTAATATCCATTATCCGTGACGAAGTCAAATTAGAAGAACAAGCGGCAAGTACACAAGTGGTTCCCATTGAACACAATGGGAACACCCTGCGCATTGGGGTCATTGATATACCAACTTTTTATACCGACTTTGAGGCGATGTATCGCGGAGAAAAAAATTACCGCAGCACAACCCGTGATGTGCGGCGGTTGTTAGATGAACTCACCACAGAAAATACAATTGATGGGCTCATTATTGATTTACGGAATAATAGTGGGGGGTCATTAGATGAAGCAAATGCCTTGGTAGGATTATTTATCCGTTCAGGCCCAACCGTGCAAATCCGTAATCGTAATAACCGTTTTATTCGGCGCGGTAAAAAGCGCCGCTCTAACTACCATAAAGGTCCTTTAGCTGTCGTCGTCAATCGTTTAAGCGCATCGGCTTCAGAGATATTTGCCGCAGCGATTCAAGATCATCAACGTGGATTAATTTTAGGGAGTCAAACTTTTGGCAAAGGGACGGTACAAACTTTAGTCAATTTAAGTCATGGTCAGCTCAAATTAACTGAATCAAAATTTTATCGTATTTCAGGCAAGAGTACACAATTAAAAGGGGTCACTCCAGATATATTATTTCCCATGGCCCATGACCCGACAGTGATCGGCGAAAGTGCCCTCTCCAATGCTCTCCTATGGGATCAAGTCGATCAGGTGCGCTACTATAAATACCACCCTATTCCACAAAAAATTGATTCTTTAATTACACAGCATAAAGATAGGTTGCCGAGCAATCCAGATTTTGTTTTCCAAGAAGCACAATTGGCTTTTAACGAGCGCAATAAAATTAAAGATTTTATTTCATTGAATGAAGATGTCCGCAAAAAACGCAGCGATTATCTTAAAAGCGAGCGCCGGCGTTTAGACAATCAAAGACGCGTTGCCAAAGGGTTACCGCCACAGGACGAGGATGACAGCGCAAGCGATAAGGCGAAAGCGTCTACAGATACTGTTGTTGTGAACGATAAGGGCCATGCCGTCAGCGATCCCCTTCCGCAATTAGCCGACGAAGTCAAACCAGAGGAAGAAGATATTTTTGATGTGGAAAAGGATCCATTTTTGTACGAAAGTGCGAGCATATTAGTGGATGCCATGCCCATTTTTGACTCTCGACCGCAATTATCGGTGCGCAAATACGATCAGTAAGCCTGCGCCCATTGGGAGCGCCAGCCTTATTTACATCGTCCGCAAAATATCTAATACTTGATTGTGATGCGTTGCCGTTTTGACTTTTTCGATCTTATCGTGGATACGCCCTGTGTGATCAATAATAAAAGTCTGGCGTAGAATTCCCATATATTTTTTACCCATAAACTTTTTTTCTCCCCACACGCCATATTCATTGGCGATTTCATGGTCTTCATCGGAGAGTAAGTCAAAATTGATGCTTTCTTTTTCTCTAAATCGAATCAAGCGGGCGGGTTTATCTGGACTCACACCGAACGCCACTGCTTTTGAGTGCGCTAATTCTTGATGCAGGGTGCACAAACCGCGCGCTTGGCGAGTACATCCTGGTGTCATGGCTCGCGGGTAAAAGTACAACACCACCGTGTTACCCCGCAATGCGCTGAGAGAGATTATTTTCCCATCCTGATTGGGTAAAGCAAAAAGTGGTGCAGTGTCTCTAATTTTTAACATATGAATTCTATTATATATTAAGACCATTGCATAGTGCATGTCATTGTAATGTGCCAAGTATGTACTCTTAAGACTTCTTTCTTTTTCAATAGAAAACCAACAGGGCTCTAATGTTAAGTCTGCACAACGAGGAGAGTGTGTCGTCTTTACACGCACGATTGAGCCTGCATTGAAGTAAAAAAATTACATTGATATGCATTCATCGAACAAATATTAAATGAATGCAATGGCCTTGTATTATATTAATGATTGTGAAAATTAAAACCATCAGTGTTTCATTGTTTGTGGTGGGCACTCATTACACTCACCACGGTTGGTTATGGTGACATTTACCCTATTACAGTTGGTGGACAAATATTTACCTTTTTTGTTTTAGCGATTGGGTTGGGGGTTATCGCCGTGCCAACTGGCTTAATCACGTCTGCATTGACCACAGTGATCAATAGTGATAAAACCGATTAGGACCTGTGGTAACTTTAATGGCTAATGCAATGTGTATGCACAGAAAAGGATTGTTGATCTCGATCGGCGGAATAATCGATCAATGCTTGCCGCACGCTTTGAAAAGCTAATTCATTCCATGGAATCTCCTGTAGACGAAACCATTGAACATCAGTACTTTCTATTCCGGGATTTACGCCGTAATTGATATCTAAATGGCAACGGTAAAAGATGTGTACCTGATGTATATGTGGTAGGTCATACATAGCATAAAATTGCGCATCAATTGCTTGCGCACAAGCTTCTTCTTTGAGTTCGCGCACTGCTCCTTGCATAACACTTTCGCCATTTTCTAAAAAACCGGCAGGCAAAGTCCATTTTCCAGCATGCGGTTCAATCGCCCGTTTGCAGAGTAAGACTCGATCGCCATCTATCGGAATACATCCAGTCACCACTAAAGGATTTTGATAATGGATTGTGCCACAGTGGTCACACACATGGCGAACTAAATGGTCATTCTTGGGAATATACTCTACTAAAAAATGTCCGCATGCAGAACAATATTTCATATCGAAAACTCAACATCGTTCTTCTGTTCCAAAGATATAAAATGTGTCAGCGCTAATTCCATATTCCCTTGGCCATAGAGTAAATTATATGCGGCATTGAGTAAAGGCATAGATACTCCTATTTCATCGGATTTGCGCTTAACGATACGCAGGGTATTGATCCCTTCTACTGTTTGGTTAATTTGTTTGAGTGCTGTGCTAAGAGATTGCCCTTGTCCTAATGCATAACCGACGCGGTAATTGCGACTTTTTTCTGAAGTGCAAGTCAATATCAAGTCCCCTACTCCTGATAAACCTAAAAACGTAATTGGATGGGCACCAAAATAATGGGCAAAACGGCTCATCTCAGCTAAAGCGCGCGCAATAAACATACTAAACGAATTATGTCCAACCTGCTGTGCCCTTATAAATCCAGCAATTAAAGCATAAACATTTTTTAATACACCACCCCATTCTACACCACGAATATCTTGACTGGTATAGACGCGAAAGTAGTCATTATTCAACACATCACGTAATTGGCTCGCCACAGCAGGGGTTTGATGGGCAACCACTGTTGCCGTAATATGGCGCTCGGCAATTTCTCCGGAAAGATTAGGGCCGCTCAGTACGGCAATAGGTTTATTGGGTAATTCCTCCGCTAATACTTGACTCATGAGGGTAAATCCTTTGGTTTCAATGCCCTTAATCGCACTCACCACAATTGTTTTATCCGCCAACGGCACTTGCGCTAACTGACGTGCAACTTGCCGGCACGATGAACTGGGCACAACCACAAAGACATATTGGGCATCGCTAATAGCGGATAAATGGGTCGTCACTTCCAGCGCCGGACTGAGTTTGTAATGGGGTAAGTATCGGCTGTTCGTCTGTTGTTGCGTAATTTCAGTGAATGTTCTTTGGTCACGTAACCATAAACGAGTGCGATGACCATTGCGAGCTAATAAATCGGCAATAACGGTACCAAAATATCCGCCACCTAAAACAGCCACCGAACGTGGAGATAAACTCATTCAGTAGTCTGTTGCATCAAAAATTTATTGGCTCGTTGTACATATGCAGTCGGATCTTCTAAAGGTATACCGGCAACGAGATGGGATTGTTCATAGAGGAGCCATGCCCATTCGGCAAAAAGAGCATCATCTTTTTCGGCACCGATTTGCTCAATCAACTGATGGTTGGGATTAATTTCCAAAATAGGCAGGGTCACTTCTACTTCCTTCCCCGATGCCTTCATTACCGCCTGCAACGCGGGACTCATATCATTTTCATTGTGTACTAAACAGGCTGGAGATGTGACTAAACGGTGTGCAGGGCGGATTTCTTTGATTTTATCCTTTAATACCGCTTGTAATCGCTCAATCAAGGCATTGTGTTCATCGCTTTTTTCTACCGAGTCCGCGGCTAATTCTTCCAACTCCCCCTTGCCCACATTTTTGAATGGTTTATCATTGTAATGCGGTATGAATGAAACAACCCATTCATCAATGCGATCAGTGAGCAGGAGAACTTCTATTCCCTTGGCGCGTAACTGCTCTAAATGGGGACTATTTTTAGCAAGAGTAAAACTCTCGGCGAGTAAATAATAAATATTTTTCTGCTCTTTTTGCATCCGCAATACATAATCCTCGAGCGAGTGGGTATGCTCTTCCCGATCATCATGTGTTGAAGCAAAACGGAATAATGAAAGGAGTTGTGTCCTATCGGCAGACAAATCGGCTAGACCCTCTTTCAGTATTTGTCCGTACTCCCGCCAAAATTGTCGGTAAAGTTCGGGTTCTTTCTGGACAATATTATCAAGCATATCTAATACACGTTTTGTCAATGCTTGGCGCATTGCTTGCACTTGAGCATCCTGTTGCAACATTTCACGCGAGATATTGAGCGATAGGTCATTGCTATCAAGGATACCCTTGATAAAACGCAAATATGGCGGGAGGAATTCAGAGACTTTATCGAGAATAAACACGCGTTGGATATATAACTTTAAGCCAAAAACCTGCTCGCGTTGCCATAAATCAAATGCCGCAACACGTGGGATAAATAACAAACTGGTGTACTCCAATTTTCCTTCTACTGCGTGATGCGTATAAGCTAAAGGATCTGTGGTATCCCCCGTAAGATATTGATAAAAATCATAATATTCTTTTTCAGTGATTTTGTTTTTTGCTTTTGTCCATAATGCCACTGCTTCATTCACTACTTCTAATTGACCTGCGGTGGCTTTTTCTTTTTCCTGATCGGTGGTCAGCATTTTAACGGGCACGGCTAGATGGTCCGCATACTTTTTAACTAATTGGCGGAGGCGCCATTCTTGACAAAAATCGGCCGCATCTTCTTTTAAGTGCAACAGAATGCGTGTCCCGCGCTTTTTTTGAATATATGGAGAAACCGAGAATTTTTTGTCACCTTCAGAACTCCAATGGACCGATTCTTCTTCACCCAGCCCTGCCCGTCGCGAAAAGACATCCACCCGCTGAGCAACCATAAATGCCGAATAAAAACCGACTCCAAATTGTCCGATCAGGCTGGCATCACTTTGTTGTGTTTTTTCCAATGCCGATAAAAATTCTGCTGTGCCGGACTTGGCAATCTTACCTAAATTGTCAGCAATCTCTTCTCGGGACATCCCAATACCATTGTCAATAATCGTTAAAGTGTTTTCGGAAGGCGAATAATCAATTTCAATGTAAAAATTAGCATCGCCTTCTAATAATTTCTCATCGGATAAAGCGCTAAACCGCAGTTTATCAATAGCATCGGCAGCATTAGAAATGAGTTCACGTAAGAAAATCTCGCGATCACTATAAAGTTTATTGATAATTAAATGCAATAATTGAGTAACTTCTGCTTTAAAAGTTAAGGTTTGTTTATTTTTTTGTGCCATAAATGAGTTCCATTTATTGAAAATTATGCCCGTTCAGCAAAGGTCACTATATCACCTTTCTTATTGTGTTAATATGGAGGAAAAAATATGCTATTTCAACTCAAAGAATGACATCCGCCTTTTTAATGTGTGATGAATTACCATTGTATCGGTATTTTCTCAGAAAATTTATACCATGATACCCATAGTGTTCTCTCAACGACTCCGTTGCTGGGTTAATACATAGCGGCTTTGTCATGATTCAATATTCAGTTTATACCAGACACTGTGCTAGCGAAGAGAGTGCTGAAATATTTTGCCGCAGAGTTCGAGGCGTACTCCCACCAAAAGGCGAAGTACGAATATTAAAAATCACCGAAAAGCAATTTGAACGCATGCAGGTTTACCGGGGCGCTAAACGCACCCCGACAGAACCCGCTCCTAAACAAATTTCCCTTTTTTAATCATTGAGTTAGCAGAGGCGTATTATATCTGAAAAGAGCCCGTCCGCTATCTACAATGCCGAAGGGCAGATGGTGCAAGGCATCCCAATTATA